>CAYLWI010000024.1:0-21836 GCA_964387345.1 uncultured Eubacterium sp. | reverse complement strand
ACGGAGCTGTTATTTCCGCGGATTCCATGCAGGTTTATAAAGGGATGGATATCGGATCCGCCAAAATCAGACCGGAAGAAATGCGGGGGATTTCCCACTATCTGCTTGATATTCTGGATCCTGATGAAGAATTCCATGTGGTCCGTTTCCAGGAGCTGGCAAAGCAGGCAATGGCGGAAATTTATGGGAAGGGACAGATTCCTGTTGTGGCTGGCGGAACCGGATTTTATATCCAGGCGCTTTTATATGATATTGATTTTACATCCCAGGATGAGGATACAGCTCTCAGGGAACATTATGCAGAAGAGGCAAGGGAAAAGGGAACCCATTATCTTCATGAGAAATTAAGGCGGGTGGATCCGGTTTCTGCGGAAATCATTCATGAGAATAATGTGAAGCGGGTGATCCGTGCCCTGGAATTTTATGAAAAAACAGGGACTCCGATTTCCGCCCATAATGAGCAGGAAAAGAAAAAGGAATCTCCTTATGCATTCTGCTACTTTGTCCTGAATGACGATCGTACAAAGCTGTATGACAGGATCAACCTGCGGATTGACCAGATGCTGGAAAACGGCCTTGTGGAAGAAGTAAAAGCGCTGAAAGCAAAGGGGTATCACAGAGGGATGGTTTCCATGCAGGGACTTGGGTATAAAGAGATTTTATCCTGGCTGGACGGTGATATTTCCTATGAAGAGGCAGTTTATATTCTGAAGCGGGATACGAGACATTTTGCCAAACGTCAGCTTACCTGGTTCCGGAGGGAACGGGATGTGATCTGGGTAAATAAACCGGATTTTAATTATGATGAAAACCAGATTCTGGAATACATGATAGCCAGAATCAGACAGGAGATACTATGACAGAAGAGCTAATCAGAAAAAAGTATCTGGAAATGGGAATTTCCAGAGAGGTTTATGAATATGGGGATAGGATAGAAAAATCCCTGAAGGAGCGTTTTGACCGGCTGGATGAAACAGCGGAATATAACCAGATGAAGGTGATTGACGCCATGCAGAAGTGCAGGGTAAGCGCGGAATGTTTCCAGTCCACAAGCGGATATGGCTATAATGACTTTGGCCGGGATACTCTGGAAAAGGTCTATGCAGAATGTTTTCACGGAGAAGCGGCGCTGGTACGTCCCCAGATTACCTGCGGCACCCACGCCCTGGCCCTGGCCCTGATGTCTAATCTGCGTCCGGGAGATGAACTGCTGTCTCCGGCAGGGAAGCCATATGATACGCTGGAGGAGGTGATCGGCATCCGTCCCTCCACAGGTTCCCTGGCTGAGTATGGAATTACTTACCGGCAGGTGGATCTGCTGAATGACAGAGATTTTGATTTTGAAGGAATACAAAAAGCGATCAATGAAAAGACGAAACTGGTGACAATCCAGCGTTCCAAGGGGTATCAGACCCGTCCGTCTTTTTCCGTAGATCAGATCGGGGAGCTGATTGCCTTTGTAAAATCAGTAAAACCAGATGTAATCTGCATGGTGGATAACTGCTACGGGGAATTTGTAGAGGAGAAAGAACCTCTGGAAGCAGGGGCTGATATGATAGCCGGATCCCTGATCAAAAACCCCGGCGGCGGTCTGGCTCCCATCGGAGGTTATATTGTGGGAAGAAAAAGCTGCGTAGATAACGCGGCGTATCGTCTGACTTCTCCCGGCCTCGGAAAAGAAGTAGGAGCGTCGCTCGGGGTGAACCGGTCCTTTTTCCAGGGGCTGTTCCAGGCTCCGACTGTAGTAAACGGCGCTTTGAAAGGAGCAATCTTTGCAGCGAATATTTATGAAAAACTGGGATTCCCTGTAATTCCCGACGGAACGGAATCCAGACATGATATTATCCAGGCGGTTACCCTGGGAAGTCCGGAGGGAGTCATTGCTTTCTGTCAGGGAATCCAGGCCGCGGCTCCGGTGGACTCTTTTGTTATGCCGGAACCGTGGGATATGCCAGGGTATGACAGTAAGGTGATCATGGCGGCAGGCGCTTTTGTCCAGGGTTCATCCATAGAGCTCAGTGCGGATGGCCCCATCAGGCCTCCCTATGCGGTTTATTTCCAGGGAGGGCTCACATGGTATCATGCAAAGCTGGGAATCCTGATGTCGCTGCAGAAAATAATGGACCGGGGACTGGTGACGGCGGAGCAGATGAAGGATGTGTAAGAGGCAGATGTGAAAATACAGCAGTTCTGTGATTTGTGAGCATTGACTGAATCCTTAAGCGCGGAAGGTTGAACCATAAAAAAATAACTTTATTCGAAAAAAAGTGCATAGGAAAAATACGCAGGGATGTTATACTTTATAAAAAATATGAACCGTAAACAGTACCGGAAGTATTGGAGAGGGAAAAGAAATGTTCTCCCGGAATATGTCCTGTGCCTGTGGGAATCTGAAAAGATATTTTTTCAGATTTGACAACTGACTGCGTGACAAAAAAGGAAGAGTCCAAAAAGGAGGAGTTCAATGTTAAAAATCACAAGACTGGATACTTTAGGAACCCATGTGGAATGGGAACTTGATGGCGTTACAGCCAGAATGCTGAACTGGTTCTGGTGCAATCTGGAAAAATGTGATAATCTGTGGCATCCCAATCAGCATATAGGATTATCATGGATGATTGATCCCAGGGAAAACGGGCCGATCGGATCGATTCATCGCGCACCGCAGAAATGGAATGATAATAAACAGATCACTCCCTATATCCGTCTGGATGATGTGGCGGAAGCTCCGGAACACGTCCGGCAGATACTGAAATACGACTATGCAGTTGTAGCTGTTGGCTTTAATCTGGAAGGACATGAAGAAACCTACGATCCGGAGACCACAAGAAAAGAAGCATACCGCGTACATCAGTGGCAGCCCAGTGAAGCCGGAGTCACTGGCATGTCGTCAGCGGTTCCGTTACATGAAAAAGAGGACCAGTATGAGGATTCGGAAATGGTATGGGCGGCACATGCGGCTGAAGAAACGGGAAACTGGGAAGTGTTTTTACCGCAGCTGTATTCCCTGTACCGTGTGATCCAGGATCCCGATATCTGTCCATATTATAGTTTTGAGCTTGAGGGCAAAGGCATTTCCGCCAGGTATAAGTATTTATGATATTGAACATTTAAACAGCGGCAGCAGCGTTCTGCCGCTAAATTTCCGCTTGCGGCAGCCCCGGCTGTAGCATATAATTAATAGGAAGTTAAGCTCTAATGCATTACGGGCATGGAGATTTCAATAAATTTAATGAAATTTATAAGAAATATCATTGAAATTTAATGACTTGCGTGTTTGAATGTGGTAAAATCATCAAGATCATATTGAGATTTTTTCTGCATTGGAAGGGGCAAAGACTAAAAGCATCCGTCCCCATGCTGCATTTAATTTCAATCTTTACCGTATACATAAAAAAAATTTTGTGTTATTATGAATGCAGTGTCCGCATATTGGAGAGAGTAGTAAGGACATGAAATGCAAAAAAATTTAACAATGAAAGAGTTACCGGATCTGGAAAGACCTTATGAGAAATGTATGAGGAAGGGACCGTCTGTCCTGTCTGACGCGGAGCTGATCGGCGTACTGATCCGTACAGGAGCACAGGGAGAAAAAAGCACAGACCTTGCAGCCCGTGTAATTAACGCCGGTCCCGATGGCCTGCTTAATCTGATACGGATGGATATGGAAGATCTCATGCAGATCAGGGGGATCGGTCATGTGAAGGCCATCCAGCTGAAGTGCGCGGGAGAGCTTGCCAGGCGGATCGCGTCCGCTACCAGATTCCAGGCGCTGACAGGATCTGATCCAGGGACGATTGCCTCCTATTATATGGAGCGGATGAGACATGAACCAAAGGAAATTCTTGTGCTGGCTATGTTTGACCGGAAGAATATGCTTCTGGATGATGTCCTTCTGTCAGTAGGGACTTCAAATGCATCCGTCATTTCTCCGGGAGAGATTTTCAGGACAGCGCTGCAGAAGCGGGCGGAGTTTATTATTCTTCTTCATAATCATCCCAGCGGAAATCCAGAACCGAGTAAGGAAGATATTAATGTCACCTTCCGCGTCAGGGACTGCGGAGAACTATTGGGGATCCCGCTCATGGATCATATTATAATCGGTGACAATTGTTTTTTCAGTTTCCGTGAGCAGGACATTCTAACGAGAAAGGGAAATTAAAATGGCAAATATTTACGGAGTGGATCTTGGAACCTGCAATTTAAAAATTTTCAACAAACATACTAATAAGATTATTAAATCAAAAAACACGATTGCTATTATCAATAAAAACCAGTTATACGCATATGGCGACAATGCCTACGCCATGTATGAAAAGGCCCCGGAAAATATCCAGGTTTCTTTTCCGGTTGTCGGAGGCGTGATTGCAGATTATAATAATATGCAGACCATGATTCAGGAAATCCTTGAGAAGAATTCCAAAGGACATGTAAAAGGGTCTGATTTTATTGTTGCGGTTCCTACTGATATTACGGAAGTAGAAAAGAAGGCATTTTATGACCTGTTCTATAAAAGCAAAATCAAACCGCGTACTGTCCAGCTCTGTGACAAACCCATTGCGGATGCAGTGGGACTGGGACTGGATGTGAATGAGCCTACAGGTATAATGGTTGTGGATATAGGAGCGGACACGACAGAGATTTCTGTCATTTCGCTTGGGGGACTGGTTCTGAGCGATCTGCTTCAGTTTGGAGGGAACCGCCTGGATGAGTCTGTCATTTCCTATATCAAAAAGACATATAATCTTGTGATCGGTCAGAAAACGGCCATGCAGTTAAAGGAACATATAGGAAGCGCTCTTCCGGGAAAAGAGGGATCTCTTACCATTGTAGGCCTGGATGTAGTCAGCGGGCTTCCTATTGAAATCAATATTGACGCGCAGACTGTATATGAGGCCATGAAGGACAGTCTGGCCAATATCTGCAACGCGATTAAGATGATTCTGGAGAAGACTCCGCCGGAACTGGCAAAGGATATTATCCATTCCGGTATTTATCTGACCGGAGGCGGTTCGCGGGTATGTGATATGGATAAGCTTTTTACTGAAATTACCAATATTGAAGTCAATGTCTGCGAAGAACCGGATGAGACTGTGGTTAAAGGGCTTAGCCTTGTAGTGACGAATGAAAAATATAAACATCTTGCGTACAGCATGCGGACCAGAATTTTCAGATAGCAGGGGCAGTAATGTATGAAAAGACGAAAAAAGAAAAATAAGTTTCCGGCAAAGTATGTGCTTCTGATTATGAGTCTGTTTTGTCTGGTAATCATAGGCTGCAGTGTAAAACTGTCCATGTCTTCCCAGGCGGCAAACCATGTGGTGGGCTATGTCATTATTCCCATGCAGAAGGGAGTGAACCGTGTAGGCCAGGCATTGACCAGTCTGCGGGAAAGCTTTGTGACAAAGAAGGCGCTGCAGGAAGAAAACGAAGAGCTACGAGAGGAGCTGGCTTCTGTACAGGAGGAGCTGAACCAGGTACAGATCAATCTGAATGAGCTTGACCAGCTCCGGGAACTTTACGATATGGATCAGGATTATACTGATTATGATAAGGTTGCGGCCAGCGTAATCGGCAAGGACGCAGGAAACTGGTTTTCCACTTTTCTGATTGACAAAGGCTCAAATGATGGAATTGAAGTCGACATGAATGTGATTGCCAGCGGAGGGCTGGCCGGAATAGTAACCGATGTCGGACCGAATTATGCCACTGTCCGGGCAGTGATCGATGATAACAGCAATATCAGCTGTACGGATCTTTCCACCTCGGATCTGTGTATTGTCAGCGGCAGCCTGCAGTCCATGAATGAAAGCAGCCAGATTAATTTCTCAGACCTGCGGGATGAGGACGATGTTGTTTCGGAAGGCGATCAGCTTGTAACTTCGAATATCAGCGATCTTTACCTGGAGGGAATTCCCGTAGGTTACATTACCGAGATCACAACTGATTCAAATAATCTGACAAAATCCGGAAAAGTGGCGACGATTGTGGATTTCGAACATCTTGAAAAAGTATTTGTCATTCTGCAGACAAAAGAATCTATAATTGAAAATCAGGGGGAGTAGGCTATGAAACGTAAAATTATAATTGCGGTCATTATCATTGTTTGCTTCCTTTTACAATGTACGGTGTTCAAATCCCTGGAGATCGCTTCTATTTCACCGAATCTTCTGATTGTGGTAACAGCGTCTTTCGGATTTATGCGTGGCCAGAAAGAAGGATTATTTGTAGGATTTTTCTGTGGTCTCCTTCTGGATCTGTTGTCTGGAAGCGCACTGGGATTTTATGCGCTTATCTACATGTTTGCAGGCTTTATAAATGGATTCTTTAAGCGGATTTTCTTTCCGGACGAAATCCGCCTTCCGGTTATTCTGATAGCTCTCAGTGATTTTGGCTGCAATCTGGTAATTTATTTTATACTGTTCTGGTTCAGAGGCAGATTCGCTTTTGGTTATTATCTGGTACACATTATTTTCCCGGAACTGATATATACAATGATAGTTGCGATTCTGCTTTACTTTATTCTGCTGAAAATAAATCAGAAGCTGGAAGAGATCGAACGAAGGAGCGAGACGAAATTTGGTTAATTTTATAAAAGAATGGCTGGTAAAAATTTTAAAATCAAGACTTTTTGCTTTATGGGTCGTAATTCTGGTACTTTTTGTGATAGCAATACAGCGCCTGTTCACCATGCAGATAATCAATGGCGAGGATTATCTGAATAATTATGTAATGAGTATCGAGCGCGAAATTACAATTGAGGGAACCCGCGGAAATATCTATGACCGGAACGGGGTTCTTCTGGCGCATAATGAACTTTCTTATACGATCACACTGACAGATAATGGTTCTTATGACGATACAGATCAGAAGAACGAGGAGCTGAATGCTGAAATCAGCACGTTAATTGATATGATTGAGGCCAATGATGACAGCATTATTAATGATCTCGATCTTTATATGGATCCTTCCACAGGCGAACTCTCTTTTCTTGTTGAAGGGACAAGTCTTATGGGGTTTCGCAGGGATGTTTATGGGGTCAGTTCCATTTCAGATCTGAAGGTGGATTCCGATCTGGGATACGATCAGGCACAGGCTACTACAGAGCAGATTTATGAATATCTTCTGGATCAGTTCGGAGTAGATACTGATACTTATGACCGGTACCGCGCTTATCAGATCGTTGTGATCCGCTATGCCCTGAATCTGAATTCATACCAGAGATATATTGCTACAGATATCGCGGCTGATGTCTCCGATGAGACAGTGGCCATGGTTGAAGAGCATCTCTATGAACTCCAGGGCGTGGAAGTACAGGAAGATACCAAACGGGTTTATGATTATCCGGAGTATTTTTCCCATATTATCGGTTATACCGGAAAGATTTCTGATGAGGAATATGAAACCTTAAGCGCCGAGGATGATTCCTATACTACAAATGACATCGTAGGTAAAGCCGGAATTGAGCAGGTGATGGAAACCCAGCTTCAGGGAGAAAAAGGATATCAGACCGTTTATGTCAATAATCTGGGTACAATTCTTGAAGTGAAAGATTCAACGGATTCGTCCGCCGGAAATGATGTATATCTGTCCATTGACGCAGAGCTTCAGTGCGCAGTGTATGATCTCCTGGAGCAGGAACTGGCGGGAATTCTCTACGCGCAGATTGTCAACGCAAAATATGCTGATACCAGCGAGTCTATTCCGATTTATGACGTTTATAATGCGCTGATTGAGAATGATGTAATTGATATTGATGAGATGGCAGAAGCAGAAGAAGGTACTTATCAGAATGATGTATACCAGACTTATCTGAGTTACCGCGAATCTGTCCTGCAGTCCGTCCAGTCTGCGCTGAACAGTGACACTGCCTACCAGGATCAGTCAGATGAAATCCAGGAGTACCTTACCTATATTGTTACTTTTCTGCAGGATCAGGGAGTTTTTGATACTACAGATGTGGATTCTTCCGACGAGACTTATACCAGCTGGAAGAGCGGATCCATATCTGTAAAGCAATATCTGCGATATGCTATTGATTCTTCCTGGATCCAGATTTCTGCTCTTGATATTGAAGATGAATATGCAGATACTGATGAGATCTATTCTGCGCTGGTTTCCTATGTGATGGATCAGATCAGTATCCGGAATGCCTTTCAGCGTCTCATTTATAAATATCTGATTTATAATGATGGGATATCCGGATCGCAGCTCTGTGTAATTCTCTATGAGCAGGAAATTCTTACTTACGATGAGGAGACAGTAAATTCGCTGAAATCCGGCGCGACCAGCGCTTATTCATTTCTGCGGGAGAAAATCTATAATCTGGAAATCACACCGGCGCAGCTTGCGCTGGATCCGTGTACCGGCTCCTGTGTGATTATGGATCCTGATACCGGAGAGCTGCTTGCCTGTGTTACCTATCCGGGATATGATACAAACCTTCTGGCCAACAACATGGACACTGATTACTGGAATTCCCTGCTGACGGATGGTTCCACACCTCTGTACAATAATGCCACCCAGCAGACGACAGCTCCCGGTTCCACCTTTAAACTGGTTATGGCTGCCGCGGGACTGACGGAGGGGGTTATTACATCTTCTACACAGATTAATGATACCGGCGCCTTTGACCGGCTTGACTATTTCCTTCGCTGCTGGATTTATCCTTCTGCCCATGGAATGGAAACTGTCACTACTGCAATCCGTGATTCCTGTAATACTTTCTTCTGTGAGGTTGGTTACAGACTCAGTCTTGTGGGAGATACTTTTAATGAAGATGTCGGACTTGCCAAAATCCAGGAATACGCAGAAATGTTTGGCCTGGGAGATAAAACGGGTCTGGAAATTTCGGAAACGCAGTCCTCAATTGCTGATGAATATCCAGTCAGTGCTTCTATCGGACAAAGTAATAATAGTTATACGACGGTGGCTCTCTGCCGTTATGTGGCAGCTATTGCCAATGAGGGAACTGTCTATGACCTCACTCTTCTGGATAAAGTAACGGATTCTGATGGAAACACACTGGAAACATATAGTCCGGAAGTGAAAAATGAGATTACTGAGGTTTCTTCCTCCACATGGTCCCTTATTAAACAGGGAATGCAGATGGTAATTGAAGACCATGACCAGTTTGATGATCTGGAGACTTCATTATCAGGAAAAACCGGTACCGCCCAGGAGGATGAAGATCGTCCGAACCATGCGCTTTTTATCGGATTCGCTCCCAGCGATGATCCGGAGATTGCCATTGCAGTCAGAATTGCATATGGGTATGGTTCCGGCAATGCCTGTGATTTTGCGGATACCGTAATGAAATATTATTTTAATGAGGTCAGCGAAGAGGAACTGTTAAGCGGTCATGCCGCCAGTGTAGACACCTCTACCAACAGCTTCGCAGATTAAAATGTCTGGAGGAAATGAATGTTTAAACAGTATAAAATAAAAGATTACAGGTTCCGGCTGGTAATCTATGTCGTCATTCTGACCATTATCGGCATTTTTGTAGTTGGAAGCGCTGAAAGTTCGCTGCGGCGTACCCAGACCTACGGAATGTTTGCCGGACTGGTAATGATGACAGTTACATCACTGATTGATTATTCGCTTTTATTAAAACTGAGACGTATCATATATCTGTTTCTTGTTGCTCTCCTGGCTCTTGTGTTGATTCCCGGAGTTGGGAAGAGCGTCAGCGGAGCTACCCGCTGGATCAGCATTGGCGGATTCCAGTTTCAGCCATCAGAATTCTGTAAAGTACTTCTGATCCTGTTTTTTGCCGCCTTTTTTATGAAATACCGGGACACACTGAATACATGGAAGATGCTTTTGATCTCATTTATACTGGCAGGAGTACCTCTGATATTGATTTACAAGCAGCCCAATCTTTCTACGACAATCATTATCGCTGTGCTCTTTTTATCCATGCTTTTTGTGGGCGGCCTCAGCTATAAAATTGTGGCGGCAGCCCTGGCCGTAGGAATCCCTGCGATCATCGTTACCCTCGTGCTGATGCTGAGCGGAAAGGTATCCCTGCTGCAGGGATATCAGTTCAGTCGTATTCTGGCATGGCTGAATCCGGATGAATATCCCGATCTGGCAAGGCAGCAGTTAAATTCAGAAATTGCTATCGGTTCCGGGCAGTTATGGGGAAAAGGGCTTTATAATTCTTCCGTCACCTCGCTCCGGAACGGCAACTATCTGTCTGAGCCGGAAACAGATTTTATCTTTTCCATCATTGGCGAGGAACTTGGATTTGTAGGATGTATTATAATCATTATTCTGATTCTGCTTATTGTATTTGAATGTATCTGGATTGCCAGGAATGCCAGGGACATGGGCGGTCGTCTGATCTGTTCCGGCGTGGCCGCGCTGATTGGGTTCCAGTCCTTTGTAAATATCGGAGTCACCACAGGACTGTTGCCAAATACGGGGGTCACCCTGCCCTTTGTCAGTTATGGTCTGACATCTCTGATCAGTATGTACATCTCCATAGGACTCGTACTGAATGTGAGCCTGCAGGCAAGAAAATACGGTTCCGGAGACGATTTCTGATACAGAAAAAGGAGGTAGAAGAGTGAAACAAATAAAAAAAACGGGAATATTTCTGCTCATCGGCATCATTCTGTGTCTCTCTCTTTCCGGTTGTACGCAGCGGACAGATGTTGCCGACGCCTATGACCTTTACGATACTACGGCGCAATACAGTGTACTGGGGAACGGCAGCGGGTCAGACGGCACATCACTGTTTGCCACGGATCTGTGTGTGGGCGGAACAGAAAATACAGAAAGCGATCAGGTTATCCCGGAATGTGCGGAGAGCGCGGGAGTTTTTATGGTAGACCAGGGAGAGATCACATATTCCCAGAATATTTATGAGAAAAATTATCCGGCCAGTACAACGAAGATTCTGACTGCCTATATAGCTTTGAAATATGGCGATCTGGATCAGATGCTGACAGTATCTGAAAATGCCATTGCAACACTGGATCCGTCCTCTTCTGTCTGTGGTCTGGAGGTGGGAGACCAGATTTCTCTGGAAGAAGCGCTATATGGTCTGATGCTCAAAAGCGGAAACGATGCGGCCAATGTCATTGCGGAAGGAATTTCCGGAAGTATAGACGCTTTTGTGGAGCTGATGAACAGCGAAGCGCTGGCTCTTGGAGCCACAGGCTCCCATTTCATGAATCCCAGCGGTCTGCCGGATGAAGATCATTATACCACGGCATATGATCTTTATCTTATTTTTAATGCGGCTATCCAGAATGAAGAGTTTGTTAACCTGATTTCTACAAAATCCCATGACGCCTCATATCTGGATGCCGATGGAAATACGGTTACAGCCACATGGAATAACAGCAACGGCTATTTGTCCGGTACATATGATCAGCCGGATGGGGTTACTGTCGTTGGCGGCAAGACCGGAACAACCCAGGATGCAGGATACTGCCTGGTACTTTACAGCAGAAATGAATCAGAAGAGCCTGTGATTTCTGTTGTTCTGAAAGGAAATTCCCGGGGAGATCTTTATAAAATCATGTCTCAAATACTTTCCAATTTTTCGAATTAAACGGTTGTATTTTAGGGGTGATTATAATATAATTATTTTATAAAAAGAGCCAGTATCCTTGAGGGAGACAAGCGGTTCAGTGTAGGAGGATAAGACAATGGTTGAAATTATTGCCGGCGAAAAAGGTAAGGGGAAGACAAAATGTTTATTGGACAAGGTAAACTCTTCCATAGAGAGTGCTACTGGAAACATTGTATATCTTGATAAAAGTCAGAAGCATATGCATGAATTATCAAATAAAGTTCGTTTAATTAATGTTGCTGATTATCCGATTACGAATTGTGATGAATTTATTGGTTTTATCTGTGGTATTGTATCCCAGGATTATGATCTGCAGGAGATATACCTGGATAGTTTCCTTACAATCGGGAATGTTACAGATGACCTGATTGTACATGCCATCGAGAAACTGGATGTCATCAGTGAGAAATATGGCGTGAAGTTTGTATTGAGCGTATCCAAGAATGAGGCTGACCTGCCTGAGTCCGCGAAAGCAAAGGTGCTGATTTCCTTATAGAGAATATCGATTTTTTCAGGTGTCTTAAGAAAATTCATTCTTAAGACACCTTTTTTCCGTCATCTGTACTCGGCAGACAACCTTTTTATGCATCCGGGCCAAAGGACCGGATCCGGCCAAATGCACTGATCATATATAGACCACTCAGACCGATCAGTGCATAAATCACTCTTGATATCCAGCTCATATTTCCAAAAAGAAACGCAACCAGATTAAGCTGGAAAAAACCGATCAATCCCCAGTTGACAGCGCCGGCGATTACTAAGATCAGAAGAATGGTATCCAATACTTTTGTATTCATTCCATAATACCTCCTTTTAATTTGTATTATTGACACAAGGTCTGATTTTATTCAGATCCTGTGATATTTATGAGTGAAAAATATGAAAAAAAAGCACAAAAAGAATATTATCAGATATCGAAAACCCATACATCTGAATATCGGAATTATTGTCTTTGCATTTGTACTGATTTATTTTCTGATCTATTTCTTTAACTTTCTGACAGATAAACATATCTCTATTTATGAAGTGGAGAAGGGTCGGATTATGAATACTTCTACTTATACCGGTCTGGTACTGAGAGAGGAGACAGTTACTTATTCTGAGGAGGCCGGAGATATTAATTATTATAAAAAGGAAAGCGACAAGACAGGCTATAATGATCTGATCTGCTCCATTGATAAAGACGGCGGCATATCACAGGAAATTACCGAAGCCGGCCTGGATGGCACCACATTATCCGGCGATGAACTTCTGGATATCCTGGATATGATTACTGATTACAGCTCATCTTATTCGGATGACCTGTTTTATAACGTGTACTCTTTTAAAGAGAATCTGAATGCCAGTATACAGGAAAGCCTGTATCTTGCGGCATTTGACAGCCTCACAGATGAAATGGACGAGGCTGCTTCATCAAATACATTTTCCCTTATACGTGCTGAGGAAGACGGAGTGCTTGCTTTTTATACAGACGGATACGAAGATGTGACTACAGATAATTTTTCCCCGGAAATGTATAATCCCTCCGGATATACCAAAACCAACCTGAAGGGAAATACGGCAGTTTCATCCGGCCAGGCGCTGTATAAGACAGTTACTGATGAAAACTGGTACCTCATGATTCCCATAGATGAAGAAGACCGGGAAAAGTACCAGCAGGAGATGGAAGAAGATGATACCAGTTTCACTATTCGGGTCACTTTTAAGAAAGATAACTGGCAGACATACGCAACAGCATCCATTTGTGATTACGATGATGGGGAAAGTTTCCTGCAGCTGTCCTTTAATACTTCCATGATCCGTTATATTTCTGACCGCTACCTGGAAGTAGAACTTGGATCAGATGACGTTTCCGGACTTAAAATACCTAATTCGGCGATTACAACGAAAGAGTTTCTGATCATTCCCGGAGAATATATCAGTCAGGGAGATAATTCCTCCAGCCGGGGAGTGATCAAGGTAAGCACAGATAAAAAGGGGAACCAGTCTGTGGAGTTTATCCAGACAGATTTATACTATACGGATGAAGAAAATAATGTATATTACATAGACGAAGAGGATCTTGCCGTGGGTGATGTGATCCAGAAACCAGATTCAGACGAGCAGTACACGATCCAGGAGACAGGAGAGTTAGAAGGCGTCTATAATATGAATAAAGGTTATGCGGTCTTCAGGATTATAGAGCCTGTTTCCGGCGGATCAAATGAAGAATATACAATTATAGAAACAGGAACCAGTTATGGTCTGTCCCTGTATGACAGAATTGCCCTGGACGGCAGTTCTGTATCAGAAGGTGAATTTGCTAATTAAATCAGGAGGCAAACAAAAATGGTAAAAGAGAATCTGGAAGAAGTAGAAAAACGGATCCGGGAGGCATGCAGAAGAGCGGGAAGGGATCGAAGCGAGGTCACACTGATAGCAGTCAGCAAAACAAAGCCTGTATCTATGCTTCAGGAAGCATATGACACCGGCATCCGTGAATTCGGTGAAAATAAGGTACAGGAAATAATGGAAAAGTATGACAGACTGCCGGATGATATTCACTGGCATATGATCGGCCATCTCCAGAGAAACAAGGTAAAATACCTTATAGGAAAAACATTCCTGATTCATTCTGTTGATTCCCTGCGTCTGGCAGAAGAGATCAGCGCCCGGTCTGTAAAACAGAATGTCGTCACGGATATTCTTATCGAGGTAAATATTGCCGGTGAAGAGTCCAAATTCGGAGCTTCCAGGGAAGAAGCAATTTCTCTTGTGGAAGATGTTTCCAGGTTACCGGGAGTTCATATCTGCGGACTTATGACAATAGCGCCTTTTGTGGAAGATCCGGAAGATAACCGCATTTATTTTCGTCATATCCGGGAATTATCTGTTGACATTGCCGCAAAAAAAATAGATAATGTAGATATGCATATTCTGTCCATGGGAATGACCGGTGATTATGAAGTTGCCATTGAGGAGGGCGCGACCATGGTCCGTGTCGGGACGGGCATTTTCGGAGCGCGGAGCTACGGAATGAATGCATAAAAATTTGAATGGAGATATTTTATATGAGTGTAATGGATAAATTCTTAAATGCGATGAGACTGAATTCTGACGAAGAAGAGGATGATTACTTCGACGACGAGTATTATGACGAGGAGGACGACGGGGAATATGAGCCTTCCAGAAAGATTTTCCACCGTGAGCGTCAGACACCAAAAGAGGAGGAGCCACAGGAATCCAGGTTTACTGTCGCGAAGGAAACGAAACCGGCCGCAAAACAGCCGCAATCTGTAAATACCAAGGTAACTCCGATGCGTCCTTCAAGAAAATCACAGGGAGGTCAGAGTGCGATGGAAGTATGCGTAATTAAACCCACATCTGTAGAAGATGCAAGAGAGATTACAGAGACACTGCTTGCAAACAGGACAATCATTCTGAATCTGGAAGGTCTTGATCTGGAGATCGCCCAGAGAATTATTGATTTCACATCCGGTTCCTGCTTTGCGGTGGAAGGAAATCTGCAGAAAATTTCTAATTATATCTTTCTGGTGACACCTTCTAATGTGGATATATCCGGTGATTTCCAGAATATCATGAGCGCCTTTGACGCGTCATCTCTCCAGACAGATATCTGATTTTTATTTGTGCAGTATATACATAAAAGCTGAACCAGTCACAGGTGTTGCTGTCTGACTGGTTTTTTGCGTGATAAACCCGTCAGGCGGCTGCCATGCCTGGTATGAGGTGGTATTGGATTCGACGTACAGGGAGTAGTTTTATGAAGGAGAAAAAGATATATCCCTATATGAGTATAGGAAAGGGGCTCATTTTTTTTGTGCTTCTGGTAACGATAGACCAGCTTACCAAAAAATGGGCGGTTATGTTTCTGAAGGGACAGGATCCTGTTATTCTGATAAAAAATGTCTTTCAGCTGTATTATCTTGAAAATCGCGGCGCTGCCTTTGGTATTCTCCAGGGACGGAGTATAGTATTCATCTGTATCACAATTATTATTCTGGCCGTAATAGCTTTTCTTTATGTCCGTATTCCTTATAAACGGAAATACCGGATTCTGCGGATTTTTATGGTGCTGATTGCCGCCGGAGCTATTGGAAACTTTATTGATCGTGTGACACATCACTATGTGGTAGATTTTTTCTATTTTAATCTGATTGATTTTCCGGTATTTAATGTGGCGGATATCTATGTGACCTGCGCCACAATTTTACTGGTAATTACCATATGGTTCCGTTTTAAAGATGAGGAAGCCGGCGAACTTCTGGAAAGTATCCGGTTTAAGAAAAAGAAACAGGATTAGGTGCATATTATGAAACAGGAATTTGAAGTTGGCGAAGAGTCTGACGGACAGCGTCTGGACAAGTTCCTTGCGCAGATCTATGAGGGACAGTCAAGATCTTTCTTCCAGAAGCTGATCCGGTCGGGAAACGCCGGGATCAATCATCAGAAAGCGCTAAAGAACAGTACACTTCTGGAAAGAGGAGACCTGGTCACCATTGAGATTCCGGCAGCCAGATCTGTTGAAATTTGTCCGGAGAATATACCTCTGGACATTTTGTATGAAGACGCGGATCTTCTGATCATAAACAAGCCAAAGGGAATGGTTGTACATCCCTCAGCCGGACATTATACAGGAACTCTGGTAAACGCCATTCTGTATCACTGCAGGGACAGCCTGTCGGGGATCAATGGGGAAATCCGTCCTGGTATTGTTCACCGGATTGATAAGGATACTACAGGCTCCCTGATTGTCTGCAAGAATGATATGGCGCACACAGATATTGCCCGTCAGATTAAAGAACATACGGTTACGCGGAAATACAGAGGGATTGTCTGCGGCGTGGTAAAAGATAACGAGGGCACAATCCACAGTGAGATCGGACGCCATCCCACCCAGCGGAAGAAAATGGCAAACAATCCCAGAAATGGAAAACCGGCCACGACACATTACCGGGTACTGGAACGCTTTGAGAAATATACCTATATGGAATTCCAGCTGGAAACAGGACGGACCCACCAGATCCGTGTCCACATGTCCGGTGCCGGACATCCTCTGCTGGGAGATGAGCTTTATGGGGGAACAGGAAAATATTATGCAGTAAAAGGTCTCCAGGGACAGACTCTTCACGCCATGACCATCGGTTTTATCCATCCATCCACCCATCAATATATGGAATTTTCGGCTCCTTTGCCAGAGTATTTCGAATCTTTGTTAAAAAAATTTCGAAAATAAGACTTTTATGCTATAATATTTCCATAGGTAAGGTAATAAAGGTAATAATAATGGACAAGGAGGTTTTTTATATGGGAAGACTTGTTATTGCAATTGGAAGGGAATTCGGCAGCGGCGGAAAAGAAATTGGCAAAAAACTGGCTGACCGGTTTGGAATAAAATTTTATGACAAGGAGCTGCTTACCCTGGTTGCAAAGGAAAGCGGTTATTGTGAGGAGATTCTGCAAAAAAACGATGAGCAGCCGACAAATAGTTTTCTGTATTCCCTGGTGATGGATACATATGCGGCTAACGGCTATTCCGCATCCCATCATTTTGCGGAGCTGCCTTTAAATCATAAAATATTTCTGGCGCAGTTCGATATGATCCGGAAGCTGGCCAGTCGTGAATCCTGTGTCATAGTCGGAAGATGCGCCGATTATACACTGGCGGGAAATCCTGATTGCTTCAGTGTATTTATCCATGCAAATATGGATTTCCGCGTAGAGCGTATCAAAAGGGATTTCCCCGATAAGAAGTTTAAGGATGATAATAAAGTAGTTGATTTTATCAATAAAACGGATCGTAAACGCGCGAACTACTATAATTATTATTCCAGCAAAAAATGGGGAGATTCCAGAAGCTACGATATGTCTATAGACAGTTCATCACTGGGAATTGATAAAACTGTAGATTTTATTGCAGATTATGCCAGACTGAGATTTGATCTGGATATGTGAATATATGAGATAACAAAGGGACGCTCAGATCAGAAGGGAGCGTCCTTACTTATAAAAAATGGATTTCACAGCGCATAACTATTCGTTAAAGCTGTCTTTTGCGAATAGTTGTATATCCGGAAGAAAACAATTTATAAAAAATATCTGATTAATAAACGGGCATCTGCCTTTTATACAAATGCCCGTTTATTAACACAAATCATCATATTATTTACTTACTTTATCAGTGTCCAGACTCCGGGTCTGCTTTCATAGTAATATTTGTTATTTTGCGTTCTTACTTCAGAAGTGCTGCCGTCTTCAAACAGTATTGTATATTTTCCATCATGATTCTGGATAAAACCTCTGGAGCCATCTTCCCTTTTGATGATTTTGTCCAGAATGGCTGGTCTCTCCTCTTCCTCTTCCACAGAAAGTTCTTCATCATAATAGTAATCGTCATCATCAGTATCTGTTCTATCTTCCCGGGAATCTGACGGCCATTCTGAATGGCTGTTCTCTTCATTTTCCTCTTTTTTTATTTCCGGCAGTCTGGAAGTCTCATTATTTCCTGCATTTTTCTGATTTCCGGGCTGTTGTTCTTCTCTTTTCCCCGTTTTCCCATTATTGTCATTGTCCGGATCCTTCTCTTTACGATCCTTTCTTCTTTTTCTCCTCCGCTTTGTTCTTCTCCTTTTTCCCCGGTCAGATCGTCTTCCGGAAAAGAGACGGTAAAGCAGATTGCCAAAAACAAATCCCACAACTACAATCAGTATCCATCGTACTATCTTGTATACGACAGCATCCGCGACTCTCCCGCTGACCAGCCTCAATATCAGATAAACGATAAAGGCCGGTATAATTCCGGCTATGACACAAAGAACAGCATCGGCCATGCTGATGAGATAGATTATCTTTGCCGCAGTTCCTCCAGTATGTAAACGTCCAAACAGATATGCGCCGCCAAAAACCAGACCGGCGATTATCAGCAGCCTCCTTTTGTTATAGGCAGATAAAACTGCCAGGACGGCCAGAACAACGGCGCCAGTATATGCAGCAAGTCTCGCGCAGATCATAAGTTCATTTCCGGCAGGCCAGGTTTCAGCTATCGTAATCCCCGGGAACCCAAAACATATTGCCATAAAAGCTGTGCAGAGAATTCCTTTAACGGATATAATACGACCGTCTTTTCCAGTCTTGTTCTGATAATGTCTCTGTTTCTTTCTTTTTTTACTGCTTCTGTCGCTGCTATTCTTTCTTTTATTATGTTTCACTGTAAACACATCCTTTTCATCAATAAATAATACCAATGATTGTAACACTTCCCCGGAAAATATGTATTAAGATTTTGTGAATTCTGTGATACTCCAATGTGCGTCTGCCGGACACATACAGAAAAACCAGATCCGTTTACAGACCTGGCTTTTCATTTTGATATTGTTAATTTTGGCTCTGCTCTTTTTTTATTTTGAATTCGTGACGCCAGTTCCGGAGTTTTTCCACAAAAATTGTGAGATACCGCAGTACCGGTTCTGTGGCGATGGCGAATACTACAAAAAGCAGGATACATTTCATTGTCATTCGTGTGATCCCGAACAAATCATTTAAAAAGATACTGCAGAATACCATGGCAATGGCACACCCTGCTATAACTATCGCCCTTGTCTGATTCAGAGGAGCGCTGAGCTTATAAAGGAACAGGAAGCCGACAATGGCAAGCAGCATTGTGGAGGCTGTGGAGATATCTGTGGAATCCACGCCGAAAATACGGCCGAACAGAGTCAGGGCCGCAACTGCCAGAGCTTCTGTAATGGCTGCCGGAAGCGCCTTTAAAAGTACATTCACAAGGAAATGCTCTTTTATCAGGTTTGTATTCGGCTCCATCGCCAGGAAAAAAGCGGGAACGCCAATGGCAAACAGGCTGATCAGTGAGATCTGGGACGGCTCCAGTGGATAAGAAAAACCGAAAATCAGCGAAACCAGGCTCAAAATCAGTGAAAATATGTTTTTTGCCAGGAATAAGCTGGCGGAGCGCTGAATATTATTTACCACCCTTCTTCCTTCCATTACCACCTGTGGCATACAGGAAAAGTCTGATTCCAGAAGTACAAGCTGGGCTGCCTGGGCCGCAGCATCGCTTCCTGATGCCATGGCGATGCTGCAGTCCGCATCCTTCAGTGCCAGAATATCATTAACACCGTCTCCGGTCATCGCCACTGTATGGCCATCTTCCTTCAGAGCCTGGACAAACTTCCGCTTCTGATCCGGTGTGACACGTCCAAATACAGCATTGTGAAGAACGGCCTCCTTTAAATCTTCTTCTGACTTCAGCCGGGAAGCATCCACATACTGATCCGCATTTTCGATTCCGGCCTCCATGGCAACATTGGAAACGGTTGCCGGATTATCTCCGGAGATAACCTTGACCGTGACTCCCTGTCTGGCAAAATAAGCAAAAGTTCTCGGCGCAGTCTTGCGGATTGGATTTGCAAGGAGCAGGAATCCCAGCGGACAGATGCCATGATCCAGAGGTTTTCCCTCCGGAGGGCTGTCGTAGGTGCCAAAGGCGAGTACACGCGCTCCAGTGGAAGTATACTCTGAAATCTGCTCCTCATAGGCGTCGAGTTTTTCCATCAGAACAAACTCCGGGGCGCCCAGAATATAGATGCCGTCCTCGAAAACCACGCTGCTGTATTTCGTTACGGAAGAAAAACCGGTGATTGAGACAGGTTTGCGTCCTGTCGTCTGTTTAAAGGCCGCCTTTACAGCCTCCATGGTGGCATTATCGCTATTCATGGCAGACGCAAAATCTCCCACAAGCTTTTCAAAGGGAGGCATTTCTTCCGGGTGATACTCTTCTGTTTTTCTTATTCCCTGAACCTTCATTTTATTTTCGGTAATTGTTCCTGTTTTATCCACGCACAGAACATCCACCCGGGCAAGCGTCTCAATACACTTCATATTATGAATCAGAACCTTCTGGGTTGCAAGTCTGGCCGCGCTGACGGCAAGAGCCACGCTGGCAAGCAGATAGAGTCCCTCGGGAATCATGCCGATCACGCCCGCTATCATGGAAGTAATACTGGAGGCAAACTCTTCATGGTTTATATAAAAGGCCTGGCGGAACAGGAGAATGGCGATGGGAATAATGATGATACCGACCGTCTTCACAAGACGATCCAGGGAACGGATCATCTCCGACTGCTCTCCCTTCTGCATAGTCCTGGCTTCCAGAGTCAGTCTGGAAATATAAGAATCCTTTCCCACTTTTTCCAGCCGGGCATAACATCGACCGGACACAATAATGCTTCCCGACATCAGCTTCGCATCTTTTGATTTTGTAATCTCATCTGACTCTCCGGTGAGCAGGGATTCATTTACCTGAACTTCTCCGCTGCATACAACAGCATCCGCGCAGACCTGATCCCCGGCTTTAAAAATAACAATATCATCCAGAACCAGATCCTCTGCTTTTACGACCTTTTCTTTCCCATCCCTTACGGCAATGGCTTTGGGTGCATTCAGCATGGTCAGATTATCCAGTACTTTTTTTGCTCTGAGCTCCTGAATAATTCCAATCAGCGTATTTCCGATAATAATAGGCAGAAACGTAAGATCACGAAAAGAACCTACAATACATAAGAGAATCGTAAATATTATAAAAATCAGATTAAAATACGTAAAAATATTTTCTCTGACAATCTCCTGTGTTGTTTTCGACGGCGGTTCCACAGCGCTGTTGATCCATCCCCGGCTCCGGTGCTCTCTCACCTGTTCTGCGGTGAGTCCTTTTCTGTAATCCGGCGAGTACCTTGCCGCCGACACTATTTCCGTCTGTTCACTTTCATCCTCTACCCTCTGTACCTTTCTTCTGATCATTCTGATAAAAACATCCTTCCTGCTGGTACGTCATCCTGTCAATTTTCAATGTCTTCATTCTAACAAAATATTCCCTCAACTTCAAGATATTATACCTTGTCGTTTTATGCTTCTTTGTTAAGGTTTTGTGAAAAAAGGGAGAGAGAGATTTGCTGGCAAGTACGGTCAGCACCGCCTGCTTCATCAGTTTTCGCCCGCTCCGGAAACCAGGCATATTATGAATTTATGGGGCTTTTATCAGCTATATTCCAAACTTTTTCTTATTATAACGGTCAATCTCATCAATAATTACTTCTTCCACCTCCGGATAAATAGTTCCCGGTCCTCCATATGTAATGCATGGTATAAAATGTTTTAAGACCGGTTTTATGTCACTTTTCACTATTCTTCAATAAATTTTCTTCCCAGCCACGGGCGGATTCTGTCCAGCATTTCC
>CAYLWI010000023.1:0-22555 GCA_964387345.1 uncultured Eubacterium sp. | reverse complement strand
TATTTATTACAGCTCACAGTTCCCTTGCCTGCATCCATGGTCACATAAGCCCCTGTTTTTAAAATCTTTGTCGCGTTTCCCGCGCCTGTTATTACCGGAATATTCAGACTCAGACCCGCTATGGCTCCGTGGGAGTTCGCGCCTCCCGCTTCCAGAATCAGACCCGAGGCCATACGGATCTGGGGCATGATTTCATTGCTGGTATCTGTCATTACGATAATGTCGCCGTCTTTGAATTTCTTCTTTAAATCTTCAGCGGAACCGGCAACGCAGAGATTTGCGGACACTGCGTTTCCGTTCAGTCCTCTTCCTGTAAGAAGAATATGTCCCGCCACATGAACTTTAATCATATTCGTTGTCCCGGAAACGCCCAGAGGCACACCGGCAGTAATTACCACAATCTCCCCCTGGGACACAAGTCCTGCCTGTTCCGCACACTCCACTGCATGATCAAAGAGTTCATCCGAGTTATCCTGCATATCCACCAGAATCGGCGTCACCCCCCAGGAAAGATTCAGTTTTCTGCATACGCTCTTATAGACAGAACAGCCTATGATCGGGCAGCCGGGCCGGTATTTTGATACCATCCGCGCGGTACGTCCGGAAGTCGATACCGTAATAATCGCCGATGCGTTGAGATCCATTGCCGTAGTACAGGTTGCATGGGCAATAGCGTTGGTAATATCCGGATTTGTCAGCACATCCCGCTTCTTCATCCGGGATGCATAATTGATATCCTGCTCTGTGCGAAGCGCAATCTTGACCATGGTTTTCAATGCCTCCACAGGATACCTGCCTGCCGCAGTTTCCCCGGAAAGCATGATGGCGCTGGTTCCATCATACACCGCGTTGGCCACATCCGTAGACTCCGCTCTGGTAGGTCTCGGATTGTTCATCATGGAATCCAGCATCTGGGTGGCAGTAATAACCTGTTTCCCGGCATTGTACACCTTTTCAATAATCATCTTCTGAATAATCGGCACATCCTCCATGGGGATCTCCACGCCCATATCGCCGCGGGCAACCATAATGCCGTCGGATACCCGGATAATCTCATCAATGTTGTCCACACCCTGCTTATTTTCAATTTTTGCGATAATATTAATGGTACTGCAGCCATTCTGCTCCAGAATGGAACGGATCTGCAGGATATCGTCTGCTGATCTGGTAAAGGACGCAGCAATAAAATCAAAGTCATTCTCCACACCAAAAACAATATCATCGTAATCTGTGGGGCTGATGAACGGCATAGACAACTCCACATTCGGCACATTCACACCCTTTTTATTAGAAATCTTTCCGCCATTCTCCACTTCACAGACAATGTCAGTTCCCTCAATCTGAACCACTCTCATTTCAATGAGACCGTCATCGATCAGAATCCGGTTTCCAACGTGAACATCCTTATATAAATCCTCATAAGTAATGGCAACCCGCTGATCATCTCCCACAAAATCACCCAGGGCAAGAGTAAACAGCTGTCCTTCTTTCAAAATAACAGAACCACCCTTTAATTCCTTCAGGCGGATCTCGGGTCCCCTGGTATCCAGCAGTGTAGCAATCGGAAGGTTCAGCTCTTCACGCAGCGCTACCAGCCTGTCCAGCCGCGCCTTCTGCTCCTCATGGGAACCATGGGAAAAATTAAAACGGGCTACATCCATTCCCGACAATATCAACTGTTTCAGCACGTCCCCTTCATCTGTGGAGGGACCCATAGTGCAAATAATCTTTGTTTTTCTGATTTCCTTCATAACCAATTCCTTTCCTTCACCTGATCATTGACTCTGTCCTGCAAAAGGGACAATACGTCTTGTATTGTCCCGCTTTACCCATTTTACCTTTTCTATTTTCTGATCACAGTTCCGGCGCGCCCCTGAATTGCCTCCTTAATACTGCTCAGCTTTGTGATCAGCACGCTCCTGGAATCAGAGTCGCCAATAAAAGAAAGCGCAGTTTCTATTTTCGGCTGCATATCTCCCTTTCCGAACTGTCCTTCCTCAATATATTTTCTGGCTGTCGCACAGTCCATCATATGAACAGGCTCCTGCCTTTCCTTTCCAAAATCCTTATAAACATACTCTACATCAGTAAGAATAATAAGCTGATCTGCATTCACGCCGTCCGCCAGAAGCCCCGCGATCAGATCCTTTTCGATCACGGCGCTGGCGCCTCTCAGCCTGGTCCCCTGCTGCAGAACAGGGATTCCGCCGCCGCCGGCTGCAATTACGATCTGGTTCGCATCCATCAGTGTTGTGATGGCATCCAGCTCCACAATCTCAATAGGAGTCGGCGCCGCCACAATTCTGCGGTATCCTCCCTCCACCGGGGTCACATGATTGCCCTTCTTTTCTTCTGCGCGGGCCTCCTCTTCATTCATCACGCGCCCGATAATCTTCGTGGGATGATAAAAGGCGTCATCATAAGGATCCACCACCACCTGGGTCAGCAGGGTAGAAACTGTACGGTAAATCCCCCTCCCTACCAGCTCGCTGCGGATCGCCTGCTGCAGATCATATCCGATATATCCCTGGCTCATGGCTGAGCAGACTGCCATCGGCGTAGCCGTATATTCTTTATATAATCTATGAAACTCAGACATTGCCGTATGAATCATGCCAACCTGCGGACCATTACTGTGGGTAATCACAATCTCACAATCCTCCTGCACCAGATCCGCAATAGCCTTTGCCGCTTCCCCGGCAGCCTTCTGCTGTTCCGGGAGAGTGGTTCCCAATGCATCATGTCCAAGAGCAATTGCTATTCTCTTTTTTCTCATCCTGCTGCCTCCATATCTTTCCGGCAGAATGGTCGTCTCCACTGCCGTTTATTCCGCCAACATCATACCACATTTACCATAAGTTTGAAAGCCTGCAATTGATTTTTATTGCTGTCCTCCCAGGGTTGCGTAAAGTGTAATTTCCTCATAACCGCTCTGACTGGCTCTTTCAATCGTCAGTTCCACCTCCGTACCTGCCGCATAATACTGAAGCTGTTCCTCAAGAGCATCCATGGAATCTATCTCCGCTCCCTCCAGGGAAGTCAGAATATCTCCACGCTGGATCCCGGCCTCCTCGGCAGCGCTGCCCTCATAAATCTGAACAATATAAACCCCTTCCGGCATCTGATAAGCGGAAGCCACATCTGACGTCACATCAACCCCCGTCACCCCCAGGAAGGCCCTCTGGGAACTGTCCACCACCTGACGGTTAATCAGATCATTAATAATAGGGGACGCAGTAGCCATGGGAATCGCATATCCCATTCCCTCCACCTCGGTATCTGAGTACTTCACAGAATTAATCCCGATCACTTCTCCCCGGCTGTTCAGCAGGGCTCCTCCGCTGTTTCCAGGATTGATGGCCGCATCTGTCTGAATCAGTTCATTCGTCACCTGGCTGCCTGTCTCGGAATCAGTCACCGTCACCTGCCGGTCCAGGGCGCTGATTACACCGGTCGTTACCGACTGCCCATATCCAAGCGCATTTCCGATAGCGATTGCCGCCTGGCCGACCTTCAGGGAATCCGAATCGCCCAGGGTGGCAATTTTAATTGCAGACAATGTGCTGCTTTCCAGATCTGACTTATTTACCGATACAACTGCCAGATCTGAAGCGGAGTCTGTACCTTTCACTTCCGCAGCCACGGTTGAATTATCCACAAAACAAATTGTCAGAGAGCTGGCTCCGGATACCACATGATTATTCGTAGCAATATACAGATAATCATCATCCTCTGCCACCAGAATTCCCGAACCACAACTCTCGCTGTCATAGACCTGCGACTGTCCATACCAGTTATAATATTCTGTCTGGCTGATATTGGTGATGGCCACAATGGAAGGCATTGTCTCATCCACAATATCTGAAATATCTGATACAACAAGAGAATTCTCGCTGGATTCCATGCTGACTTCTGTTTCCTCCACCCTTACGTCTGCGGACTGCTGGCTCCCGGACTCCTGGACTGACAGATCCTCATAAATAACTCCCGATACTCCCCGGAACACACCGCCTGCCACCAGTCCGAAAACTGCTGCCAGCACAGCGCAGCGTATCACTTTTATCCCAAATCCGGCGTGTCTCCGTCTCCGGTCCGAACCATTTCTGCCGAAAAAATATTTTCTCTTCTGTGAACCCCCGGATATCTCTTCTCTGGCGCCGCCATAATAACTACTGTCCCTGTAACTGTAAGAATAAACAGAATCTGATCTGCTTTCGTCATTTTCAAAGTGATCCATGGTTGCTGCCCTTTCTTCAAATATATATATCTTGATCCTTATTCTTCAGATTTATGCAAAATAAGCCTGCGGATTCCTCCGCAGACTTATTTTAAGATTTTTTTGTGTTTAATCTGTTAACGATTCTTATGTATATACATCCAGCTGTCCACATAATTCTGTCTTTCCTGCGCAGACATTCTGGTATACTGTGCATAATCCAGCTTTGCCGGCATCATCTGTATGCTGCCTGCGCATTTCAGACACTCCACATTTACTCTTCTGGACACGGTTCTTATCCATCCGCATTTTGGACAAATATACAGCTTTATCATTCCTCACCTTCCTCCGACGATGTATCGTCTCCGTCACCGGTAAAATCATCCGTTTCAGAGAACTCATCTTCCACTGCATCGTCCTCGTCCATTCCAGTTCTGTTAATAATATAATCACTGTATTCCTGAACGGTCTCTGACGGTGTATAATCCTCCGTACCAAACAGCTGGCGATGCAGTTCGATTACATTGCTCTCCAGGGAACAGGGAATTACCACGCTTCCCACTGACGAGAGTGTCTGCGTAGTTCTGTCAAAAGGAAAACCTATGCTCTGAGTCATATCATAATCAATCATAACCGACGCCATGGACAGCAGCTCCTTCAGGGACAGATCGGTCTCTATATCGGAAAACACTGTCTCAATCAGCTGGTTCAGCTGGGACAGATTCGCGTCACTGGCCTTCGACATCATCTCAGAAAACACCCGCCGCTGACGCTCCGCGCGCTTGTAATCGTTCCCTGCCGTATAACGGATCCGGGCATAAGCCACTGCCTGCACGCCATCCAGCGTATGTTCTCCCGGAGTATCAATCAGCTCAGAATCTGTACCGAGAATGTCATTATTTGCCTGAATATAATCGTTCAGATATTTCAGTTCCTCTTCATCCTCAATCTCAATCTCTATACCGCCCAGAATATCAATGGCCTCCGCCACCGCCGCAAAATCTACAGATACATAATTATCAATCTGAAGATCCAGATTCCGGTTCAGCATGGTAATTGCCTGCTCCGGACCGCCTCTGGCATAAGCGTTATTTGCCTTCCGGAAAATAAGTTCATCCGAATCCGCATCGGCCACGTTCAGATAAGTATCACGATACACAGAGACAAGAGTCATCTCCCTGGTATCATTATTAATATTTATGATCATAATCATATCACTGTTTCCGGACGAATAGACACCAGACTCACGGTTGTCCAGTCCGAACACCGCTATGGTAGTGTAGCCCTCAAAAGTAACCTGTGTTTCCTCATCCACATCATTTACTTTTATCCTGGACTCGTCCACCTGCTGTGTGTCCAGCTGATTCAGCTTATTATAAAAATAAAAACATGCAATCACTGCAGCCAGAATCACGATTTCTATAATAAATAAAATTAGTTTTCTTTTTCTTCTTTTTCTCGTACTTTTCTTACGTTCTGCCATACCACTTTCTCCAAAAGATCACAACGCTTTTTACAAAACAACCTTCCATATCGTACTACAATCGCAAAAAATTGACAACCAGTTTTTTGTTAATTTTTTTAGAACTGTCAAATATTTGAAAATCACAGAAATCCGGCAGTAACGTTTCTTCTCATCTGTTCCTTTATTCGTGATTCAGAGGGGATGTATAAACTCCTTCTTCAATCAGTCTGGCAAAGGATTCCTCCACACTCTGTCTGTCCTCTGCGTATGTTACACCGAACCATTTATCTTTTGTCTCAAGAAGCCTTACCTGTACTTTTCCCTCCTTCAGCAATCCGCCAATGATCGTAGGGAGAAGATATTCTGCCTTGATATTCCCGGGTTCCAATCCCTCCAGGAAGTCTCTGAATCCACTGTCCAGGATATCCAGAAACTCCGGCGTCAGTCCCCACATATTCATGGATACATAAGAATCCGGATCTACTGGTTCTCTGGTAGTCCCGATCATGGCGCCCTCCGGACACCCGACAATATCAGAGGTCTCCACGATATCTGTCAGTCTGTGTTCTCCATCAATCCTGCAGATTCCCCGGGTAACGCCGCCATTTTCACTCAGAGTATTCCTCAGAATAAATCCGGCCATACAGTAATGATACTTTTCCCCGGCATGTGCCACCAGATAATCATGAACCTCCACAAACGCCTGTTTTCCATAATAATCATCCGCATTAATCACAGCAAAAGGCTCATGAAGCACATCCCTGCACACCAGAACCGCCTGTCCGGTTCCCCAGGGTTTTACCCTGCCCTCCGGTACAGTAAATCCCTCCGGCAGACAATCAAGCTCCTGGAAAGCATACGCAACCTCACACAGCTTTTCAATCCGGTTCCCGATGATCTCCCGGAAATCCTTTTCCAGATCCTTCCGGATAATAAACACAATCTTGTTAAACCCCGCTTCCAGAGCGTCATGGATGGAATAATCCATGATAATTTCACCATTTGGTCCCACTGGCGCCAGCTGCTTGATCCCACCGCCGAAACGCGAACCGATACCAGCCGCCATAATAACCAATGTTGTCTTCTGCATAATATACTCCTCCTTTTTTTCAATTATTATTATCATGTTTTAATACTACCGATGAATATTTTGGCAATGTGATTTTTAATCGCCCCCTGCTGATCACATACTCCACAGGAACCACCGAAAAACTGTCCTGCGTGGAATACATCACCTGTTTCACGGTACATTCCTTCGGAATCCCTGCAGGCCGCACAGAAAGATCTATGGTATTGGGATACGCCTCGTTATTCACAATAATTACAAACTGCTGCCGCCGGTTGAACCGCCCATAGCAGAGCATATTCCTGGTTCCTTCCAGAAACTTTACCGATCCCGTCCGGAGAGCGGGATTTTCCCTGTGAATACGGATCATCTCCCTGTGAAACCGGATGAGTTCTTTATCTTCATGCCCCCAGGGATATGTCCGGCGGTTATCCGGATCTGTAAAACCACAGAGTCCGGCTTCGTCTCCATAATATATTGCTGGCGCTCCCGGCCAGGTCATCTGGATTACTACTGCTTCCTTCATGACAGCTTTATTAACATCCCGGGAAGCCGCTTCGCTTCCAAGGTGATCCACACGTCCCACCTTATGACTGGTTCTTGTCAGAAAACGGGAATGGTCATGATTCGAAAGCTGGTTCATGGAACACTGGAGAGACGGAGTCAGAAAATTTGCCATATAATGAGTCATGGAATTCCGGAAATTATCAAAATCTCCCAGCATATACTCCTTATAATCGTCGCTGTGTTTTTCCATACCTGTCAGAAACCAGCTCAGGGGCTCCATAAACGCGTCATAATTCATTACTGTATCCCACTGGTCTCCTCCCAGCCAGCTGCTGGCATCTCCGTAATGTTCCGCGAGAATTATCGCGTCGGGATTGGCTTCCTTCACTGCCTTCCGGAATTCTCTCCAGAAATAATGATTATACTCCTCGCTATGCCCCAGATCCGCAGCCACATCCAGCCGCCATCCATCCGCATTGTAAGGGGCAGACACCCACTTCTTTGCTATCTTCATGGCATATTTTTCCAGTTCCGGAGAGTCTTCGTAATTCAGCTTCGGCAGTGTGTCATGTCCCCACCATCCCTCATAGCTTCTGTTATCTGGAAAAGCTTCCTGGTTCTGAAACCTGAAATAATTATGATATCTGCTGTCCGCTGTGGCATATGCGCCCGGTTCAAACTCCGGATTGTCTGCATAAATCTTTTCCCGGTCCAGCCATTTATTAAAGGAGCCGCAATGATTAAATACTCCGTCCAGAATCACTTTAATTCCTCTTTTATGGGCCTCCTCCACCAGCTTTATAAATAACCGGTTGCTCTCCTCCAGATTCTTCAGACTGGTCACTCTTTTTTTATAAATCCACGCCTGGCGGTTATCTGTACATCCTTCGGGAAGAGGCTCTCCTCCATCCTCCACCAGAACGCCAAAATGGGGATCAATATAATCATAATCCTGTGTATCGTATTTATGGCTGGAAGCAGACACAAAAAGGGGATTAAAATAAATCGCTTCTATCCCCAGATCTGCCAGATAATCCAGCTTCTGCATGACGCCTGCCAGATCTCCGCCATAAAAATTTGCCACATCAAAGTTTTCGGGATATTTATCCCAGTTACGCACCTGTTTTACAGGGCGGTCAATATAGAAATATTCTCCATCTTTCACATCATTGGATGGATCCCCGTTACAGAACCGGTCCGTAAAAATCTGATACATGACCGCGCCTTTTGCCCAGTCCGGCGTTGAAAATCCTGGAACTATGCAGAAATCATACTGGGCCCTGTGTTCCCTGGAAACACCGGCCCTGTCATAATAACAGCGGAGCATACCGGTAACCACTTCAAAGTAATACCGGTATGTTTCCTCCCCCAGCCGGATCTCTGTTTCATAATAATCAAACTGGCTGTCTGTTTCCACCAGTTCCATCTCAAAGCTTTCCGCTTCATGATGAAGAACGATCAGATCTACGTTATTGATCTCTGCCCGGAAACGGATTCTCACTTTTTCATTTTTGCCCGGCTCCGGTGGTATCCTGTAATCCTCTGTTCCATCACTGAACAGCAGATTCTTGTGCAGAATCGGTCTCATCTGCAGAATATAGTTCTCTACACTATAAAACTGCTGGGCTGAATCATACTTCATTCTTTTCTTCCATCCTGTCGTCAAGATTCTCTGCCGCTGTTTCCTCAAACAGAGCTTCGAACTCTGCCCGGCTGATTTTTTCCTTTTCCAGCAGGAGATCCGCGCAGCGATACAGTACCCCCTCATAGGAATGAATAATTTCTTTTGCTTTTATATAGCACTCATCCACAATCTTCTTGATCTCCACATCAATCCGGCCTGCCACATTTTCACTATACCCCCGGGTATGGGCCAGATCTCTGCCTATAAACACCTCATCGTCATCATTATCATAATTCAGAAGACCGATGGAATCAGACATTCCATATTTTGTCACCATCGCTCTCGCCAGCGAGGTTGCCTGCTTGATATCCTGGGAAGCCCCCGTCGTCACATCATCAAAAATCAGCTCCTCAGCAATACGTCCTCCCAGATCCACCATGATCTCCTGCAGCATCTGTCCTTTTGTATGGAACATTTCATCCTTCTCGGGAAGCGGCATGGTATAACCCGCCGCGCCAATTCCTGTGGGGATGATAGATACAGTGTACACCGGTCCCACATCCGGAAGTACATGGAACAGAATCGCGTGCCCCGCTTCATGAAAAGCAGTAATCCTCTTCTCCTTCTCTGTGATCACCCGGCTCTTCTTCTCCGCGCCGATTCCGACTTTAATAAATGCTTTCTTAATATCCTCCTGGCAGATGTACATTCTCTCGTCCTTGGCGGCAAGAATTGCCGCCTCATTTAACAGATTCTCCAGATCCGCGCCTGTAAAGCCCGCCGTTGTCTGGGCAATCTGTTTCAGATCCACATCATCGCCCATGGGCTTGTTTTTTGCGTGAACCTGCAGGATCTGCTCACGGCCCGCCACATCCGGACGGCCCACATACACCTTCCGGTCGAAACGCCCCGGGCGGAGCAGGGCGGGATCCAGAATATCTACACGGTTGGTGGCAGAAATCACAATAATGCCTTCATTCACGCCAAAACCATCCATCTCCACCAGAAGCTGGTTCAGTGTCTGTTCCCGCTCGTCATGTCCGCCGCCCATACCGGTACCTCTGCGGCGTCCCACGGCGTCAATCTCATCAATAAACACAATACAGGGCGCATGCCGCTTTGCCTCCGCAAACATATCACGGACACGGGAAGCGCCCACGCCTACAAACATTTCCACAAAATCCGAACCGGAAATAGAGAAAAACGGAACTCCGGCCTCTCCGGCCACGGCCTTCGCGATCAGCGTCTTTCCGGTTCCGGGAGGTCCTACAAGCAGTACCCCTTTAGGAATACGCGCGCCAAGCTGGGTGTATCTGCCGGGAGCCTTCAGAAAGTCCACCAGACCTTCCAGTTCTTCCTTTTCCTCACTTAATCCGGCTACGTCCTTAAATTTCACCTTAACGTTCTCTCCGGTCGTCATCCGGGCCCGGCTTTTTCCAAAATTCATCATCTTGGAATTACCTCCGCCTCCTCCGGCCTGCCCCGCCATAAACATAAACATAAAAATCATAATTACAATCAGTATGATTGACGGGAGCAGTGATATCAGAACACTCTGCTTCGGAACATCCTGCAGAACATAATTGGTAAAATTCTCCTCTTCCAGATAACTCTCTACTTCCCCGACGTCAGACACAACCAGCTGTTCCCGGCTGCCATCCTTCATTGTAATCACCAGGGTTCCGGTAGGAACCTGCTGGTTCTGCTTTATCTGAATGGACTCCACCTCTTCTGCCTCCACAGCTTCCTCGAACTGGGCATACGTATATGTGGATGTATTCGTGGTCCCCGAACTGAGAGACTGCCATAATATGATAAAAATTATGATTACTATAATATAAACTCCGATACCTCTAAAGTTTCTCTTCAACGAAACGGTCCTCCTTTTTGCTGGTTTCCGCGCTCTTTGTCATTCACAGAATTCAATCTCGCCAATATATGGCAGATTGCGGTACTTCTGAGCGTAATCCAGGCCATAGCCGACTACAAACTTATCCGGGATCACATATCCCACATAATCCACCGGAACCTCTGTCACCCGGCGGTCCGGTTTGGAAAGCAGGGTACAGATGCGGATACTTTTCGCCCCCCTCTGTTTCATTTCCCCGGAAAGGAAATGAAGGGTGTGTCCGGAGTCAATAATATCCTCCACAATCAGTACATTCTCTCCCTCCACAGGGCTTTCCAGATCCTTTGTAATTTTCACAACCCCGCTGGACTCGGTTCCGTTTCCATAACTGGAAACATACATAAAATCCATATAGACTGGAGATGTCAGCCGCTTTGCCAGTTCACAGGCAAAAAAACTGGCCCCCTTCAGTATGCAGATCAGCTTTACCGGCTCGCCGTTCAGATCCGAATTAATCTGTGCCGCCAGTTCCCTGATCCGCCCGTTTACCTGTTCTTCTGTATACATCACATTGATTTTCTCACACATTGTACGCATAGCACCTTCCTGGTCCTGTCATCTACTTTATAAGCTTCACTGATCCGGTAGCCGACTACCCACAGGACATGATTTTTTTCCGCCAGTAACAGGATCCGGCTCCTGTCCCCGGCCGGAATCTTTTCATCAATAAAATATCTCTTCAGTTTTTTATGGCTGCCTTCCCGGTCAGACTGGAAATAATCTCCCGGCTGGCGGGTGCGAAGCCAAACAGTATTTTTTATTTTATCATAATCAAACCATTTCGTATATCTTTTTTCTGGAATTTTTTCAAAATCCCCGTCAAATTCCAGAATTTCCGTATGGAACTCCATATCATTATCACAAAATGTATCTCCCGGGATTTCAAGCATCCGGCAGGCCGGAACCAGAGCGCTTTCCTCCTGCTCAAAAAACAGATTCACAATTCCATAAGTCTGATCCGCTGTAATTCCATAGGGAAGACTGATCTGCCTTCCGGTTCCGGCAAAAAAAAGTTCCCGCACCTGCTCCACATGCCTGGAGGTAATATCTTTCCTGCTTCCGGCCAGTTTCCCCAGAAGCTGATGCAGAAGAGTTTTCTGAAGAACCGGATGGAGTTTTCTGAAAGCCTCCCCGGAAATCCGGATCCGCCTTCCGCTCTCTGTCATCTCATACGCCCCCTGCCCCGCCAGCAGCGCGGCCTCGTCCAGATAGGAACAGATTTCCCGGAGCTGCTCCGCCGTATTTGCCATATGGGCCACCGCCCGGACATTCACTTCCTTCATGCCCGGCAGTACCCGGCTGCGGATCCTGTTTCTGGAATAATTTATATCTGCGTTGGTTGCGTCCGTACAAAATGGCTGTTCCCGGTCTTCCAGCCATTCCTCTATCTCTCTCCGTGTCAGGCACAGCAGGGGCCGGATAACCTGCAGGTTTTCCATCCGGACCACGGGAGCGATTCCTCCCAGCCCCCGGATCCCCGTTCCCCTGGCCAGATGGAAAAGCATGGTTTCCGCGCTGTCGTCTCCATGATGGGCTACTGCTGCCTTTGCTCCATGCTCTGCCGCGGCCGCCTTCCGGAAACAGTCATACCGCAGCTCGCGGGCCGCTTCCTCCAGGGATTTCCCTGTCTCCTCCGAGTATGCGGCCGCATCCACCGTATATCTCCGGAAAGGGATTCCCATGCTCCGGCAGAGCGATTCTGTAAAAGCCGCGTCTTCCAGACTCTCTTCCCCACGGATTCCATGCTCTACATGAACTGCAGATAAAGAAAATCCCATAATTTCCTGCAGTTCCGCAAGCAGTAAAAGCAGGCAGACAGAATCTGCCCCGCCGGACACGCCGGCCAGAATCCGGTCTCCCTGTTCTATCATATGATATTTTTCAATAAAAATTTTTACTTTTTTCAGCATTGTACTCTCCCGCAGCATCCGGAACAGCCTTCCGCCCACGTTTTTCAGACTGATCCCGGCTGCCGTTTCCAGATTCCTGCCGTCAGAACTGTCATATCGTCCCTGACGCGGCCGCCGGTAAACAGAAGTATCTCTTCCAGCACCTGCCGTGAAAACCTGGAAGGATTGCTGGTATCTACTCCCCGGATAATGTCCGCCATGGTCTCCTTCGGATCATCCACATACAGATGCTCCAGCGTTCCGTCAGTCACCATCACAAGAAAATCACCGTCTTCAAGCCGGATCTCCTGCCGCACCGGTATCTGGTTCATAAAAACTCCTGCCGGCATACTATTATCCTCGATCCAGGTCACCTGGCCGCCGTGACGGATAAACGTCGCGGCCGCTCCCACCTTATACAGACCGCCTTTCCCGCTGTCCATATCTATACAGGCCAGATCCACCGTGGAAAACAGGTTGTTATCCCCATGAGTAACCATGGCAGAATTCATCATCTGAAGCGCCGTATCCGGCCTGAATCCGGACTCCATAAATTTCTCTATTAAATCTATCACCATTTCGCTTTCTTTACAAGCAGAATAACCGCTTCCCATTCCATCAGAGACAATCATGATACATCTTCCGTCATCCAGCATCTGGAAGGCAAAGCTGTCCCCGGATACCTGCTCTCCCTCCCGGACAGCTCTGGCAACTCCGTAATAAGCAGTCAGCTCCGTTGTTTCCAGAAAAGACAGTCTGGCGCCCTTTTCTCCCAGAAGAGATTTTGCATCCCTGGAGGGAAGAAAAACATGGTCTGAGGCTTTACTGATAAGCTTCGCCATTTCTTTTACGGAAATGCACTTTTTCCCTCTCGTCCTTCCGGCCAGCAGAAGCTCCAGCTTGTCCCCCGGCTTTCTGAGCACCCTCAGACTGTCGCAGATCACGCCCTCTTCTTTCAGGGCATACCGTACCGCTGCCGTCATTTTTCCTTCCCGGGCAGTAATGTCCTGTTCGTTTTTCGCGCAGTCTTCCATAATATAAGCCATAGCGTTGAGCTGCTGGGCAATGGCGTCCCGGTTTTCCTGCAGTCTGTTATACCAGGCCATATTCAGATGGGCTTTCTCAAAAACCCGCATGACCTGATCCATCATTTCTTCCATGCAGACACAGCGCTCTCCCAGATCACGGGCTGCCTCTTCCGTATTTTCCCCCTGCTGGACAGACTGCAGAAAATGGTACAGAAGCTGATACATAGGTGTATTCTCTGTTTCCCAGCATACCGCGCACTGCTGGCAGGATACACAGAGAGTTCCCGTTACCTCATTCTGCATCCTGCTCAGCTCCTCCGCCGTAAAATCGCTCTGGTAACGGCTCATCTGCCGGAAGGTTTTTGCCAGCTGCTGGAAAGACTGCGCATATTCGTTCAGCCTCTCCCCGCCCTGCACATAGACAGGCACAGGCTGCCGCCCCAGCGGCTCCCAGTCCAGGAACAGATAGCACATCCTGGTAAAAACAAAAACAAAACCATAGATAAAAATTCCTTCCAGAATGCCGATTACCACCGTAGCCGTATCCGGTATTTTCATAAACTGCCATGACAGTGTAACAGCAGCTGTAACGGCGCCTGTAATTACCGCGGCCGCGCTCGTCCTGCATTTATGGAAATAATGTTCCGCCAGTTTCACCAGAACAGCAGCCGCCATCACCGCCAGGCCGTATTTTACCAGAATCCGCACCGGAGCAAGCGCCAGAAGTCCTCCGATTGTACATAAAAACAGCAGACTCCGGTTGACGCCGGACATAAATCCGGTCATAAAAACGGCCGGAACCAGCGGATATACGCCCGCCACCGAAAACCGCGGCGCAAGCACCGCAAAAATACAGATTACCAGTTGCTTAAGATCAAATTTCCCCATCATATTATCCTCCAGACTTTTTTTGATGGGTGCTATTGTAAAACCTTCCTCCGGAAATCTTTGTCAAATGGCCGTCCTGTTTTAAAAAACCTTTCGTCAAAGTTCGGTACCGCCGCTGTTTTTAAATCGAATCGATGAAATTAAACCGGCTTAACAGATTCTTAAACAGAAAAAGGAATTCCTCTCCGGAATTCCCTCGTCACTTAATCTTCCTTAAACAGGATTTCATCCTGATAAACCATTCCCAGCTTCGATCTGGCAATATCCTCCACATACTGATCTGTACCCACATACTCCTGCTGTTCTTCCAGATCCTCAGACCTCTGCTCCTCCTCCTCGAGCTGTGCCTCCAGTTCCTGCTGTTCTTCCTGATATTCCTGATCCAGATGATACAGCCGCACAATCTGAACAGACAAAATCGCCGTAACCGCCAGGGCAATACAGGAAATACAAATCTTTCCAGATCCGGACTTTTTCTTCTTTCTCTTCTTACTGCGCAACTGCCATACCCCTTTCTTACAGCTTATTAATACCTATTTTAACCGCTCTGCCTAATTTTTTCAATTGTTTTTTCCATCCGCTCATACGTTTTTTACGAAACCGGTTTGCTTTCCGGACTCTTTTTTTCATAAAATGCCCGATTATACGGAACGGTCCGCTGATCTGATAAAAAATCATATGTAAAATACGAAGCAGCCGCCGGAGTACTGCTGTACCCGCCCGGATTACATACCGGCTGGCCAGCAGGCTGTAAAGAATCATTCCCACAACCGCCCCGAACACAAGAAATCCCCGGATAATACCCTCATTATAACGATACATGAACCCAAACATCCACAGGGCGCAAAACAGCCAGAATAAAATATCCTCCATCGCGATTCCCACTGTATTATGCCGCAGAATCCTCCGGAAAATCCTCAGAAAATCATACAGAAGCAACAATCCTGCTCCCAGCAGGACTGCCATCGCAAAAAGCTGCCCCTGTTTCACGATCTCCCCGTAAATCATTATTTAAACAAACGCCCGAAGAAGGATTCTCCCCGGTCGTTTCCTTTCGCCATATCTGAATACTGCAGGGAATCTAACTTTCCGGAAATATCAACCTCTCCTTTTTCTAACGTCAGCCGGGTTACATGAAGATCCTTTCCACGGATCATCAGCATTCCCAGCTCTGTCTCAACCAGAATCTCATTGACATCAAAGGACAATATATCTGTAATTCCGTTAAGGGATATCCTGCTGCGGTTGGTCAGAATCAGTTTATGCTGCCCGGCAGACGCCTGTCTCTCTTCCATAAAAAATGCCTCCCCTCATATGCTTCTCATTCACTCTATGCAGGGAAAGGCATTCTTAGAACACTGATCTGTCCGTTTCATTTACAGGTACCTGAACATCTCCTTCGCCTCCTCCTTCCGGGAGGTGTCTGCAATCACCAGGACTTCTGCCTTCACGGACTTATTGCCAAAGGAAATCTCTATGATATCCCCCACCTTCACATTAAGGGAGGCTTTGGCCTGTTTTCCATTTACCATGACGCGTCCGGCGTCACATGCCTCATTGGCAACCGTGCGGCGCCTGATGAGTCTGGAAACCTTTAAAAACTTATCTAATCTCATTCTTTATACCTCTTTCAAACCGAAAAGGAGCCATTTCCAATAACGGAAACAGCTCTCTCAATGTTATTGCCTTTCAGTATAAACCTAAGCATTCACCATGTCCTTTAAAGCCTTTCCTGCTTTAAACTTCGGAGCCTTGCTGGCCGCGATTGTCATGGTCTCGCCGGTGCGGGGGTTACGTCCTTCTCTGGCAGGGCGCTCCGTAACTTCAAAAGTACCAAACCCAACTAACTGAACCTTATCACCGTTCTTCATCGCATCCGCAACTGCGCCGGTAAATGCTGCGAGGGCCTTCTCCGCGTCTTTTTTGGAAATCTCAGCCTTCTCAGCCATAATCGCTACTAATTCTGTCTTGTTCATGAACATGTCCTCCTGATAAATATACCTGCCTCTTCCAGGCCTTCTTTTCTTGTCACGATATAGAATATATATACTAACTTTCCCTATATTTGTCAAGAAAAACTTTGCGGAAAACTCCCGCGCCGCAACCGGTATAAATCACACAGTAGTCCGCCGGCTCCGCCCCGGACAGACAGCCGCCTTTTCTCTCCATAAATATATTTATTGCGGCAGAAAGCAGATCGTTCTTAATAAAATCCATACACGCTTATTCTTGCGAAAGCAGTTACCCTATGATAAGATAAAACTGATTTTTCAGAATTCCATTAAAAGGGGGACTTTCACTATGTACCAGGAAGAATATAAACGCTGGATGGCAGCGGAGCTGGAAGACGCCGACCTGAAACCGGAGCTGGCCAGAATCCAGGGAAATGACCAGGAGATAAAAGAGCGGTTCGCCGTTTCTTTGAAATTCGGGACTGCCGGACTGAGAGGAGTTCTTGGCGCCGGAACAAACCGCATGAATATTTATGTTGTCCGCCAGGCAACCCAGGGACTGGCCAGCTGGGTAAAGACCCAGGGCGGCAGCCAGACAGTCGCGATCAGCTACGACAGCCGCCTGAAGAGCGATATATTCGCAAAAACCGCTGCCGGCGTGCTGGCAGCCAACGGCATCCACGTACGCATCTACGATTCCCTGATGCCCGTACCTGCGCTGTCCTTTGCCACGCGCTATTACAAATGCAACGCAGGCATCATGGTCACAGCATCCCACAATCCCGCGAAATACAACGGCTATAAAGCTTATGGTCCCGACGGATGCCAGATGACCGACGACGCCGCCGCTATTGTATATGAAGAAATCCAGAAAACAGATGTACTGGAGGGCGCCGCTTACATCTCCTTTGCCGAAGGTGTGGAAAAGGGTCTGATCCGTTTTGTGGGGGACGACTGTAAAGACGCTTTTTATTCGGCAATCGAGGCCCGTCAGGTCCGGCCCGGTCTGTGTAAAACCGCGGGACTGAAGCTGGTGTACAGTCCGCTGAACGGTTCCGGTCTGGTTCCGGTCACAAAAGTACTGAACGACATCGGCATTACCGACATTACCATTGTTCCGGAGCAGGAGTATCCCAACGGCTATTTTACCACATGCAGCTACCCCAACCCCGAGATCTATGAGGCTCTGGAGTCTGGTCTGAAGCTGGCGGAAGAGTCCGGCGCTGATCTGATGCTGGCAACTGACCCCGATGCTGACCGTGTGGGAATCGCCATGAAGTGTCCCGATGGCTCCTATGAGCTGGTCAGCGGAAACGAGATGGGCGTTCTGCTTCTGGATTATATCTGCGCAGGCCGGATAGAAAAGGGAACCATGCCGGAACATCCGGTAGCAGTAAAGTCCATTGTCTCTACTCCTCTGGCGGACGCCGTTGCCGCTCATTACGGCGTGGAGCTCCGCAGCGTACTGACCGGATTTAAGTGGATCGGCGACCAGATTGCCGGTCTGGAAGCCGCCGGCGAAGTGGACCGCTTCATTTTCGGCTTTGAGGAGAGCTATGGATATCTGGCCGGACCTTATGTCCGTGACAAAGACGCAGTTATTGCTTCCATGCTCATCTGTGAGATGGCCGCCTACTACCGCAGCGCCGGCAGTTCGATCAAACAGCGTCTGGAAGAAATCTACGCCCAGTATGGACGCTATCTGAATAAGGTAGATTCTTATGAATTCCCGGGACTGACCGGAATGGATAAGATGGCCGGCATCATGCAGGATCTGAGGGAGAATCCTCCTGCGGAATTCGCCGGATATAAAGTAGAAAAAGTTACTGATTATGAAAACTCAGAAGAAACAGGCCTTCCTCCTTCCAATGTGCTGATCTATACTCTGGAAGGCGGCGCATCTGTTGTGATCCGTCCTTCCGGGACAGAACCGAAGATCAAGACATACTTTACCACACTTGGTAAAGACCTTGCGGAGGCCCAGGCCCGGAAGGATGCTCTCACAGAGGCTATCCGGCCGCTGCTTGCATAACAGTACATCATTTTCATTATTTATGAATGCCCCGGGCGGTTCACTTATGATCTGTATAAGCGAACCGCCCGGGGCGTGCTTTCTCTCAGAGATATACTCCTGTCTGTTCCAGAGTATCCAGAAATCTCCGGCGCATGAAATTCTGACGGTGTTCTTTTTTCAGCTTTTCATAATTCTTTCCGGAATCCCACACCTTATTCGAACTGAAATAATGATTGGCAATCTTCCAGAACTTTTCCGGATAACACAGACGGCAGTATAATTCCCTCCAGTCTGCTCTGGTCATGGGGTGAATCCGGTCATACTCCCGCAGGATTTCCAGTCCAAGCGTTTCATTCCATTCATGCTTCTCCATCATCTTCCTCAGAAAATTTCCAAGATCTGACATCTGGGCCCCATAACGCGCATGTTCCATATGGATCAATGTCATTCCTCCGGATTCAATTACTACGTTATGCTGGTTAAAATCTCCATGGCAGAGCCCCAGGGTATGTTCCGCCAGCAGATCCTGGCATCCCGCCAAAAACTGCAGCACTGCCTCGGACTGCCGGATATATTCCGGAAAACACTTTAAAAACAGCCGTTCAAAATCACTCTTATTTTTCCGCAGCAGGACAAATTTCCTGATTCGTCTCAATTCCCTGTCATGTCGCATACATTCCTCATAAAAACTCTCTTTACCATAACTTTCACCGGATCCCGCATCCCTTCCCGGCCAGATTCCTTCGCTCACCTCATGAAATTTCGCCAGAAAGGATACCGTCATCACAATATCCAGCCGGCTCCGGGTATCACATTCCCGCCCCCTGACCCAGTGATGGAATGTGTAGCTGATACCATCCACACCCGCGGTCAGCAGAAGATCATCTTTATTCTTTACCATATAATCGCAGGAAATATTCCTGTCCTTCAGAAACTGACCGGTCTGATACAGATTTTCTGCTTTTGACAACTGCCCGTGAAACTCTTTCAGCGCGAACAGCCCCTGTGCGGTTTCGCAGATCAGGATTCCCCTTCCCTTATAAAACTTTTCAATATCATACTGCTGTTTTTCCAGGACCTGTTCGATCTGATAATACACAAAAACACCCCTTCACCTATGATTTCAGACGCATATGCGCCTTTTTTATCATATGAAGGGGTGGGTCAGAGTATTCATTTAATACCAGAAGGAAAAGCAGCCCGGTCACCGGTATCTTCCCTGCGCAAAACGCTCCATAAGAACCTCCCGGCAGTTCAGATCCGGTTCGTCTATCACATCTTCCAGCATCCGGTTCAGAACAGTTCCCAGCTCTTTTCCGGGCTTCATTCCCGCGTCCATCAGATCCTTTCCGGTTACCGCCAGCTGTTTTAAAGACAGGCACTGATCCTTCTGTCGGATCTCCCGATAGATTTTCTCATATTCATCCACATAATCCAGCTTTTCCTTTTTCAGATAGTCACTCTGGGCCAGAATATCGGCTCTTTTCACAGCAAAAAGATCCGGATAAACCGCTTCCCCATTTCTGCGAACCGCCCGGCGGACAGCTCTTTCTGACAAAGGGTACGGCCGGTCGTCATGGCTCCGCACCAGCATGGTCACGCGGCGGATCGTATCATTGTCGAACTTCAGCCGCCGGAGAACCTGCACCGCCACCTCAGCTCCTTTTGCCGGATGTCCATGGAAATGATGCATTCCCCGGGAATCCTCCGTCCTGCAGAGGGGCTTTGCCACATCATGGAGCAGCATGGCCAGCCGCAGTACCTTTTCCGGCGGAACCGCCTGCAGGGACCAGACCGTATGCTCCCCCACCGTCCCCCGGTGATGAGGATGCTTCTGCCGGCACACCATCATCCGGGAGAACTCGGGAAGAATCACATCCGTGATTCCCACATCATAAAGGGTAAAGAGCTCTTCCGGATGAGGAGAAACCAGAAGCTTCACCAGTTCTGTCTGGATCCGTTCAGCGCTGATTCTCTTCAGATTCGGCGCCAGCTTTATGATAGCCTTCCGGGTGTTCTCCTCAATGGAAAATCCGAGCTGGGCCGCAAAACGTACCGCCCGCAGCATCCGCAGGGCGTCCTCTGTAAAACGCTCCTCCGGGTTACCCACACAGCGGATCACCTTCCGCCGCAGATCTCCCAGGCCGTCAGACTCATCCACAAATCCCGTTTCCTGATTATAGGCCATGGCGTTAATGGTAAAATCCCTGCGTTTCAGATCCTCTCTCAGTTCTGAAGTAAACTCCACATATTTCGGATGGCGGGCGTCTTCATACTCCCCGTCAATCCGGTATGTGGTCACTTCAAATCCCTCGTGACCCAGTATGACTGTCACGGTTCCGTGCCGGATCCCTGTATCAATCGTATGTCCGAAAACCTCCTTCACCTGCTGCGGTCTGGCAGAAGTAGTAATATCCCAGTCCTGGGGGACTCTCCCCAGAACGGAATCCCGGACACAGCCTCCTACTGCATAAGCGTCATAACCGGCTTCCTTTAATCTGCTGATAATAACCGAAACCTTTTCCGGTAACCGAATCACCATATATCAATACGCCTTGCCCCAGTAAACCAGCGTTTTCGCCGGTTTCCCGCAGCATACACATACATCAGAAATCTGTTTCTTATCATGGAAGGGTATACATCTGGAGGTGGCTCCCGTCTCCTCCTTGATCTTATCTTCACATGCCTGATCCCCGCACCACATGGCGCGGATAAAGCCCGGCTTCGCAGTGACAGCCTCGCAGAACTCTTCATAATCACGGGCGTCGCTGATATGGGAATCCAGATGGGCCTTCGCCCGGTCAAACATATCCTTCTGGATCGTCTCCAGAAGCTGCGGAATCACAGTTTCCACATCATCCAGAGAAACTGTCACCTTCTCCCCTGTATCACGGCGGGCAACAACACACTGATTCTCCGCCATATCTCTGGGGCCCAGTTCCACACGGAGAGGGATTCCCCGCATCTCCTGCTCCGCATACTTCCAGCCGGGGCTCTTATCGGAATCATCCAGCTTCGCGCGGCAGACCTTTCCAAGACGCTCTCTCAGTTCCGCCGCCTTCTCCAGCACGCCTTCTTTTCTCTGCTGCACCGGAATCACCATAAGCTGGACAGGCGCCACCTTCGGCGGCAGTACCAGACCGGAATCATCGCCATGCACCATAATCAGCGCGCCGATCATACGGGTGCTGACGCCCCAGGAGGTCTGATGAACATACTGCAGCTTATTTTCTTTATCACTGTACTGGATACCAAACGCCTTTGCAAAACCGTCGCCAAAATTATGGCTGGTACCGGACTGCAGCGCCTTCCCATCGTGCATCAGGGCTTCCACTGTATAAGTGGACTCTGCTCCCGCAAACTTTTCCTTTTCCGTCTTCTGTCCCCGGATTACAGGAATCGCCAGAAAATCCTCCAGAAAATCGGCATAGAGATTCAGTATCTGGATCGTGCGCTCCTCCGCTTCCTCTGCCGTCGCATGGGCGGTATGCCCTTCCTGCCACAGAAACTCTCTGGAGCGGAGAAAAGGTCTTGTTTCCTTTTCCCAGCGCACAACGGAACACCACTGGTTATATACCTTCGGGAGATCACGATAAGACTGGATCTCATTTTTATAAAAATCACAGAACAGGGTCTCTGAAGTGGGACGCACACAGAGCCGCTCCTGGAGTGGATTCAGACCTCCATGGGTCACCCACGCCACCTCCGGCGCAAACCCCTCCACATGATCCTTCTCCATCTGCAGAAGACTCTCCGGAATGAACAGGGGCATATATACATTCTCCACGCCGGTTTCCTTAAACCGCCGGTCCAGTTCCATCTGGATATTCTCCCAGATCGCATAGCCCGCAGGCTTAAAAATCATACATCCCCGGACGCTGGAATAATCCATCAGTTCCGCTTTTTTTACTACATCTGTATACCACTGGGCGAAATCCTCCTCCATGGAAGTAATCGCTTCTACTAATTTCTTTTCCTTTGCCATATGCTGTCTCCT
>CAYLWI010000022.1:0-22589 GCA_964387345.1 uncultured Eubacterium sp. | reverse complement strand
GGTAGCACAGATGACGGCCAGACCGGTAGCGCAGATGACAGCCAGACCGGTGACGCAGATGATGGTCAGACCGGTAGCACAGATGATGGTCAGAGCGACGGTACAGATACATCTGGATCTGGAAAAACAGCATCGTCCGCGAAGACAACATCATCCTCTGCAAAAACAAATGACGCCAATATGACATTTATCTGGATAATTGCTGTAATAGCGGCAGGAGGAGCTGCGGCAGCGGCACTTTTCAGAAAAAGGCGTGTATAATACCGGTAACGGGCAGAAATGAAATGTAGCAAAAATTCAGAAAAGTGAGAATACAGGGGCACAGCACTTCGGTGATGTGCCCCTGTTAAATTGTTTATAGGAACGGGTAATGGAAAAGCGCGGTATGGCAGAAGTCACTTTTTACCGCCATTTTCCGGGATGTTTTCAGGAAAACCAGAATCCGCTGTAATCATATTTGAATACCCGGTACCACCAGGTATCGCCAGTGCCGGCAAGTGTCTGTATCGGAGTGTGATTTTCATCAAATTCCACGGCAGTGAACGCGCTCCCGCTGTCAACCAGTATGTTTTCGCCGAGATGTTGTACGGAACTTACATATCCGGAATAAGTTACGCTGATCTCATCCACAAGTTCGAATGTCCGTTCATTTTCATCCACAAGGTATTTGTAATACATAGATTCTTCCCCGTCAGTACCGCTGTAGGTATCGTAGTAGGAACTGTCTGAAGAATAATCGTAATCCCGGGTTGAACAGATCGTGTTATTGTTGTTATAGAAGTACAGGTAATATTGCCCCTCCTCCAGGTCATCGGAGAATTCGTATTCCACGCAGTGCTGGCCCGCCTGCAGGGAGAATTCCCCGATCTGGGTAAGAAGGAGGCTGTCGTATCCGCTTTCCGCCCAGAACTGCTCCGATCCGATCATATAGTCCACTGTAGGATCATTGTAGATATCATCAATCTTGATGATCGTGGATGTTTCTCTGGAACTGATGATAATGGAGTCTTCATCAAGCAGCCGGATGGAGTTGATATGCATCCAGTCCAGCGGTTCATCCTCATCGCCGCTGTCTGAAGGCAGACTGTCCAGATAGTTGCCGAAAAGATCCGCAAGGTCGATCAGTTCCGTGATCGTGCCGTCCGAGAGATCAACCCGGAGAATGAGATCTTCCTCTGTCTCAGCGTCTTCTTCTGACGCCAGCACAAGAAGATCGTTATCAGAACCGAATATATAGTCATGGTGAAGCTGGTATTCTCCCATACTGTAGATTTCCGTGATTTTTCCGAGACGGTTCATCACAGCTATCTCGTCTGCGGAGGTGCTGTAGTAAATCTCGTCTTCTCCAAAGAGAATATTGCAGGCGCGGTAGCTTTTGACCGGGATTTCCGAACGGATCGTACCATTATTATCATACAGAAGAATAAAATCGACCTGTTCGTTGTCTTCCGTCGATCTGTTGCCAAGCATTGTATACAGACCGTCCGACAATTCAGAGTCGCTGTCTCCTTCCGTGATTTCAAGCTGGATGTTTTCCTCGCTGCCGAGAAGAGACGGCGCGTCATATTCAAACTCTTTTGTGCCGATAACATTGCCATCCTGGTCTGTGGCGGTGAGTGTAATGGTATTTACCGTATCCGGAACAATACCGGTCAGAAGGTATTCATGTTCCGTGACATATCCGCCGTAAAGGGTTTCCGTGAAATCATCATATCCCTCAGCAGAGACCGTATAAGAGATTTCTGCCGGAGTTTCCGTCGTAAAATACAGATACAGTCCGGTTGTATTGGTACCATATGGGTTTGCGACAATAAGAGGAGAATCCAGTGAATAAGAATCCGCCTCTCTCAGGGAGAGAAGTTCGCTGTCCGCGGACTCCTGATAAGCTGCCGTATATATTTCATCTATATCAGAAGACAGATCCAGAGTAAGAATCCCGTTATCAGCATTGGCGGTTTCTGATTCGTTCTCCTCCGCTGTTTCTGAACTGGCAGAGCTGTCCGTACTGCCGCATCCTGTAAATGTCATGCCGGAAAAAAGCAGACACAGACAAAGAGCAGGAACTATTGTTTTGTTATTCTTCATTTTGTCCTCCAGAATCGTGAAATGTATAAACTATATCAATTCTATTTTGAAAATAAAATGTGAAAATTCTTTGATAAAACATTAAACAATATGAGTTTCTGCCGTATCCCGAAAGAGAATTCCGGCAGGCGGGTGCGTGATGAACCGTAACAGATTGTATCAATTTCTGTATATTTACATCAGGTTAAAGTGATGTTATAATTTAAGAAAAAAGGGAACTGAGTTCCCTTTTTACTGCGGACAGGAATGGATCGGGGAGAGATTGTGGATTCGAAGAATACCCATCCTGCTATTGACGGGAAAGCACTGCGCGGCGTAACAGATAAGGTAAAAGGTGAGGCAACGCCGATGTTGTTAAATGCAGTGGAAACGGTCCGGGGGAAGAGTTTTTGAAAAAAAGCTCAAGAAGAGTTCCAGCTCCTTCTTTCGGAGAGGGGGATTGGAAAGATGTCCAGTGTACGGCGCTGATCTCAGACCTTATCCTTACGGCAGAGGAGCTGGGAAACATAAAAAAACTGCACTGGTCAATAGAGAACAGGCTTCGTCATGTACTGGACTACACGTTCAGGGAAAAACCGATCGCCAGCCAAAAAGTCCCGAAATAATCTGTCACTCATCAGAAAAGGAAAAAATTGTAAAGAAATATAGAGATAGTTTACGCTTTTTTGTGATCAGCTTATCAGAAACGATATAAGAGATGTAATAACAAGATTGTAAAAGATAACGCTGTTACCGGGGAGAAAAAATGATTAAAGAAAATGAAAATTGGGGTGGGCGGAAGCCGCATATTCTGTGGATTGACCTGCTGCGGAGTTTTGCCATCTGCTCTGTGATCCTGGTACATGTCCTGGATTATACATATGCCATGAACCTGGATTATATGTCCGGGGCAGACCTTTTCACACAGGTCTGCGCATTTACATTGTTTACCGTCGGAAGGCTCGGAGTCCCGGTTTTCCTGTTCATCACCGGGTATCTGATGCTGGACCGCCCGTACGACCGGAAAGCCTGTGTGCGTTTCTGGAAGAAAAACTGGCTGGGACTTCTTGTGACGACAGAAGTATGGATTGTCCTGTATGACCTGTTCCTTTCCTGGTACAATGACACGGAGTTCAGCGGTATCCTGCTCCTGGCAGACATGATTTTTGTGAAAGAATTGGATATGCCGCATATGTGGTATATGGAGATGATCCTGGGCATTTACCCGTTTATCCCTTTCGTGGCAATGGTATTACAGAAATGTGACTGGAAAATACTCCGGCTGCCAATGCTGATGCTGTTCCTTTACTTCTTCGGGATACCGACAGCCAATGTGGTCCTGAAGGCGCGCCAGCTGCCGCAGGTAAACAGCATCCTGGATCTTTCTTTCAGCGGGGGAGTATACGGTTTCATGCTCATCCTGGGATATTTCAGCAAAAAAGGAGTATTCCGGAAAATCCGGGAAAGATACCTGTATCTGACGGCCGTTGCCGGGGTGGCGCTTACTGTAATACTTCAGATGTTTTCCTACCATCATGACGTCAGATGGAATGCCTGGTACAGCTGTATATTCGTGCCTGTGACGGCATTATGCATTTTTGAAATTGTTTCAAGAAAAAGGAGAATCCTGGCCGGAAATCTGTGGAAGAGCCTGGCAGAATGCTCCTTCGGTATTTATCTGGTTCATTATCCGCTGCTGATGCTGATAAAAAAATTCTGGAAAGTGGAACTGATCCCGTCAAACCTGGTGATTGTATTTTCCCTCACGCTGGCTGCCAGCTGGGGCATAGTCCTGCTGCTTGGCAGGATACCCGGGCTGGGGAAACTCCTGTTTTTCCATGAAGTAACGGGCCGGAAAAAGAAGTGATACAGGGGAAATTATTCCCTTCTGGAAAAATTATGCGCACCGTGAAAACATCCGGGACGGCGACGGAAGGAATATATTTTTCGGGGAGTTTTAGTGGATGTTCTGCTGGCTGTAGAGATTTGGATTTTAAGATAATAAGCGAATACCAGAGTCGGATAGGAATATGAGAAGCTGACGGAATATGTAAGAGAACAAAATACGTCAGATGGCGGCAGTTGATATTGTACCTATGTATAGCGCTGGATTAAAATATGCGAAATACAATGCGCAAAATGTTGAAAATGATGACAAACGAGAAATGCAGTGCATAAACTATTCAAAAATGTGTTAGAATGATAAAATGAATGCATAAAGGATGTGTCAATATGCCAGATTTAGCAGAACGGCCAATTTATCTGGAGCAGTTAAAAAGTTTTAGAGAAAAAGAGTTGGCTGTTAAATTAGTTCCTATTTAAGTAGAAGTATATTATATTGATATTGGGGTCAAAACTATTTATGCTTTTGACCCCAATATCTTATTATTTATTATTTTTTATACAAACCGTATGTCTTTGCAATATTTACCATGCGGACTGCGCGGTCGAAGTCTGCCCCGGAAGGATATTCACATCCGGTAGCCAGAATATATCCCCCGCCAGCGGCCATTGTGTCAATGTTTTCCACACATTCTTTATCCCATTCCTCATCTGTTCCGAATGTTACCCTGGCCGGATTCACACAGCCGATTAAGGTTACTTCTTTTCCGTATTTTTCCTTGCATTCTTTCAGATCCGAACAGTCATCGGGCGGATAGAGGAAGGAAATGGCTGCCGGGTGCATCATTTCGATCTGGGCGTCAAAATAAATGCGTTCCCCGCAATTATGGATCATTACCATACACTCCCGGGAGTGGCAGAGGTCAGCGAGTTCTTTTACCAGAGGACCTTCAAATTCTTTCCACATTTCCTTGCGCATAATAGACCCAGAGGCAAACAACGTATCAAACATAATTCCGTCAACACCGGTATCAATAAGCGCATTACAGTAATCTTTCAGGGTTTCGTTGATTTCATATGCGGCTGCTTTGACCATTTCAGGTTCGTCATATAAATCCATATACATAGCCTCCTGGTTGCGGAGCATGGATAAAGTGCCCAGAGGACCGAAAACAAAGGCAACAATTGGTATTTCGCTGCCTTTTTCTTTTACAATTTTTTTGCAGGCTTCAATGTGCATCATCATCCGTTTTGACTGCCGGTAGTCAGCTTTTTTTATTTTGCTGTAGTCTTCCGTCTCTTTGATTACCAGATTTTTGTAATTGGGATGACACGCATTTTCTTCTTCGAACTGAAGCTCCTGTCCCCATGCGTCACATTCCACACTCAGGTCAATCAATGTAACAAGACAGTCCAGATCATATTCGTCTGCGGCTTTTATCATAGCGCGGGCATAGATATCTGCGTCCGTGCTCCATTCCTCATATGTCGCGCCTGCCAGTTTCCGGGTTACTCCCGAAAGAATCGGATAAACAGGAACCCGGTCCGGTTCCCGATGCTGCAGCGCGGCAGTTACTCGTTCCCGTTTTGTCATATTAATTACCTCCATATTTTTTATTTCATATATCATATCACTTTTCTTCTGCATACTATATTAATTCTATTGGAATTATATGAATTATTTTATCTGTCTGGATGTTCTTACCGCATTACTGAAGAAAGGTTTGATAAAAGTTTACAAATGGATGAACAGACTGCTGAATAATCCAGATTGACATGTTTTTGTCCTTTTAGTACAATTTATTCATATTTATAATTTCTTTCTATTACAGATACCCTGGAGGAAAATCATCAGAAAATGCTTAGGCGTCATCATCCGGAGAATTTTCCCGGTGAAAAGAACAAGAAATTATATTTATATAAATTGCACAATAAAGGATGTAGAATTAAGTGAAGAAACTTGCATTAAGCGATGAAATTTTGTTGACAATCGACAAGCCTGCCCGATACATTGGGAATGAGATCAATATGGTAAAAAAAGAACCGGAGGGGAAAACCCGTGTGGTGTTTGCGTTTCCGGATTCGTATGAAATCGGCATGTCCCATATCGGTATGCAGATCCTGTGTCATATGCTGAATCAGAGAGAGGATACATACTGTGAAAGGGTGTTTTCTCCCTGGCCGGATCTGCACAGGATTATGAAAGAGCAGAAAATTCCGCTGTTTGCCCTGGAGACCCAGGATCCGGTAAAGAATTTTAATTTCCTTCTGATTACGCTGCAGTATGAGATGGCTTATCCGAACATCCTGCAGCTTCTTGATCTGGCACAGATTCCGTTCCGGAGTACCGAACGTACGGAAGAAGATCCGATTGTGGTGGGAGGCGGCCCCTGCACTTATAATCCGGAACCGGTTGCAGACTTTTTTGATATTGTCTATATCGGCGAGGGGGAGATCGTATACGATCAGCTTCTGGATCTGTACAGGACTCACAGAGAAAGCGGATGTTATAACCGGAGAGAATTTCTTCACGAAGCGGCGAAGATTCCGGGGCTTTATGTGCCTTCTCTTTATGAGGTGGATTATCATGAAAACGGAACCATTTCTTCTTTTGTCCCGGTTTATGATGATATTCCGTCTGTTATTCAGAGACAGGTAGTGTCGGATATGAGCGAGGCGGTTTATCCGGACAAGCCGGTGGTTCCCTATATTAAGATCACTCAGGACCGGGTGGTGCTGGAAATCCAGCGAGGCTGTATCCGGGGCTGCCGGTTCTGTCAGGCAGGAATGATTTACCGTCCTCTGAGGGAGCGCAGTCTGGAGTTCCTGAAGGAAAAGGCCCGCCGGATGCTGACATCTACCGGGCATGAGGAAATTTCCTTAAGTTCTCTGAGCTCCAGTGATTATACGGATCTGGAGGAACTGCTGAATTTTCTGATTGATAATTTTAAGGATAAACATGTAAATATTTCTCTGCCGTCTCTGCGGATTGACAATTTTTCCCTTGATATTATGGGAAAGGTGCAGGATATCAAGAAGAGCAGCCTGACCTTTGCGCCGGAGGCAGGTTCTCAGCGGCTGCGGGATGTAATCAATAAGGGTCTTACGGAGGAGGATATTCTTCACGGAGCGGGGCTGGCATTTGACGGCGGCTGGCAGAAAGTAAAACTTTATTTTATGCTTGGACATCCCACGGAGACGGAAGAGGATATGCGTGATATCGGCTGTCTGGCGGAAAAAATTGCCGAGCGTTATTATGAGATTCCGAAGGATCAGAGAAATGGAAAATGCCAGATAACAGTCAGTACTTCCTTTTTTGTACCCAAACCCTTTACTCCGTTTCAGTGGTTCCCAATGTGCACAAAGGAGGATTTTCTGAACCGGGCGCATGTGGTCAGCGAGTCCATCGGCTCACAGCTGAACAGAAAGAGTATCAAATATAACTGGCACGAGGCGGATGTGACGGTTATTGAGGGGATCCTTGCCAGAGGGGACAGACGTCTGAGCGATGTATTATTAAAGGTTTATGAAAAGGGCGGTATTTTTGCTGCATGGTCGGACTTTTATGATGACACCATGTGGCAGGAGGCCTTTGCGGAGTGCGGAACTGACCCGGATTTTTATACGGTAAGAGAACGGGATGAGAATGAAATTTTCCCCTGGGATTTTATTGACGCCGGAGTTACAAAACAGTTTTTATGGAAGGAATGGCAGCGGGCGCTGGCCGGAGAAGTGACGCCCAACTGCCGGGAAAAATGTTCTGGCTGCGGCGCCATGAATTATAAGGGAGGCGTATGTTATGAAAATAAGAATTAAGTTCCGCAAGAATGGAGTAATGCGTTTTATCGGACATCTGGATATCATGCGCTACTTCCAGAAAGCAATGCGGCGGGCGGATATTGATATTGCCTATTCAGAGGGGTTCAGTCCTCATCAGATCATGTCTTTTGCCGCGCCCCTGGGAGTGGGGATTACCAGCGACGGTGAATACCTGGATATAGAGGCTGTCAGCACTGCTTCTTCCCGGGAGTCCCTGGACGCCCTGAATGCTGTGATGGCGGATGGTATGGAAGTGACGGAATATGTTGCGCTGCGTCAGGATGCGAAAAAGGCCATGACTGCGGTGGCGGCGGCTGATTATTTTATTTATTTTAAGAAAAAAGATGATTTTTCCCGGGATGAGATGGCGGAAATAATCTGGAAGTACTATGGTGAACGTGATCAGATCGAGATCATGAAACAGACAAAAAAGAGTGAAAAAATCATCGATGTGAAGCCTCTGATCTATCAGTTTTCTCCCTGGGGAATGGAAGTAACAGAGCCAAATACAGAACTGGATAACTGCCGTGGATTCTTCCTTCAGCTGTGTACAGGAAGCACAGATAATATAAAGCCGGAACTGGTTCTGAAGAATTTTTACAGTTTTGCCGGAAAAGAGTACGATCCCTTTAACCTGCAGATTCACCGCCTTGAAATTTATGAAAAAACAGAAGCAGGTCTTTCTCCTCTTTACAAAGCCGGCGATGCGATCCCGGAGACAGGAGTCTGGGGATGAACAGGAACAGAAAAATTGTAATTACCCGGATGAAGATCCGGGACAGGGAGATGCTTTTTCAGGGACTTTTTGAAGACGACAGGCTGCTGGAAGCCCGGCCCGGGCCGGAGAATAATGAGGATACAACAGCTCCGGTTCTGGGAAATATTTACGTAGGAAGGGTCCAGAGAGTGGTGAAAAATATCCATGCGGCTTTTATCGAAATTGCTCCCGGACAGATCTGTTATTATTCCCTGGAAGAGCGCGGAACCCCCTTTTTTATAAAGAAAATTTCTTCCCGGGAACTGGCCCAGGGAGATGAACTTCTGGTACAGGTAAAAAAAGAGGGAATCAAAACAAAGGCGCCGACAGCGACCGCCAATCTGAATCTTACCGGACGTTATTCGGTTATAACCCTGGGGGATCGCAGAACCGGCGTCTCGGGTAAAATGGAAAAAACTTCAAAGAAATTTTACAAAGAACTGCTGGAGCATCATTTCGGGAATACGTTTCCTTATGGAATTATCGTGCGTACAAATGCGCAGAATGCCACGGCGGAAGAACTGCTGGCAGAAATCAGGGATCTTGGGCGGCAGATGGACGATCTGCTTGCCCATGCCAGGAACCGTGTCTGTTTTTCCTGTCTTTATCATATGCCTTCCGGATATCTGTCTTATCTGCAGAACAGTTATAAGGAAGGATTAGCAGAAATTGTGACTGATCAGCCGGATATTTATGAATCTCTTTCGGTTTACTGCAGGAAGTATAAAGATCTTGAAGAGATTCCTCTGCGGCTGTACCAGGATCCGATGTATTCTCTTGCCAGTCTTTATAATCTGAACCGCCAGATAGAGCGGGCGCTTCAGAAAACCGTCTGGCTAAAGTCAGGCGGATATCTGGTTATTGAGCCGACCGAGGCGCTGACGGTCATTGATGTAAATACCGGGAAAAGCGTTCTGGGGAAAAATGCCCAGCGCCATTTTATGACTGTCAATCTGGAAGCCTCAGCGGAAATTGCCCGGCAGATCCGGCTGCGCAACATTTCCGGAATTATCATTATTGATTATATTGATCTGGAGAGCGGCAAAGAACGCGACCGGCTTCTGGAAGAACTGAAAAGGCAGGTAAAGCCGGATCCGGTACCTGTACAGGTTCATGACATCACCAGCCTCGGACTGGTGGAGGTTACCCGGAAAAAAGTAGAAAAATCCCTTGCGGAACGATTGAAAGCATAAGATAGTTCCCCCGTTTTTTTGCAAAAATATGTTTGTTTTTTGTTGACAGGTAAGTATGATTATGCTAGTATTACAAAGATGCCGCACAGTGAGGCCGAAGTCTGCGCACAGCAGCGCCGGAACTGGCGAGTAATGATAATAGGAGGTGCCATATGTACGCAATTATAGCAACAGGTGGTAAACAGTACAAAGTATCCGAAGGCGATATCATTACCATTGAAAAGCTTGATGTAGAAGCTGGTGAAAAGGTTACTTTCGATCAGGTTTTAGCTGTCAGCAGCGAAGAGTTGAAGATTGGAAACCCTACTGTTGAGAACGCTACTGTTGAAGCATCCGTTGTAAAGAACGGACGCGGAAAGAAAGTAATCGTTTACAAGTACAAGAGAAAAACCGGTTACCACAAGAAACGTGGTCACAGACAGTGCTATACCCGGGTTAAGATTGAAAAGATTAACGCGTAAGCACAGGTTGACCGGTCATGGTAAGGATTACGATTTTCCAGAACAGACAGCGGCAATTGACAGGCTTTGACTGTCTGGGACATGCAGAATATGCCAACGGCAATGACATTGTCTGCGCAGCGGTTTCCGCGCTGGTCGTCAATTGCGTGAATTCTATTGAAGCGCTCACAGACGCGCAGTTTACCTGTGACAGCCGGCAGGAGGATGGGATGATATCCTTCCGGCTGGGGGCGGATTCCGGAGAAGACGCGCAGCTTCTGCTGCAGTCATTGTCGCTTGGTCTGGAAGAAGTGGAAAGTAACTACGAAGCATATATCGATGTGATCTTCGAGGAGGTGTAAGAAACATGATGAACATGAATCTTCAGTTCTTTGCTCATAAGAAGGGTGTTGGTTCTACAAAGAACGGACGTGACTCTGAGTCTAAGAGATTAGGCGCGAAAAGGGCAGACGGACAGTTTGTAAAAGCTGGAAATATTCTTTACAGACAGCGCGGTACAAAGATTCACCCTGGCGTGAACGTAGGTATCGGCGGAGACGATACACTGTACGCCAAGGTTGACGGTGTATTGAGATTTGAAAGAAAAGGAAGAGACAAAAAGCAGGCTTCCGTATATCCAGTTGCAGGCAACGAATAAGCAGCGCATGATAGACTCGACTTTCCAGGCCGGGTCTATTTTTCCATTGTCTGATATTTTGTTTTGCAGCGGAATCCCTGGAAAGAAAGGAACGGCTATGTTTGCAGATCGTGCAAAAATTATTATAAAATCAGGAAAAGGCGGAGACGGTCACGTCAGCTTCCGCCGTGAAAAATATGTTCCCGATGGCGGTCCCGACGGCGGAGACGGCGGCCGGGGCGGAGATGTGATTTTCGAAGTGGACGAAGGCCTGAACACCCTTACGGATTTCCGCCACAGACGGAAGTATGCCGCTGAAAACGGGGAAGATGGAAAGAAGAAAAATTGTCATGGAAAAAACGGAGCGGATATTGTGGTTAAGGTACCTGCGGGTACGATTATCCGGGATGCGGCCTCCAAGAAGGTGATTGCGGATATGTCCGGCGGCAATGATCGTCAGGTTATACTGAAAGGCGGAAGGGGAGGAAATGGAAACCAGCATTACGCAACCTCCACCATGCAGGCGCCGAAGTATGCCCAGCCGGGACAGCCGGCCATGGAGCTGGAAGTCCTTCTGGAACTGAAAGTGATCGCGGATGTGGGACTGGTGGGATTCCCGAATGTGGGAAAATCAACACTGCTTTCCAGAGTGACAAATGCCCGCCCCAAAATTGCCAATTATCATTTTACGACTTTAAATCCGAATCTGGGAGTTGTAGATCTGGATGATTCCAATGGTTTTGTGATTGCCGATATCCCCGGACTGATTGAAGGAGCTTCAGAGGGAGTTGGCCTGGGCCATGAGTTTCTGAGACATATTGAGCGGACCAGAGTAATGATTCATATGGTAGACGCGGCTTCCACAGAAGGAAGGGATCCCATTGCGGATATTTATGCCATCAACAAAGAACTGGAGGCCTATGACCCGGAGCTCTGTAAAAAGCCGCAGGTAATTGCGGCGAATAAAATTGACGTGATTTATCCGGACGGGGAAGATCCCGTGGAAAGGCTGCGGAAGGAGTTTGAACCCCAGGGAATCCGGGTATATCCGGTCTCGGCAGTAAGTGGCCAGGGACTGAAGGAGCTTTTGTATGCGGTATGGAATCTGCTCCAGACCGTAGATGACGCCCCGGTTGTTTTTGAACAGGAGTTCTTTCCGGAAATTGCTGTCTACGCAGATGAACCCTATACGGTGGAATATAACGCCGAGGAAGATGAATATGTTGTGGAAGGTCCCCGTATTGAGAAAATGCTGGGATATACGAATATTGATTCAGAAAAAGGATTCCTGTTTTTCCAGCGCTTTCTGAAGGATCAGGGGATTCTGGAAAAGCTGGAAAGGCTTGGAATCCAGGAGGGGGATACTGTACGTATGTATGGATTATCCTTTGATTACTACAAATAGGGAGGAAGAAATGACAAGCAGACAGAGAGCATATTTAAAAGGGCTGGCGATGGAGCTGGATCCGATTTTCCAGGTGGGAAAAAGCAGCGTGACGCCGGAAAATGTTGCTGCCATAGAGGAAGCTTTTCACCGCAGAGAACTGATCAAGATTTCGGTTTTAAAAAATTGTTATGACGATCCTGCGGAAATTGCCCGTACCATAGCAGAGAGAACCCATTCCCAGGTGGTCCAGGTAATTGGAAAAAAAATCGTTTTATACAAACCGGATAAGGATCATCCGAAGATTGTTCTGCCGAAAGCGTGACATCTTATGGAAAAAGAAGAAACAAAGAGGAAAGTCGGTATTTTTGGCGGAACCTTCAATCCCGTCCATTACGGACATCTGCTGATTGCGGAAAACGCCTGTGAGCAGTTTGGTCTGGAAAAGGTTGTGTTTATGCCTACCGGTCATTCGCCTCACAAGCCATTCATGGGAGAAGATATGAGCCGTCACCGCTGCCGTATGCTGGGACTTGCCATAAAAGACAATCCTTTGTTCGGGATCTCATATTACGAGGTGGAAAGCGCCGGAGTCAGCTACACCTATGAGACTCTCAGACGGTTAAATGAGAAACATCCGGACGTCCGGTTTTATTTTATACTTGGAGCTGATTCCCTGTTTGATTTCCTCTTCTGGCGCAATCCGGAGCTGATCTGCAGAGAGGCTGTTATTCTGGCTGCGGTAAGAGATGAATGGGATGAAAAGAAGGTTGATGAGCAGATTACTTATCTGTGCAGGCGGCTGCGGGGACAGATTTATCGCCTGAACACGCCTGGTTTTAATGTTTCCAGTAAAAGCATCCGGGAGCGCATTGCAAAAAAGCAGACCATACGGTATCTTGTTCCGGATCCGGTGGCTGATTATATCAGAGAGAACAGATTGTATCTGGAATTCCCGGAAGGGGAGGATGGAATTTATGAAATATGAGGAAATTCAGAAAGAATTAAAGAAAGAAATGAAACCTTCCCGTTATAAGCATACTATGGGAGTTGTTGAGACAGCGGAAAAGCTTGCCGGAATCTACGGATATGATACAGAAAAAGCCCGCCTTGCCGCGCTGCTTCACGATTGTGCAAAGAGCGTCCCGGACAATCAGAAGTTTTCCATGTGCCGGGAATACGGCATCCGTATCAGTGACGCTGAAAAGAAGAATCCGGCTCTTCTCCACGCAAAATGCGGCGCCCTGGTGGCTGAGTATAAATATGGAATCAGTGATGAGGAGATCCTGCATGCCATCCGCGTACATACAACAGGATGTATCAGAATGAATCTCCTGGATAAAATTATTTTTGTTTCCGACTATATAGAACCAGGCAGGGATAAAGCGCCGCGTCTGCAGGAACTGCGCAGCCTGGCGGAAAAGAATCTGGATGAAACAACATTCAAAATAATGGAAGACACCGTCTGTTATCTGCGGAGTAATCCGGATCAGACCATGGATCCGGCTACGTACCAGGCTTACCTGTTTTATAAAGAAGAATCATGCGCTTCCATGTAAGCGCCGGAAGTGAGGAAAATGTTATGAATAAAAATATTTCAAGGGAAATGGCGAAGATTTCCTGTCAGGCTCTGAAAGAAAAAAAGGCGGAAGATATCCAGGTAATTGATATCAGCGGAATCTCTGTGATTGCGGATTATTTTGTGATTGCCAGCGCGTCAAACGCGAACCAGCTCCAGGCTATGATAGATGCTGTGGAAGAGAGTTTATACCAGGCCGGATATCAGTGTTCCCAGACGGAAGGAAATCAGCGGTCAAGCTGGGTTCTTATGGATTATAAGGATATTATTGTGCATCTTTTTTCAAAAGAAGACAGGCTGTTTTATGATCTGGAAAGAATCTGGCAGGATGGGAAATTTATTTCGCCGGAGGAACTGTAATTATCACAGATCTGCATGAATATATCAATAAAAAAACTGCGTATACAGATAGAAGTGTATTCTGTGTACGCAGTTTCTTTATTGGAAATCTTATGGACAGTCTCTGTCACTCCATGACAGAGACGCAGGGAACAATAATATAAGATCCTGCCTGAAGCTCTGTGCCGGCCATGTGATTGATCTCTTTCACCTCGTCAATATAATCATTCTTATTATCATAAGCGGTACCCATATAGATGTCTGCGATCTCCCATAAGGTATCTCCGGCATTTACACGGATAGATTTATAAATGATCTCCTGGTTGGAGGAGGCCTGTACCTGACCGGAATTCATCCGGCTGCTTCCGGCAATAAAAAGACATACCGCAACACAAAAGGCGGCAAAAACAATCAGAAACTGTCTTAAGGCTCTGGCTTTTCCGGCGTTCTTCTTTAAATATGTACTCATAATCATTTCTCCTCGGGCAAAACACATGTTCAGAACGTTTGTTCACATAACTGGATTATACAAAACATCTGTTCGGTTGTCAAGGGCATTTTCGAAAATATGTTCGGAAATATGTTTGCATTTTAAATCAGAGTATGATATGATGAAACAAAATTAACTATATGATTATTTTTAAGAACAGGAGATTTGTTTCTATGTCCAAGGAAAGGATCAGTGCCAGACAGCTGGAAATTCTGGAATATATTAAGTCGCAGATTCTGCAGAAGGGATATCCGCCGTCGGTGCGGGAGATCTGCGAGGCGGTTCACCTGAAGTCAACCTCCTCGGTGCATGCGCATCTTGAGACATTGGAGAAGAATGGATATATCCGCCGGGATCCCACCAAGCCCCGTACCATTGAGATCTGTGATGATTCCTTCGGTCTGGGCAGGAGGGAGATGGTAAATGTTCCGGTAGTCGGGCAGGTGGCGGCCGGAGAACCTATTCTTGCCACTGAAAATATTGAGGATTATTTTCCTCTTCCCGCTGAAATGATGCCGGATGTCCAGACATATATGCTGAGGGTAAAGGGCGAGAGCATGATTAACGCCGGAATACTGGATGGAGATTATGTCCTGGTAAAACAGCAGGACGTCGCCCGTAATGGCGACATGATCGTTGCCCTGGTGGAGGATTCCGCCACTGTAAAGACTTTTTATAAAGAGGATGGTTATTTCAGACTCCAGCCGGAGAATGATCATATGGATCCCATCATTGTCCATGAACTGTCTGTCCTTGGCAAAGTGATCGGTGTATTCCGTTTTATGCAATAGAAAAGCGCCCGGTATGGGCGCTCTGTTCTCTGGAGGCGCTGCCTGTTCTGTTGTCCGGGCAGAGACAGGGAACCGGGAGTATCTGTCCGGAATCAGAAGACAGCCCCTTTCACTTTTTCGTTTCGTGATTTTCCCGGAGTTTTACGGCCTTTGCCGCCATCCGGCGCCGCTCATCGGCCTGTGCCGCATAGTGCCTCCGGGTGGTGTTGACGTCGGAGTGTCCGAGAACATCGGCCACAAGATAGATATCCCCTGTTTCCTGATAGAGATTTGTACCATAGGTACTGCGGAGTTTGTGTGGCGTGATATTTTTGACAGTTGTGACCAGTCTGGAATATTTCTTTACCAGGTTTTCTACCGAACGCACACTGATCCGACGGTTCTGGAGTGAGAGAAAAAGCGCCTCTGTGCTGCCCTCCCGGGGATTCATCTGCAGCCGTTCATCCAGGTAATCGTCCAGCGCCCCGGCTACCTCGTCTCCGAAATACACCATCATTTCTTTTCCGCCTTTCCGGTGGATCTTAATCCCGTTATTTTTCGGGTCGATATCATGGATATCCAGTCCGACACATTCGGAGACACGGATTCCTGTCCCAAGCAGAAGCGTTAAAATCGCCAGATCTCTTTTCCTGGTTTTCTCGTGATATATTTTCTGGCGGCCGGTCAGCTTTTCCCCGGACTCCGCTTCGTCCAGCAGAATGGCGACTTCATCGACATCCAGACGTACAATATTCTTTTCATGGCGTTTTGGCATCTGGACCAGAGCCGCAGGATTCTTTTCGATCATTTCTTTCCGGAAAAAATAGTTATAAAAGCTGCGTAAGGTTGCCAGCTTGCGCATCTGTCCCCTCTCATCGTTTGTATGTTCCACGCCATTATGGGTATAATATTTCAGATACATCATGTATTCCTCAATATCCAGAGGGGTAATCTGATCCAGGATAGAAACAGGGAAATCGGTGATTGCTGTTTTGGCCAGGGCAGGATTATTTTCGTGAAGATAATGGAAAAATACTCCCAGATCGTAGGCATAGGCAATTCTTGTCCTGGAAGAAGTGGAAGGCTCGATTCCGATGAAAAATTCCCTGCAGAACCTGGGAAGCTCCGCTGCAAGCTCCCGGAGCTTTTTTTCATTTTCTATATTTACCCTTTCGTGGTAAGCGCGTTCCTTCATTTCATTTCACCTTATCCTTCCAGATGTTCTGGATTTTCAGAAAAAGAAGGTTTTTCGTTTTTGTTCCATCCTTTGATTGTGCTGTTGACGACAGCAGTAAAAAAGCGGTCTTTGGCTCCCGGATTCTCCCTGTTGATCTGCTTCACAAGCTCCTTGGCATATTCCCGTTTTGTATAGCCGTCGGCAGGACATGGATTCGTTACAACGGGAAGATCATATTTGTTCTTAAAACCGATTACGTCCGCTTCCTGGACATAGATCATGGGCCGGATGACGGTAAGATCCATCCGGTCCAGGTAGGTTCTGGGGGCAAAGCAGTAAAAGTGGCCTTCGTATATCAACGACATCATCATTGTCTCCACCACATCGTCCCTGTGATGGGCGTAGGCAATCTTGTTGCAGCCAATCTTTTTCATGGCGGTGTTCAGGGCGCCTTTTCTCATTTTGGCGCAGAGGGAGCAGGGGTTCTTTTCCTGTCTTTTCTCAAATATAATTCTTCCGATATCAGAATGTACAATATGAAATGGCACATCCAGTTCCCTGCAGAGATCTTCTATGGGAGAAAGATCGAATCCCTCAAATCCAAGATCCACACAGACGGCAGCCAGTTCAAAATGCTTCGGGTAAAAACGGCGGATACCGGCCAGTGCATATAAAAGCGTAAGGGAATCCTTTCCGCCGGAAACGCCTACAGCGATTTTGTCATTTTCATCAATCAGATGGTAATCATCAATTGCCTTTCTTACCAGGCTCATCAGTCTTCGTAACGTCATAATCTGTAACAGCCTCAATTCTTTTTTTGCTACAGATATTATACACGATGAAAACAAAGTCGGCAACCGGCTTTCCGGCATATTGCTTTTCCCGCGTATCTGGAGTAAAATGAATAAGCTTAAAAAAATACAGGAAGGATTTTGTCTATGAGATTTGTAATACAACGGGTTACTCACGCTTCCGTGACCGTGGAACAGGAAGTAAGCGGTCAGATCCGGAAGGGTTTTCTGGTTCTGATCGGGATATGCAATGAAGACACAAAAGAAGTTGCTGATAAGATGGTGCGTAAAATGACAGGCCTCAGGATTTTTGAGGATGAGAATGGAAAGACGAACCTTTCGCTGAAGGAGGTGGGAGGGGAGCTTCTTCTGGTTTCCCAGTTTACCTTATATGCAGACTGCAGAAAGGGAAATCGCCCCTCTTTTATTCATGCCGGGAATCCGGAAATGGCTGATGAAATGTATGAGTATATTATTGAGAAATGCCGGGAACAGGTTCCTGTAGTGGAAAAGGGAATCTTCGGAGCAGATATGAAAGTAGAACTTCTCAATGACGGTCCCTTTACTATTGTTCTCGATTCAGAACAGCTTTAGCAAGGTCTTCAGATAAGGATGTATTCTGTTAGAAAGTATTTATCCAACCCGGTACACATTATCGGCAGCGTAGCCGGGGCAGTAACCGGTTTTGTCCCGGACTGAAGGAGCAGCAGGAGAGGAGGATGAAGATGAAATCACAGGATTATGTTTTTCGCAAAGGGAGCCTCAGCATCCGCGGACGGCTGTATCTGCCGGAAGAGACGGCGCAAAAGCCTTATCCGCTGGCTGTTTTTTCTCATGGTCTCGGCAGCAATTACCGTGAACTGGAACATTACGGCCCCATTCTGGCAGAAGAGGGGATCGCCTGTTTCCTGTTCGATTTCTGCGGCGGCGGACCGGAGAGTATCAGCGACGGATTTTTTGATGAAATGTCTGTAAAAACAGAAATAGAAGATCTGCATACTGTTCTGACAGAAGTGAAAAAACTGCCTTTTATCCGCCAGGAAAAAATATTTCTTATGGGTGAGAGCCAGGGAGGCTATGTGTCAGCCTGTGTGGCGGCAGAACGTCCGGAGGATGTGGCCGGACTGATTCTGTGGTATCCGGCTTTTGTAATAGAAGAAAACGCAAAAGAACGCGCCGGGCTTCCGGCGCCGGCGCGCTATGATTTCTTTGGTCTGCGTCTGGGGGAGCGTTATATCCGGGATGCCCTTGAAATCAGGATCTGCCGGAAAATCGCAGATTACAGAAAACCAGTTCTCATTATTCATGGGGACCGGGATGATATGGTGCCGCTTTCCTCATCCAGAAAAGCAGTACAGATTTATAAATCTGCTGAATTAAAAGTGATACCCGGCGGCGGTCACGGATTCGAAGGCGGGGAACGCTTCCAGGCAGCCGGGTATTCCATCCATTTTATACAGACCTTTATGAAATAGCAAGTCCGCGTTTTCTCAATATTTTTTTCTCAATGGAGCTGAAAACAAATTTATCAATCACAATGCCGATGACAACAATGACAATCATGACAAGCATTACCTGGTCAATATCAGCCAGATCACGGCCCATGATCAGCGTCTGGCCCAGACCGATGGAGGTTGTCATAACTTCGCCGGCCATAAGGGCTCTCCATGCAAAGGACCAGCCCTGTTTTAAACCTGTGGTCAGTTCGGGAAGGGCGGCGGGAAGGATCACATACAGATACATCTGCCGGTTGGTAGCGCCCATGGTCAGAGCTGCTTTTTTGTAGATCGGCTGGATATTCTGCATTGCATTGGTAACGGAAATGGCAATACTGAAAGCAGATCCCATTACAACAACAAACAGGATCGCCTGGGTGGAAAGACCAAACCAGAGAATGGAAAAAGGCACCCAGCAGACACTGGGGAGCGTCTGGATCCCAAGAACAATGGGCTTCAGATTCTTTCCAAGGAATTTAAAGTGATTCATTAACAATCCCAGGGCGAAACCAATGAGAACCGCAATAGCGAAGCCGGCAACGCCTCTGAGCAGGGAATTGCCGATTGCCTGAAACAGGGAACCGTCGCTGCAAAGCTCGATAAAACGCTGTCCGACTCCCAGAGGGGAGGGAACGGCATAAGATTTTACAACCTGCAGGATATCAACTGCTACAACATAAAGCCCCTGCCATGCGCAGATAATAATAATCAGAAAAATCAGTATACTCATAAATTATTTTCTCCTTTAACGATATCCAGTATCTGATGCCGCAGTTCCACGAACCGGGGAGCGTAAATATCTCTGGGTCGCGACAGAGGAACATCTACAATCTGTACAATAGAGCATGTTCTGGGAGATAGAACAACCACACGGTCTCCCAGATAGACGGCTTCTTCCACACTGTGAGTAATAAAGAAAACAGTTTTATGAGTTTCCAGCCAGATTTTCTCCAGCTCCTCCCGGAGCTGGTTTGCCGTCTGCTTATCCAGAGCGGAAAAAGGTTCATCCATCAGCAGAACTTTGGAATCCATAGTCAGGGCCCGCGCAAGAGCGGTACGTTGTTTCATTCCGCCGGAGATTTCGTGAACCGGATAGTTTTTATAGTCTGACAGGCCGACCATTTCCAGATAATGGCAGGCGCGTTTTTCCTGTTCCTCCGGGGAAATGCCTGCAAGCTTTAATGGAAATTTTACATTCTCTATCACATTCAGCCAGGGATAGAGACCGTGCTCCTGGAACATGACAGTCCGGTCGGCGCCTGGCCTGGTAATTCTCACACCGTCAATTGTCACTTCTCCGGTCGTCGGCTGTTCCAGACCGGCAATCAGGTTCAGAAGTGTTGTTTTTCCGCATCCGGAGGCCCCGACAATACATACAAATTCCCCGGTTTTTATTTCCAGATTAATATCTTTCAAAGTAGGTTTTTCGCTGTTGCTGAATTGTTTTCCAAGGTTTTTTATCACTAAAGACATGATATTTTTCTCCTGTTTTTTGTGTCCATACTTACTGTGATACGTAGAGCATATCATCCGATGGGAGTTCATCAATAAATCCCTGTTCCAGACTGATCTGCGCAAATCCGCTGATTGCCTCCTGGTTCAGCTCAGAAGTCACCTTTATCCGGGTAAATGCTTCCTGTATCACAGAGTCACTGAGGGATTTCCCGGTAGAGTCATCCAGCTCCTGGTTAATGACTGCAAGGGCCGTATCAAGATCAGAATTGATGGATTCAGTTGCTGCCTGGTGTGCCTCAAGAAATGTTTCGACCAGATCCGGATGTTCTTCCATAAATTCTTTTCGTACGACAACTACAGCCACATCGTAATTTCCTTCCATATAGATTTCATCATAATCCAGCACCATCTCGGCTCCCTGTTCCAGGAGGATTGCGCCCCAGGGTTCCGGAACCAGCGCGGCGTCAATATCTCCCCGTTCCATGGTATTTGCCACATCTGCATTGGAAATTGCGCTGACCGTCACATCTCCCCCCTCTGTAGTAGGAGACAGATCGTTTTCAGCCAGAAGATTCAGCAGACATAAATACTGGGTATTGCCGATCTGGGGAACGGCAACTGTTTTCCCCGCAAGATCACTGACACTTTCGATTCCGGAGCCGCTTCTTGTTACAAGGATCGCGCCTCCCTGGGCAGCGCCGGTCAGGATCTGGATATCCCCGTCTGATTTTGAGCAGGCAGTAATCGCCGGTACCGGTCCGATGTAGCCGATATCAATATCGCCGGAAAATAACGCTTCCTGCTCCGCAGGGCCTGCATTAAAAGCAGTCCATTCTACGGTAACATCGTCCCCGTAAGCCTCTTCCAGGGTCCCTTCTGCCTTCATGACAAGCGCCTGGGCGTGGGTGACATTATTGAAATAACCGATGTGTACTTCTTCAGTTTCATCCCCGGAACTTCCGCAGGCTGTGAGAACGCCGGGAAGCAGAACAGAAACTGAAATTGCCAGAACAGACAGATATTTTATCTTCTTCATCTCAGTATTTCCTTTCCGAATTATTTTACTATCGACATTATAGCTTTACAAAAGGATAATTAGAATACAAAAAATTGAAAACGTTTTCCGTTGCTTTTTTCACAAAAATAACTTAAAATAGAGGCAAAAATGCATATTTTTATGTTTTCTGGCATTTATTTTGATCTATAAAATAATATTATTCACAAAAACTGAAAACGTTTTCTTTAAGAAAAAATTAAGAAATGAAAGAAGGAAAAAAACAATGTCGTTAAAACAGATCGCGGAACTGACCGGAGCTTCCTTATCCACAGTTTCTCGTGTATTAAATCATCCCGATTATGTAGGAAATAATCCGGAGCTTGCTGAAAAAATCTGGGAAACAGCCCGGAAACTGAAGTACGTGCCAAATTCTTATGCACAGTGTCTGCGCAGGGGAACCCGGATAAAGGATGATCTGCTTACGGTGGATATTTTTCTCGCAAGATACCAGTCTTTAGATAAGGATGCTTTTTTTGGAGAATTATTTCAGAATGTAAAAGAAGAAATCCTGAGTACCGGGTGTCTCCTGGGTGAGACCTTCAGCACAGTGAATCTCATAGAACTGTTCGATTCAGACAGCAATACCGGCGGTATTATTCCTTACAAATCAACAGAGAACGGAAGCCGGAATCAGATTCCTTATCTGCAGATGAAAGAAAACTGCGGGCTGATTATACTGGGGAAATGTCCCCGGGAATGGATAGCTCCTCTGAAAAAGCGTTACTCCTGTATTGCGGGAATTGACCGGAATCCAACAGACTATGAATATGATGAGGTTGTATGTAATGGAATGACTGCCGCAGAGAAAGCTATTGAATATCTGATTTCCCTGGGACATACGAATATTGCCTATATCGGAGACTGTACGTATGAATCGCGTTATATCGGCTACTACAGATCTCTGATTAATCACAAAATTGCGCTGAATCATGGAAATATTTATCCGACAAACCAGACAGAACAGGAGGGAGCGGCCGCCATGGAAAAAATTCTGGCTTCTTCTGACAGACCAACGGCTATTTTCTGCGCTAACGACAGTACTGCCCTCGGGGTTTTAAAAGCGCTCCGGAAAAACAGAAGACGGGGATATCTTCCTTCCGTAATTTCTATTGACAATATCAGAGAAGCCCAGAAGGTTTCCCCCATGCTCACGACAATTGATATTCCCAAGCGTGATATGGCCCATCTGGCGCTTATGATTCTGCTGGACCGGAAGCAGGGATCCCATACAGAAAATGTCCGGATGGAACTGCCCTGCCAGCTGATTATCCGGGAAAGCTGTAATTATGTATAATAAAT
>CAYLWI010000021.1:0-23009 GCA_964387345.1 uncultured Eubacterium sp. | reverse complement strand
GAAGGGATTCGAACCCCCGACCCACGGCTTAGAAGGCCGTTGCTCTATCCAGCTGAGCTACGGACACATAGCTGTTTTTTGCAAAACAGAAGCGGGTGATGGGAATCGAACCCACGTATCCAGCTTGGAAGGCTGGTGTTCTACCATTGAACTACACCCGCAAGAATCATTTAGTCGGGGTGACAGGATTCGAACCTGCGGCTTCCTGGTCCCAAACCAGGCGCTCTGACCAAGCTGAGCCACACCCCGTCCGATCTTCGTCCCGCTTTCCCGCGACGCAAGACATATTATATGTCATCTGTTTTTGAATGTCAACTATTTTTTTTCTTTTTTTTTCAGCTTTTTTGGGGTAAATTTCCAGAACCCTATACCATATTAAAGATACAGGGAATATGGATTAAAGGAAGAGAAGTATTGATTTTTGGGGATGGTCGTTATAATATATGTAAATAAAATGAACTGACGGGGAAAAGGATGATTGAACCAAGACTGACAGATTTAAATGAAAATGAGATTCTGCTTTACCTGGGGCACAGGGGACAGGAGATTACGCCGGAGGTGGAGAATCAGATCTCAGAGTGCGCCGGAAAGGTACTGGCGCATGTCCGGCCACGGATTGTATACCGGCGGCTTCCGGTTCTTGAGGGGAAGGTCAGGGGTATACGTCTGGAGGGAGAGGATATCAGCCGGCTGCTCCGGCCATGCCGGGAGGCAGTTCTGCTGGCGGTTACGCTGGGACCGCAGGTGGAGCAGCTTCTGATGCGGAATGAAGTGATGAATATGTCGGACGCGGTGGTCATGGACGCCTGCGCCAGTGTGGCGGTGGAGAATGTCTGCGACTGTTTTGAGGCGGATCTCCGGAAAATGCTGGAAGAGGAGGAAGGTCTTTTTCTGACCAGCCGGTTCAGTCCGGGATATGGAGATTTGCCGGTTGATACCCAGGGAAGGCTCTGTGAGGTTCTGGATACTGTCCGGCGGATCGGCCTGACGGTGACGGAGAATCACATCATGGTTCCCAGGAAGTCTGTGACGGCGGTTATGGGAATCGCCGGAGCTCCCCAGGAGCTCCGGAGGCGCGGATGCGAGGCCTGCAGTATGTTCCGGAGCTGTCCATACCGGAAGAATGGGACGAACTGTATGAAATAAGATCTGAAAGGGAATGTACAATATGAAAAAAATGATTATACTGGATGGCGCCATGGGAACAATGCTTCAGAATGCCGGACTTCCGGTGGGAGAGCGGCCGGAGATTTTCGGAATGCGTCACCCGGAGCTTCTGGAAGATATCCAGCGGCGTTATGTGGACGCGGGAAGCAATGTGATTTACGCCAATACTTTTGGAGCGAACGCCCATAAGCTGAAGGGGACGGGATATACTGTGGAGGAGGTGCTGTCTGCCAATATTGCCGCGGCAAAGAGAGCGGCCGGGAGCAGGGCGGAAGTCGCCCTGGATGTGGGTCCCATCGGAGAACTGATGGAGCCTCTGGGAACTCTTTCTTTTGACGACGCCTATAATATTTTTAAAGAGATGGTGACTGCAGGCGCCAGAGCGGGCGCGGATCTGGTGGTTTTTGAAACGATGACAGATCTGTATGAGGTGAAAGCGGCGGTACTTGCCGCGAAGGAAAATTCAGATCTTCCTGTATGGGTAACCATGAGCTTTGAAGCGGGAGGAAGAACCTTCATGGGGACGACAGTGGCAGCCATGGCGGCGACCCTGGACGGACTGGGCGTGGACGCCATGGGAATTAACTGTTCTCTGGGACCGGCTGAGATCCGCCCCCTGATTGAGGAGATGCGTCAGTGGACGGACAAACCCCTGATTGTGAAGCCGAATGCCGGGCTGCCGGATCCGGCTACCGGGGAGTACGATATGACTGCGCCTGATTTTGCGGAACAGATGAAGGCCTTTACAGAACTGGGCGTGTATATTCTCGGAGGATGCTGCGGTACTACTCCCGGGTTCATTGAAGAGCTGGGACGTCTGGAAGATCCGGCGGAAGATGTGCGTCCCGTAAGGAAAAGAGGCGTCTGCTCTGCCGGCCGGATGACGGATTTTGACGGCGTCCGGGTCATTGGAGAACGGATTAACCCTACAGGAAAGAAGCGTTTCCAGCAGGCGTTAAAGGAGCATGACCTGAATTATATTATGGAGAGAGCCATTGAGCAGGCAGACGCCGGAGCAGACATTCTGGATATTAATGTGGGACTTCCGGGTCTGGATGAGCCGGCCATGATGGCGGATGTGGTACAGGCGGTTCAGAGTGTGGTCTCTCTGCCTCTGCAGATTGATTCCTCCGACCCGGAGGCGATTGAGGCAGGGCTGCGTGTCTGCAACGGGCGGGCTATCGTGAACTCTGTCAATGGAGAGGATGAGACTCTGGAAAAGATTCTTCCTGTTGTGAAAAAATATGGGGCGGCAGTCGTCGGACTGACCATGGATAAGGAGGGGATCCCCCGGACGGCACAGAAAAGATTTGAGGTGGCAGAGAAAATTGTCCGGGCGGCGGAAGCTGCCGGGATACCCAGGGAGGATGTGCTGATTGACTGTCTGACGCTGACGGTTTCCGCGCAGCAGGAGCAGGCGGTGGAGACGCTGAAAGCGGTCCGCATGGTTCGCGAGAGGCTGGGTCTGCACTGTGTTCTGGGAGTCAGCAATATTTCTTTCGGTCTGCCGGCGAGAAATCATATTACAGTCAGTTTTCTGACCCAGGCCATGTATTGCGGTCTGGATCTGCCGATTGTGAATCCCAACCAGAAGGAGATCATGGACGCCATTGCTTCCTTCCGGGCCCTTTCGGGCGGGGATGTGCAGTGCGGCGCGTATATTGAGCGTTTCGCAGACGTTTCCCGGGAAAAACAGGGCGCTCCCGGCGGCACGTCCGGTCTGGAGGAAATGACGGTGGAAATGGCTGTTTTAAAGGGACTGAAGCAGGAGACAAAGGAACTTACCGCCCGGCTTCTGGAGACGATGCCGGAGATGGATGTGATCAACCAGAAGCTGATCCCGGCGCTGGATGCGGTGGGAGACCAGTATGAAAAGCAGGAGATTTTCCTGCCCCAGCTGATTAATGCGGCCAATGCGGCCTGCGCGGGGTTTGATCTTATCAAAGACCGGATTGCCGGCAGGGGCGGCGGAAGTGTTTCCAAAGGGAAAATTATTATGGCTACTGTAGAGGGAGATATCCATGATATTGGGAAAAATATTGTCCGGGTGGTTCTGGAGAATTACGGATACCGGGTGATTGATCTGGGGAGAGATGTTCCGGTACAGAAGGTAGTAGACGCCGCGATTGCGGAGGATGTACATCTGATCGGTCTTTCTGCCCTGATGACTACCACTGTGGTATCCATGAAAAAGACGATCCAGGCGCTCCGGGATTCGGGACATTCCTGTAAAATATTTGTGGGCGGCGCGGTGCTGACCCCGGAATATGCGAAGGAGATCGGCGCGGATTATTACACAAAGGACGCCAAGGCGTCGGCGGATGTGGCGAAGGAAGTGCTGGGTTAATCTCACGGCAGAAGGGATGGAGAGAACAGATGAATGTAAAAGAGTATTTAAAGGAAAATATACTGATATTTGACGGAGCGATGGGGACTTACTATTCCCAGAAATATCATGGGGCAGGAACCGGCTGCGAACTGGCGTGTGTCAGCCGTCCCGGAGTGATCTCGGAGATTCACCGGGAGTATCTGGAGGCCGGATGTAAAGCCATCAAGACAGATACCTTTGGCGTAAACCGGGTTACATTCCAGGGGGATGAAGAGCTGGTCTGCAGGATCATCCGGGAAGCCTGGAGGCTGGCCGGGGAAGCCGCGTCTGACTACGACGCCTTTGTGTTCGCGGATATCGGACCTGTGTCACATTCCTCCGGAGATCTGGATGCTTTTGAGGAATACCGTTTTGTGGTGGATTGTTTTCTGGAACAGGGAGCAGAGAATTTCCTGTTTGAGACCAATGCAGATACGGAGGGATTAAAAGAAATTACCGGATATATCCGTGAGAAGGTTCCGGCGGCGTATATCATTGTCAGTTTTGCTGTCCAGACAGATGGTTTTTCCAGGGACGGTATACTGGCGGCGGATCTGCTGGAGGATATGAAGGCCCATGGCGCGGCAGACGCCCTTGGTCTGAATTGCATCTGCGGCGCCCGGCATATGCTGAACCTGGCGCGGGAGCTGGATCATGGGGACATGGCGCTGTCCCTGATGCCCAATGCGGGATATCCCACAGTGATCGGCAGCAGAACTTTCTATGATGGGGATCCCGGGTATTTCGCGTCCCAGATGAAGGAGATGGCGGCGGAGGGGGCGGTTATCCTGGGCGGCTGCTGCGGAACTTCACCGGTTCATATTGAGATGGTGAAAGAAGCTCTTTCCGGACAGGAGAAGAAAAATTCCTTTCACCGGCAGAAAAAGCGGGAGACGGAGCTCCGGGAGAGCGCGGACAGTCTGTTCTGGGGGCGGCTGCAGCGTGGAGAAAAGGTGTTTGCAGTGGAGCTGGATTCCCCGCCGGACGCCAATATCGCGAAGTTTATGGGCGGAGCCTGGGAGCTGAAGGGAGCGGGCTGTGATATTATTACGATTGCAGACTGCCCGATTGCCAGGGCCCGCATGGATTCCAGTATTCTGGCCTGCAAGCTCCGCCGGGAGCTGAATATGGACGCCCTTCCCCATATGACCTGCCGGGACCGGAATCTCAACGCCACCAAGGCCCTGCTTCTGGGGCTTTACGCAGAGGGAATCCGGAATGTTCTTCTGGTGACGGGGGATCCGGTTCCATCCGCGGAGAGGGACGAGGTGAAAAGTGTTTACCAGTTTAATTCCAGAAAGCTGGCCGCTTTTGTCACGTCCCTGGAAAAGCAGGCGCTCCCCGGAGCCTTTCATCTTTTTGGCGCGCTGAACGTGAACGCCAGAAACTTTGACGCCCAGTTGCGGCTGGCAAAGGAAAAGGAAGAAAAGGGGATGGCGGGATTTCTTACCCAGCCGGTGCTGACAGCACAGGCCCTGGATAATCTGAAGCGGGCGAAGGAAGAACTGGACGGGTATATTCTGGGAGGGGTTATTCCGGTAGTCAGCGCCCGGAACGCCCGTTTTATGGACAGTGAGATCAGCGGAATCAATGTGGCCCCGGAGATTACAGAGCTTTATGAAGGGAAAAACCGGGAGGAGAGCGAGGCTCTGGCTGTGGAGATTTCCGTGGAGATCATGAAGAGGATTTCTCCCTTCGTGGATGGTTATTACCTGATGACGCCTTTCGGAAGAACGGGGCTGATTGCCAGAATTCTGAAAGAGTTCAGGGAGCAATGGGAGCAATAGAATAGAAAACAGAAGGAGAGAAGAAGCATCCCCGGCGTCTGCGCCGGGGATGCTTCTTTGCGGCGCGCCTGTATCCGCCTTTTGAAAGTTAAGAAATCGTTAAGGTTTCGTTCTCTTATTTAGAAAGATTTCCCTGTTACATTATTTTCATAAGGTCAATACACACCGGATGTGTTATGATAGCGGGGAGGTGATGAAAATGTTTAATATATTAGTATGTGATGACGACAGAGATATCGTGGACGCCATAGAAATTTACCTGGCGCCGGAGGGATACAATATTTTGAAGGCTTATGACGGAATCCAGGCGGTTGAAATGATACGGAAGTATGAAATTCACCTGCTGATCCTGGATGTGATGATGCCCCGTATGGACGGCCTGCGGGCCACCCTGAAAATCCGTGAGGAGTCAAATATACCGATTATAATTTTGTCAGCCAGAACAGAAGATACAGATAAGATTTTCGGGCTGAATGTGGGGGCAGATGATTATGTAACCAAGCCCTTTAATTCACTGGAGCTTGTGGCAAGGGTAAAGTCCCATCTGCGGCGGTACACAAAGCTGGGGACTATGGCAGGAGAAAACAGATCCAGTATTTACAGCACAGGAGGACTGGTGATCAATGACGATACCAGGCAGGTGACGGTGGACGGCGTTGAGGTGCAGAAGCTGACGCCTATGCAGTACAATATCCTGCTGTTTCTCACAAAAAATAAAGGACGGGTATTTTCCATTGAGCAGATTTATGAAAGCATCTGGAAGGAAGACGCCATCAGTGCAGATAATACAGTGGCAGTACATATCCGTCATATCCGGGAGAAGATAGAAATTAATCCCAGGGAACCGCGTTATCTGAAAGTGGTCTGGGGCGTAGGCTATAAGATGGAAGATATTAAGTCATGACTGAAAAGTTCTTTTTATGGAATGGATAGAAAGAATGTTTCCACAGGCCCTGCGCCAGAAAAGGAGGCGAATGGAAGTTGGAAGAAAAGAAAAGATATAAACGGTACAGTATTCCTGTGAAAATGCTGATTTTAGCAGCCCTGATTGCCAGTACGGTTGCGGCCGGGCTGTCGGGAAGCTGGATGATGACCGGCGTAAGCAGAGGAATGACTTTTGAGGAACTGATGTTTCCGGTTACTTTTGAGGAGAGCCGGGAGGTTGGAGATTACCTGACCCAGGAAAGCCATAATCTGCTTAATAATATACTGAATGAGCAGATGGAGTCAGCAGAAGCGGAGACATCGGACGGGAACGCCTGGCTGATTGAAGAAACGGAAGAGACAAATGTGGTGTTTTATGCAAAAAACATGGATACCGGGTCAGTGTATACAAATGTGGAAGACTGGGCGGGAATGTCGCTGCAGTCTGTCGCGGAGAATTACCAGCAGTTCCGTGACAGCAATGGCAAAGGATGCTTTTATGTGCTGAAAGGTGAAGCTGATGATCTGGAACTGGAATCGGAGATTTCAGAGGAGGCGGAGGCGCTTCTGAATTGGAATCTGGCCGGTGAAGCATGGAGCATACTGGATGATATCAGTGAGGAGGGATGCAGTTCCTGTCAGCTTTTTGTGGGACTTGATCTGAATTATCCGGTGAGAAGTTCCTGGTCTTATAGTTATCATCAGTTATACCAGACATATGCGGAAGGCCCTGACGCCGTCCCGGTTGTTTTTTTCGCTGCTCTGGGCATTATGGTAGTGATGCTGGTTCTGCTGGGAAGGCAGGCAGGACATAACAGCCGGGACCGGGAGATTCATCTGAAGCTGACTGACCGTTTCCCGGTTGAAATATGGATTGTGACGGATGTGATACTTGCGGCGGCCGGTCTGGCCATGCTGTTTAACGGAATGAACGGCGCCTATTATATGTACTGGAATGATTATTCCTATAGCTCTTCTGATGCAGTTTCCATATTTGCCGGCTGCTGTCCCCTGATTACAGGAGGAATGCTGCTTCTTTCGCTGACTGCCGCAAAGATGATCAACCTTTATGGGCGGAGAATCAAGGCCAGAAGGCTGGGGGGAAGTGTATTTCTTTCCATCGGGCGGAGAGTCGGGAAATGGATCCGGACATTATATAATGCCCGGAAAGAAAATCAGAAGCTGATCATACGGTATGTCGGGATTTTTGCAATTAATCTGTTTTTACTCCTGATTATTATTGCATCTTTCGGAATTATGTGGGCGGCCGGACCGGGCTTCTTTTTCCTGCTGGTTCTGATTGTGGTGAATATCTATATTCTGTACCTTCTGGTAAAGAATGAGAAGGGTAAGAATGAAATTAAGGCCGCGCTGCGGGAAATCTCCCAGGGAAATCTGGACTATCAGATTGATACAGAAGATATGTCATTCCAGAACCGGGAGATGGCCAGGGAAGTCAACCAGATGAGGGACGGTATGAAGCGGGCGGTGGAAATACAGCTGAAGAGCGAGCGGCTGAAGACAGATCTGATTGCAAATGTGTCCCATGATATCAAGACGCCGCTGACTTCTATTATCAATTATGTGGATATTCTGGACCGGGAGGACTTTGAAGATGAGAGGATTGCCGGATATGTGGATATTCTGGTGAGAAAATCCGCAAGGTTAAAACAACTGACAGACGATCTGATTGAAGCGTCAAAAATCAGTTCCGGCAATATTACTCTGGATATGCAGGAAATAAATTTAAAGCAGCTGATCAAACAGACAAACGGCGAGTTCGGGGAGAAATTTGAAGCCCGTCATCTGAAACTTGTCTGCACGCTTCCAGAGGGAAATCTTATGATCCGGGCGGACGGAAGGCGGATGTACAGGGTGCTTGAAAATCTGTATAATAACGTGTCGAAATACGCAATGCCTTACTCCAGGGTTTATGTGGATGGGGAAAACCGGGAAGATAAAGTGATTTTTTCCATAAAAAATATATCTGAACATCCGTTGAATATCAGTGCGGATGAACTGATGGAGCGGTTTGTCCGGGGGGACAGTTCGCGGACCACGGAAGGCAATGGCCTGGGTCTGGAGATTGCGCGGAATCTGACTGTGATGCAGAAGGGGCAGTTTGATCTGTATCTGGATGGGGATCTGTTTAAAGTAGTGATTATTTTTGGCGAGGACGGGGAGGAAGAACCGGAACAGGAAGAAGTTTAAAGAAAGGCAGGGTTTGTGTCATCTGGACGCAGACCCTGTCGCAATTTTACGATGGAAATTTCTTGAGGACAGGTATAAAAGTTTCTATAATGTAATAGCAGAGGTATTACATATTTTCTATAAGGACAGGAGGTATTGTTATGGAAAAGGTGCGTTATATGATTTCAGATGCGGCCGGCCGGGTCCAGGTAGAGGCGCATGTGCTGCGCTACTGGGAAGAGGAACTGGAGCTGGACGTTCCCAGGAACGAGATGGGACACCGTTACTATACAGAAGAAAATCTCCGTCAGTTTGAAGAAATAAAAAGACTTAAGGAAGAAGGGTATCAGCTGAAAGCAATCCGGATGATGATTCATAACCCCCATATTGAGGAACTGCAGATGGATGATGACAGAGATGAAAAAACGGAGGAGGACGGTAATGTGTACACAGAGAACCCACAGGAAAAGGACGCTTATTTTGTAGAAAAAACGACGGATTCAGCACAGCCGCCGGTATCTTCTGATGTATCCCTTTCCAAACTGGAACAGTTCCGGATTATGATGAATGAGATTGTCCGCAATGCCATCGCGGAGAATAACCAGGCGCTGGGGAATGAGGTCAGTTCCCAGGTGGGAGAGAAGGTTTTGAAAGAGATGAATTATCTCATGCGCGACCGGGAAGAGCAGGAGGAAGAGCGTTTCCGGAAGCTGGATGAAGCCATCCGGAGCCGTCAGGGAAGAAGCCGGAGAGACCGGGAGGCGAAGAGGAAGGAGAAGTCCGGGAAGTTCCGGCTGAGAACCAGGGAGAGTATATCCTGAAAGAAAAACGGTATTTTTTTCATACTTCCATTCACAAACACCGGGAAATGAGTTAAACTGTGGGTAACATTCGGAAATGAGGAGTATGCTTATGAATATTGTTGTTTTAGCTGGCGGTCTCAGCACAGAAAGAGATGTATCCCTGATTACCGGTTCTATGGTAAGCCGGGCGCTGAGGGGAAAAGGGCATAATGTGATTATGCTGGACGTGTTTCTGGGATATCAGGAAGAGGAAACTGATATTTCAGATATTTTCGAACACTGCCGGGAGGCCAGTGTCCCGGAAGGCGTTATTTCAGCGAAAGAACCGGAACTGGAAAAGATAAAGGCAATGCGGAAGGATCAGTCAGACTGCTTTTTCGGCCCTAATGTGATTTCTATCTGCAGAGCCGCGGATTTTGTGTTTATGGCGCTGCATGGAGAAAATGGCGAGAATGGAAAGATCCAGGCGGCTTTTGATCTTTTTGGTATCCGTTACACCGGAACCGGGTATCTGGGCAGCGCTCTGGCGATGGATAAAGGGATTTCCAAGAAGATGTTTGACGCGGCCGGAATTCCGACTCCCCACTGGATTTCCATGAGAAAGGAAGAGCAGAAATCCCTGGAGGAAACAGGGATCGGCCTGCCCTGTGTGGTAAAGCCCTGCTGCGGCGGATCCAGCATAGGCGTTTATATTGCCAGAACAGAACAGGAGTATCTGAAGGCGCTGAAGGATGCTTTCCGGTATGAGGATGAGATTGTGGTGGAGGAATATGTAGAGGGACGTGAGTTTTCAGTAGGCGTAATTGATTTCCAGGCGCTCCCCGTAATTGAGATTGCTCCGGTGGAAGGTTTTTATGACTATGAGAATAAATATAAAGCCGGAAGTACCGTTGAGACCTGCCCTGCCCGGATTCCGGAGGAGATCAGCCGGCGGATGCAGGGGATTGCAGTCCGGGTCTGCGAATGCCTCGGACTGGATACTTATTCCAGAATGGATTTTCTGCTGAATGACAGGAATGAGATTTTCTGTCTGGAGGCTAACACGCTTCCCGGAATGACGCCCACCAGTCTGCTTCCCCAGGAAGCGGCGGTTCTTGGCATGGGATTCGGGGAGCTGTGTGAAAAGCTGATACAGGTTTCTGAGAAAAAATATACAGAAAACTGACAGGAGAGGTCAGAATAACAAAGGCGGATAAGTTCATATGAGACAAATGACATTAAAACATATAGCAGAGGCCTGTGGGGGAACTTATTATGGAGATCCTGCCCGGGAGAATGCGGAAGTTGCGGGCGTAGTGATTGACAGCCGGCAGGTGGAACCGGAATATCTGTATATAGCCATAAGAGGAGAGCGGGTGGATGGCCACCGGTTTATTCCCGATGTTTATAAAAAAGGCGCTGCGGCGGTTCTTTCGGAACAGGCGCTGGAGGATCCGGCGGGATCTTATATTCTGGTGGAATCCTGTCCCCAGGCGTTGAAGGATATCGCGGAGTTCTATCGTTCTACCCTGGAAATCCCGATTGTCGGCATCGCGGGAAGCGTTGGAAAGACCAGTACAAAGGAAATGATTGCCGCTGTTCTGGGTGAAAAATATAATGTTCTGAAGACGGAAGGGAATTTTAATAATGAGATCGGACTTCCACTGACGCTTCTCAGAATTCGTCCGGAGCATGAGGCGGCGGTTGTGGAGATGGGGATTTCCGACTTTGGAGAGATGCACCGCCTGGCAAAGATGGCAAAACCGGATATCTGTGTCATGACCAATATCGGCCAGTGCCATCTGGAAAATCTCATCGACAGGGACGGCGTGCTCCGGGCGAAATCGGAGATCTTTGATTATCTGAAGCCGGACGGTGTGATCGTATTAAATGGAAATGATGATAAGCTTTCCGGAATCGGGGATGTGAAAGGGGTCCGGCCTGTCCGTTATTTTGTGGAGGACGGTACAGCAGAAAGGATGAATGATTCCTACTATGTGACAGCAGATTCCATCAAAAATCACGGACTGAAGGGAATGGAAGCGGTTCTGCATTTCCCGGAGGCAGACTGCAGGATTCAGGAGCCGATTCCCGGGGTACATAATATTTACAATGCCTGTGCCGCAGCCTGCGTGGGACACGCCATGGGTATGGAAAGGGATGAGATCTGTGCCGGGATTTCCCATGCGAAAACCATTGCGGGAAGGACTAATCTGATCGAAACCGGCGGAATTATGATTATAGATGACTGTTACAATGCAAACCCGGTTTCCATGCGGGCGTCTCTGGATGTCCTGGCTCTGGCAGAGGGAAGGAAGATCGCTGTGCTGGGAGACATGGGGGAGCTGGGAGAAAATGAGCGGGAGCTTCACCGGCAGGTCGGGGCGTATGCGGCGGAAAAGAAGATTGATCTGCTGTTCTGTACCGGGGAGTTGTCAGCGGCGCTGGCAGAAGCAGCGAAGGCCGGGTGCGAGACGGTACACTATGATACCCGGGAGGAACTGACGGAAGGGCTTCTCGCCCGGATCAGGCCGGGAGACACAGTGCTTGTAAAGGCCTCGCATTTTATGGAATTTCCGAAGGTTGTGACAGCTCTGCGGGAGGCCGCGGAAAAGAAATGACAGAAATAAAAAAGTATCTTTCCGGAGAGGGAAGATACTTTTTGCATAGTGAAATTTTAAATAAGCCCCGTGTGCCTGTCCATCATTTCCCGGATCGTATTCTGGGTGATGCTTCCCAGTATTCTGCGTTCTTCCTTTGACAGTTCTTCCGGGTAAATCGGTTTGCCATATTCCACGATCACATGGGTTGGTCTGACAACCGGCATATGGTTGTTAAGAATTTCCCGGGAATTGGAAATGGCAATGGGAATCACCGGACATCCGGTTTTTTCGGCGATTTTCATGCTGCCGTTTTTGAACGGCTCCATATCCTGGGAGCTTCCCCTGGTGCCCTCGGGGAAAATACAGATAGATATTCCCCGCTTAATATATTCTACGCCCTGCAGGATTACTTTCAGACTCTGTTTCATATCGTCCCGGTTCATAAACAGACAATAGAGACGGCGCATCCAGATATTCAGAAGCGGTACTTTTCCGAGAGTATCCTTGGCAATGTAACCGGTCAGGTCCGGACATAGAGAATATGTAATGATAATATCAAAATAACTGTTGTGGTTCGCCACATATAAAACGGCCTGATCTCCGGGAACGTTATCGTGTCCGATGACAGTAAGCCGGACGCCGCAGATTTTATCAATCACCCGGAAGGCCCACTGAACCATGCGCAGGCTGCTGATGTCTCTCAGATGGGGATTCTTTTTTCCAATAAGATATTCTATTCCCAGTACCGGAATTCCCAGAATAAGGTACAGGACCGCAAATCCGATTGCCAGTATCGTTCTTAGCATAAAATGCTTCCTCCAAAAATGTTCATACAACAAATACAATATCATAAGATTTAAAAGAAATCCATATTTTTCTTTATCAATATTACGGAAGGATTTTCTGTGTTTAAGCAGAAAAGCTGTTTTTTTTCCGGCATACAGGAATAATCGGGACGGAAGGCGAATAGAATGCTGTAAGGAATCATGAGGGAAAAGTGCTTCATGAGGAAAAAAATATATCTTCTGGTCGTTTTGTTACTTGTTATCCTTGTGATTGGCGGATGCACCATAAAAAAGACTGATACAGAAAAAATCCGCGACCTGGAATACACAGTCCTGGAGGAAACAGAAATTCCGGAGACACTTATGGAAGAAATTGAGCAGAGAAAATCAGAGGATTTTAAGATGAGTTATTGTGAGGATGACGGACTGTATATTGTCCGCGGTTTCGGGATGCAGGAAACAGGCGGCTACAGTATCCAGATGAGAGAGCTGTATCTGGCGGATAACGCCATTTATTTCGACGCGGATCTGATCGGCCCGGAGAGCGGGCAGGATGTAGAAAAAAAGGTCAGTTATCCTTACATTGTAATCAAAACGGAGCGGCTGGAAGAAAATGTGGTATTTGAATAGGAGGAAGAAAAATGGAGTTATTAAAGACCCAGGTCCAGATGGAGAGGAAAAAGGGAACAGCGTCTGCCCAGGCAACGTTTGACGAAGTATATCATCTGCCGGACTATCTGCCGGATCTTTTTTCTGTGATTCTGACCAGCCAGGATGTGCGGCTGGATGAGATCAGGCCGGGAACCGGCCAGGTACTGATACGGGGAGCAATCCGCTTCCGGGTGCTGTACCGTACCGATCAGAATGACTGGAAAATCAGCAGTCTGGAAGGTGAGATCCCTTTCCAGGAAACACTGGTTATGGAACAGATGGATGAATTTGATATGGTCAGCGTGGAACCGGTTCTGGAGGATCTGTCTGTCCGGATTAATAATTCCAGGAAGCTGAATATCCGGGCTCTCCTGGAACTGGAAGCCTGCGCGGGAGAAAGATATGATGTAGAACTTCCGGCCGGCCTTGAGACTGGGGATCAGCCGGAAATCATGATGGAACAGCTGGAATTCCTGGAGCTGAAATATCATGGAAATGAGCAGTGCCATATACGGGAGGAGCTACATATACCATCAAATAAAGCCAATATAGGGCAGATTCTCTGGCAGCAGGCGCAGTTTTTTGGTACGGAAACGAGAGTGGCGCCGGGAGAAGTGACGATTCAGGGAAATATACAGGTGTTTCTGATATATGCCGGGGAAGACAGCAGCGGTATCCAGTGGTTTGTGGAAAAAATACCCTACCGGTGTGCGTTTGATATTCCGGAGGCAGACAGCAGTCTGATCCCTTACGTTGCCGTGAGATCCCAGAGCCTGAACTGCAGTCTGGGAAATGACGAAGATGGAGAACCACGGGTCATTCTGGCAGAAGCTGATCTGAGGGCGGATATCTGCCTGTATGAAGAAAAAAGCCAGGAACTGATCAGTGATATGTATGCCCTGGACTGCAGACTGGTTCTGGAAAAAGAAGAGGTTTCTTTAATGACACTGCGCATGAAGAATGAATCACAGTGCCGTGTCAATGAAACCATGAAAATACAGAACCCGGATCAGGATATTTTACAGATCTGCGCAGGATTCGGAAATGTGGAAATTGATCACAGAGAGATTACGGAAGACGGAATTCTTGTGGAGGGAGCGGTGCGGATCCAGCTGCTGTATCTGACCAGCAGCGATAATGCTCCCGTCCATGGGATGGAGGAAGTCATTCCATTTAAAGCTGTTATTGAAATTCCGGGAATTACCGGGGAAGATCAGATAGAACTGCAGCATTCCCTGGAAGTTCTTTCGTTCCTGATGAAAAACGGGCGGGAGGTTGAGGTCCAGGCAGTCGTCAGTTTTCTGGCCCTGGTTACAAATCCGCTGAATATGGAAGTGATACAGGATATACGCCAGGAGGATCTGAAGATTGAAGAACTGAATATCCAGCCTTCCATTGTGGGACTGACACTGACTCCGGAGGATTCTCTATGGAAAATTGCAAAGAAATATCATACGACAATCGAAAAGATAAAAAAGACGAACCGGCTGGACAATGATAACGTTACCCAGGGAATGAAAATTCTCTTAATCAAGCAGCTCCCCCGGAGGGCATAAAGATATTGTATACAATACCGGCCGGTGTGGAGAGGGAGGGTTTGTAAAAAAGTAACAGGAAGGTTCCGAAATATTACAAAACTATTACAAAAAAATATGAAATATTTCTAAAAAGTGTCTCTTTGGGTTGAAATCTGTTATGATTGATGATATACTGTGTTTGCCTGAGGGGCAGTGCCCTGTCCCTCAGCCAGATACAGGATATTTTTATTGTGAATATATAGGAAGAGACAGGGGTAAGGGACATTTTATGAAGATGAAGAAGCTGATTGCACTGGGATTAATTGTTGTTATGGTGCTGGGCAGTACACAGATGGCGGGAGCTACGAAGCTGAGTGAGGCCCAGGCGAATCTGGATACTGTAAATGAACAGATCAGTGAGATTGAATCAAAGCAGGCCAGCCTGCAGGAGGAGATTGATGCCCTGGATGCCGAGCTGGTACAGGTTCTTGTGGATATCAGTACCACTGAGACCGACATTGAAAATAAACAGGCGGAACTGGAAGCGGCGCAGGCTGATCTGGAGGAGGCAAAAGCGACAGCGGAAGAGCAGTATGAGGCTATGAAGGAGCGTATCCGTTATATGTATGAGAACGGAGATTCTTCTTTCCTGACAGCTCTTATGGGCTCTGACAGTTTTGCGGATGTTCTGAATAAGATAGAGAATTTTTCCAAGGTATATGATTATGACCGCGATCTTCTGGTAGAGTATCAGAATACCAGGCAGGAAGTAGAGAATCTGGTAAATCAGGTGGCTGAGGAGGAAGCGCAGCTTGAGGAGATCCAGGAGACGCTGCAGGAGCAGAAGCAGGAGCTGGAGACCATGAAGGCTGAGAAGAGCAGCGAGATGGATGATTTTGATACCATGCTGGCGGAGGCGCAGAGTCTTGCGGCTGAGTACGAAGAGACGATCCGTGAGCAGAATGAGATTCTGATATCCGGACAGACTACCAGTACAACAGTCAGCAATGTGACAAGCGGATCTTCCAGTGTATCCACCGGAAGTACTACTTCCAGTTCGAGTTCTTCCTCTACATCTTCCAGCAGTTCCACCGGACAGGCAGTTGCTGATTATGCATGCCAGTTTATCGGTAATCCTTACGCGTATGGCGGAACCAGTCTGACAAACGGCGCGGATTGTTCCGGATTTGTCATGAGTGTATATGCGCATTTCGGAGTATCGCTTCCCCACAGTTCCAGCGCAATGCGTTCCGTGGGATACGCAGTTTCCGTATCTGATATGCAGCCGGGCGATATCGTATGTTACAGCGGACATGTAGGTATCTATGTAGGAAATAATATGATTGTGAATGCGTCTAATTCCAAGCCTTATCCGGCAGGAGGCATTAAGTACACATCTGTTACATATAAGACGATTTTAGCAGTACGTCGTATCTTTTAGTGTTATGTGATATTGCAAAATGAAAGACGGTCCGGACAGGATCGTCTTTTTTGCGGGATTTTTGCGGGATAAATCCATCAGGTGGCTGCCATGCCTGCAGGAGCAGACATCTGACGGATTTATCCCGGCGGACAGGGGCAATACTGATTCAGATTTTCAGCCGTTCCAGCAGCTTATCCACATAGTATTGTTTGATGTTTTTATAATGGTTATGGAGAGATTTTTCGGCGGATGAAGTATCTTTTCTGCTGATGGCGTCCACAATTTCCCTGTGTTCTGCCAGGGAACGGTTTGCAAGAACCGCATCGTTCAGGATTGTAGTCATGAAACGAAGCTGCTGGCAGGCAAGCTGGTCATATATGTTTTTGAGACGGCTGTTTCCGGCATATTCAATCAGCTGTTCATGAAATCTCTGATCCTGGCGTGTACACTGGAAAATTTCTCCATCCGATATGGTTTTTTCCATGCTGGCCAGCGTCAGCTGCAAGGCCTCAGCCGCAGTGGGAGAAGCTTTGTTAATACAGGCGCCGACTGCGTAAACCTGGAGAAGTTCGATCAGGTCGTAGACCTCCAGAATATCTTCTGTAGTGAAGGAGGAAACGACAACGCCCTTACCGGGAACAAAGGATAAAAGTCCCTCGTGGGTCAGCCTCTGGAGAGCATTCCGGATGGGGGAGCGGCTGACCTGGTAGATATCGCAGAGCTTACGTTCTACCATGACGGTACCCTCTGGAAAAGTGTTATTTAAAATGTCTTCCTTGATCTGCTGATATACCATCATCTGCTTGCTCTGGGCAGGCTGTTTTAACGTATTATATTTGTTGTTTATCTGTTCTGACATCTGTTACCTCTCTTTGAACAATTTGATACCCAAAGTATACCAAATGAATTCCGGATTGTAAAGAAATGAAAGTTTGGCTTTCCTTTTCTGGGAGAGTGTGTTATGATTTAGCTTAGTGTTATGGTTTAAAGCGTTAATGCGTCTGAGTAATAAAATAAAAGAGGGGAAAGATTATGATAGCGAAACGTTTACGTGAATCACTGGATTTGTCGGTCAGTATCCGTGATATTTTTGAGGAAGGAAAGAAGATGGCGGCTGTGTATGGGAAGGAGAATATTTTCAATTTTACGATTGGAAATCCCAGTGTGGAGCCTCCGGCGATTGTGAATGAATCCCTGAAGGAGATTCTGGATACGGAGGAAGCCCTTGTTCTTCATGGCTATACCGCAAACGTGGGTTATCCGGAGGTGCGCGTCTGTATTGCAGAATATCTGAACCAGAAATATGGATGTCATTATGACGAAAATGGTATTATTATGACCAGCGGGGCTGCGGCGGCCATAGTGGTGCTCTGTCATACTCTTCTGGATTATGGGGACGAAGTGGTAACCTTTGCGCCTTATTTCTGGGAATATAAAAGTTATGTGGAGACTGTATATGGAAAACTGGTTCCGGCTTTATGTAATATGGAGACTCTGCAGCCGGATCCGGAAACCTTTCAGGCGGCCCTGTCGGAGAAAACACGGTTTGTACTGATTAATACGCCGAATAATCCTACGGGAGCAGTATATACGGAGGAATCCCTGAAAATGGTGACGGATATTCTGAAAAAGAAGCAGGAGGAATACGGACATCCGATTTATCTTGTCTCAGATGAGCCGTACCGGAAACTGGCTTATGATATGGAAGTTCCTTATCTGACCCATTACTATGAGAATACGATTGTGGTTTATTCTTACAGCAAGACATTATCCATTCCGGGGGAACGGATCGGATATATAGCCATGGAGCCCCGCGTACAGGATGCGGAGGATCTGCTGGCCGGCATTACGGCATCCATGCGTTATCTGGGGTATGTGAACGCGCCGTCTCTTCAGCAGAGGATGCTTCTGAAGTGTGTGGACGCCTCTGTGGAAACCAGCATATACAGAGAAACAAGAGATATTCTGTATGAAGGCCTCAGAAAGATTGGTTATACCTGTATTCATCCCGACGGAGCTTTTTATCTGTTTATGAAAGCTCTGGAGGAGGATGATTTCAGATTCTGCGAGGAAGCAAAAAAGGAGCGGATTCTGATGGCTCCGGGAAATGCGTTTTATGGTCCGGGATGGGTACGGATCTCCTACTGTGTTCCGGCGGAAGTGGCGGAGAGAAGTCTGCCTGCTTTTCAGCGGCTGTATGACAGGTATCAGAAATAATCAGCTGGAAAATGTGATTTCAGGGAGAATAACTGCAGTGGATGCGGCTGTTCTCCCGTTATTGTTCACTCCGGCGTCAGACACCTGCTGTCTGATGCCGGAGTGAACAATAACGTTCTCCTTTTTGTCCTGCCCCGGTCCGGAAGAAAAACAGTTGATTTTCATTATAAAAAATCATACAATAGTTCTGGATTGAAGAATTCGTTTTGTCTGAGTTATGTTTTTCAGAGAGACAGAGTTCTGCCGGGAATCGGAACCGGAGGGTATGGAGGATATTTATGAAAAAGAAAAAAATAAGAAAGCGGATTGAAAAGGCCGCGAAGACGGGGCGTATCTGCAGTATTTACACAGAGTGTGATCCGGAAGAACCTTTCCGTTTTCTTCCTCTTGCTATCAGCGAGAGGCTGGTATACATGATCAGAGAAGGGGACGCGGCGGCTTATGGTTATTCTGTCCGGAGTCTGGATGTGATTGAAAAGGTCAGAATTGAAGACGGCGGAGACAATTCCATTTCAAAAGAGGAGGAAGACGGGGAGAAAAATGCGCCGGAACTGGATATTACAGACTGGCCGTCGGTATTCAGAACATTGAGGCAATATGGAAATATTGTTATTGTTGAGTGTGAGAAACTGGCAAAAAAGAATGAACGCTACGCAATTGGAAGGATTGAAAAGGCCGGAAAGAAGCAGGTGACGATCCGGTATTATGGTCCGGATACTGCCTGGGAAGATAAGAGATGGAAGATCCCTTATGAAAATATAACCTGGGTGACGACTTCTTCCCGCTATACGGAGGTTCTGGACCGGTATGTGCCGGAAGAGGACAGAACTGCCGGAACGGCAGAAGAGACGGATGTCCGGGAGGTAACGGGATGTCTGTCTGAAAACACAGGAGAAAAGGCGGTTTCCGGAGGAAAATGAGCGTAACTATTTTCTGGTGTGAATGGGACGGGGAAACAGATTCCCACGAGCTTCTGAGACAGGCTGTAGGAAAATATCTGCATAAGGATTTTCAGACGCTGCAGGTTGTCCGGAAAGAAAATGAAAAGCCGGCGCTGCGGGATTTTCCGCAGATAAATTTCTCGATTTCCCACAGTGAGAACATATGGTCCTGCGCGGTAGGAGACTGTAAAGTAGGGCTGGATCTGCAGCGGCGGTATGAAAAAGATGGGGAAAGGCTTGCCAGAAGATTTTTTCACCCGGAGGAGATTTCATGGATGGAGATCAACGGATTCGGGGAGTTCAGCCGTATCTGGACATATAAGGAAAGCTATGTGAAGTATACCGGCGTCGGATTGCGCCGGGGGCTGGATTATTTTTCTGTGATTCCGGGGCTGCAGGCCGGAGAAAATAAGGGAGGTCCGGCAGGGGAAGTTTATCAGCAGGAAATTCCATTTCTGGAGAGCTTTTATCTGGTTCTGACCAGCCGGGAACAGCAGAATGTGAGGCTGGAGAAGATGGAACAGGAGAATAAGGAAAGGAAGGGAATGGCTTAAATGAAAGCAGAAGAACGCAGACAGCGGATTCTGGAATGTTTCCGCAGACAGACAGAACCGGTCAGCGCGTCTGCGCTGGCGGCAGAGTTTTCTGTCAGCCGTCAGATTATTGTGGGGGATGTGGCGCTGCTGCGGGCTTCCGGCGTGGAAATTGAGGCAACTCCCAGGGGGTACATTCTTACAGAGAAAGAAAAAAAGGGATTGATCCGCAGGGTTGCCTGCATCCACAACAGGGAGCAGACAGAGGATGAACTGAATATCTGTGTGGATTATGGATGCGAAGTGCTGGATGTTATTGTGGAGCATCCGGTGTATGGACAGCTGACAGGAGAGCTGCATTTGCAATCCCGTTATGATGTGGCGCAGTTTATGAAGAAGGTGCGGCGGGAAGACGCCCATTCTCTTTCAGAACTGACAGGAGGCGCTCATCTGCATACTTTATGTTGCCCCGGGGAGGAGCATTTCCAGAAAGTCTGTGAGGCCCTGGAAAAAGCAGGGTATCTGCTGAAGGAATAATCCGGGAGCTTTTATTTCAGTTCCATAAGGACATGGAATTCTTCTTCCGGCGGCGCTGAACATATCTCCCGGAGAAAGACTCCGGATCTGTATTTTCCGGCAGCCAGTAACCGGGGGAAATTATGCCCGTTCAAAAAGATAAGGTTTGTGGAGCCGCGGAAGCATAGAAGTAAAAATCCCCGCATACATTTGTAAAAACGAATGTTTGCGGGGATTTTTGTGAAAAGTTATATTGAAGAGCGGGCTATGGAGATTGCCCGGTATATCATAGACAATAACGCAACTGTGCGCCAGGCGGCGAAGCAGTTCGGGATTAGTAAATCTACGGTACATAAAGATATCACGGACCGTCTTCTTCAGATCAGCCCGTCCCTTGCGGCGGAAGCCCGGAAAGTGCTGGATGTGAATAAATCGGAGCGTCATATCCGGGGCGGACTTGCTACAAGAGAGAAATATCTGCGTCTGGAGCACCGGTGAAAACGGCGCTCCGGGCTCAGATATGAAGAGCCCGGATTTGTTCAGATATCCTTATGCTGGTTAAAGGGAGAATCGCCCTTCTCCTCGAAGATCTCAATCAGATTTCCCGTATTGTCGCGGATGAAAACGCCGTAGGTGCCATCTACCTCGGCGACCATGGCGACCTCTACCCCCAGGGCTTCCAGTTCTTCCTTCGCCTTCGGGCCGTCGGGAACGCCGAAGGACATATGTTTGTTCCCGTGGGTCATGAGATCCCGGTTTGGAATCCGGCGGTCTCCGGGCAGGGGAGCGGCTCCCGGAGCCTCGAAGATTTCAAGAATGAATCCGGTTCCCTGCATGTGGGATACTTTGATGTCCGGTCCGGGAATTACCGACCGGTCGATGACGGTAAAGCCGAAAATATCAGAATACCACCGGATGGTTTCTTCCAGATCGGGAACACTGATAGCGAAATGATTTACGCCGTTGATTTTTACTGCCATAGCTGATCTCCTTTAGTAAATATATTTTATTTAGTATATCATTTCCCGGGGGATATGGGGGAGAAAAATCAGATATTAATGTATTTTTTCTGTGGAATATATTTTCTGGAAATTCCGGAATCGGGTATTTCCGGCGTTGAAAGGGAAATGAAAAAACGTTATACTCAGAAAAGCAGACCGGGATTTCATGCGGCAGACTGCGGACATAGGATAAGGTGAGTTTTATGGAAAAAACGATACGGAGGTTAAAGGATTTTGATCTGGGACAAATCTGCGATTCCGGACAGTGCTTCCGGATGGAACGGCTTCCGGAACAAAGCAGCGATACATATGACGCCGGTCCGGACGGGGCGGCAGCCGGGTATTACAGAGTCATTGCAGGACGCCGTTATCTGGAAGCGGCGCAGCAGGGACAGGAAGTTACTTTTTTCTGTAATGAGAAAGAGTATGAGACTTTCTGGAAGGATTATTTTGATCTGGAAGCAGACTATGAAGTCTGGAAAGAAAGGATCAATCCCAATGACAAGTACCTTGTGGAAGCGGCGCAGACGGGCGGCGGTATCCGGATTCTGCGGCAGGATCTCTGGGAGATGATTGTGTCCTTCCTGATTTCCCAGCAGAACCATATTGCGAGAATCCGGCGCTGTATCCGGAATATCTGTGAAAAATATGGGGAACCCATGAAAAATTTCCGCGGGGAGACATACTATGCTTTTCCCCGGCCGGAAGCTCTGGCTTCCCTGGAGGAGAATGCGCTGATGGAATGTAATCTGGGATACAGGAGCAAATATGTGGTGCGTTCTGCCCGGAGCGTGGTTTCCGGTGAAGTGGAGCTGGATCAGATCAGGAATATGCCTTATGCGAGAGCGCGGGAAGAGCTGCTGAAGCTGTTCGGGGTTGGAGGGAAAGTGGCCGACTGCATCTGTCTCTTTGCCCTGCATCATCTGCAGGCGTTCCCCATAGACACGCACATCAGCCAGGCGCTGGAGCGTCATTATAAAAGAGGATTTCCCAACCGGAGGTACCGGGGAATCCAGGGAGTGATGCAGCAGTACATTTTTTATTACGAGTTATATGGGAAAAATATTTTGTAAAGGTGGGTGAAACGCTCACCTTTTTCTGTTTATTTTTCCTTCTTGAAAAGAATGGAATTGACAGACTGACTTAATCGGGAATAAGTTTCTGTGATTTCATTCAGATGCCGAATCCCTTTTTCTGTAATCCGGTAGTATACCCGGAACTGGTTATTTTCTGAAATTTCCCATTTTCCGGTTCATTGAGAAGAACAGTGCGGAAGGCGTTGAGGAGATAGCTGCGGGTAAAGCTTTATGAAGGAAAGCGGAGTAAAAAGAACTCCCCTGTTTTCCCTCATGATTGAAGGGCAGGGGAGTTGGATAGATGGGGTGAACAGGCGAATCCTGTTTTTGAATGCCTGTTATCTGCTTTGAAAATAATTCCCGCTTACAGGCAGGAAACAGAAATCCGGTCAGAAGGAATATCTCTTTCCTCGAATTTATCTTCTGTCTCACCCAGAACAATACCGCAGCATACGGTATGCCCCTCCGGAAGTCCCAGCTTTGCAACCAGATCCGCGTCTGCATTCAGTCCATTGATACAGCCCCAGA
>CAYLWI010000020.1:22396-26487 GCA_964387345.1 uncultured Eubacterium sp. | reverse complement strand
ATTTTTTTCAGATACTCCATTCTTGCGGACATATTGATCATCAGGAGATCCAGAATGGTCAGCGCCGCCATGGATTCCACCACAACCACAGCCCGGGGAACAATGATGGGATCGTGCCGTCCCTGAATACTGATCTCTATGGGCGTGCCGTCCTTTTTTACTGTGTGCTGGGGATGGGCGATGGAAGGCGTCGGCTTGATGGCTGCCCGGAAAACGATGGGGGAGCCGTCGCTCATGCCGCCCAGAATACCGCCGGCATGGTTTGTTTCTTTTGAGACCCGTCCGTTTTTCATGGTAAAGGGATCGTTATTTTCAGAGCCTTTCATGGAAGCAGCCCCGAATCCGGAGCCGATTTCAAAACCTTTTACAGCGCCGATGGAAAAGACTGCCTTTGCCAGGGAAGCGTCCAGCTTGTCAAACACTGTCTCGCCGACGCCTGCCGGCATTCCGGTAATGACACACTCCACAATACCGCCGGAGGAATCCCGGTCAGCCATACACTGTTCCAGATACTCCTGCGCTTTTCCTGCCGCGGAAGCATCGGGCATGTATAACGGATTCTCCTGGATCTCATTTTCGTCAAAACAATTCATATTGATGGAAACCGGACCGATGGACTTTGTGTAAGTAAGAAGCCGGATCCCCATTTCATTCAGGATTTTTGAAGCGACCGCTCCGGCGGCGACCCGTCCGATGGTTTCGCGCCCGGAGGAGCGGCCGCCTCCCCGGTAGTCCCGGAAGCCATATTTTGCGTCAAAGGTATAATCGGCGTGACCGGGCCGGTAATAAGCGGCTATTTCACTGTAATCCCCTGATTGCTGATTTTCGTTGCGGACAATCAGGGAAACAGGAGTTCCGGCAGTCTTTCCATCAAAAACGCCGGACAGAATTTCCACCTGGTCGCCTTCTTTCCTGGGAGTGGAAAACTTTGACTGGCCCGGTTTTCTGCGGTTCAGAAATTTCTGGATGTCCTCTTCGCAGAGGGCAAGGCCCGCGGGACAGCCGTCGATTACTACGCCGACGCCCCTGCCGTGGGACTCTCCCCAGGTTGTGATTTTAAAGATTGTACCGAAAGATGAACCTGCCATACTGGAATTTCCTCCCTTGATTTTTGTGTAATGATAGAGTACATTATAGAGGATTCATTTTGAAATTGCAATGAGAGTATAAAGGATGTCGATGGCAACAAGGAGATTTTTTTATGTACAGGTTACTGAAGAAAGACGGACGGGCAAAGAGGGGGGAACTGACCACTGTTCATGGAACAGTGCAGACTCCGGTATTTATGAATGTGGGAACGGCGGCCGCGATTAAGGGAGCGGTATCCACAGATGATCTGCGTCAGATTAAGACGCAGATTGAACTGTCTAATACCTACCACCTGCATGTCCGGCCGGGAGACCGGCTGATCCGGGAGCTTGGAGGTCTGCATAAATTTATGGTATGGGATAAGCCGATTCTGACAGACTCCGGCGGATTCCAGGTATTTTCCCTGGCGGGACTCCGCAAGATTAAGGAAGAGGGAGTGCATTTCCATTCCCATGTGGATGGCCGGAAGATTTTTATGGGCCCGGAGGAGAGTATGCAGATCCAGTCTAATCTGGGATCGACGATTGCCATGGCCTTTGATGAGTGTCCGCCGGCGCTGGCGGACCGCAGCTATGTGAAGCCCTCTGTGGAGCGGACGACCCGCTGGCTGATGCGCTGCAAAGAAGAAATGAAACGGCTGAATTCCCTGGAGGATACCATAAATCCGCATCAGCTTTTGTTTGGGATTAACCAGGGCGCTGTTTATGATGATATCCGGATAGATCATGCAAAACAGATTACAGAGCTGGGGCTGGACGGATATGCCATTGGCGGCCTGGCAGTGGGAGAGAGCCACGAGGAGATGTATCATATTCTGGATGTGACAGTTCCCCATCTTCCGGAGGACAAACCCGTCTATCTGATGGGGGTGGGAACTCCGGCTAACATTCTGGAGGCTGTGGACCGCGGGGTTGACTTTTTTGATTGTGTCTACCCCAGCCGGAACGGACGTCACGGACATGTATACACAAACCATGGGAAGATGAATCTGTTTAATCAGAAGTATGAGCGGGATATGCGCCCCATTGAGGAGGGGTGCGGCTGCCCGGCCTGCAGGACCTACGGCAGGGCTTATATCCGCCATCTGCTGAAGGCGAAGGAAATGCTGGGGATGCGGCTCTGTGTTCTTCATAACCTGTATTTCTACAATACTATGATGGAAGAAATCCGGGACGCCATTGATGAAAGCCGTTATCAGAGTTATAGGGAGGAGAAGCTGTACCGGATGGAGCAGGGAGAATCGTGACAGGAAAGAAAAAATATTGGAAATGGCTTGAACTATCCGGGCTAATTGTGTAGAATGTAAAAGACATTGAGACAGAATCAGTTTCAAATAAATAAAATGACAGATAAAACAGGAGGAATTTTTTATGTTTGTATTGAGCAGTTCCAGTAGCATGGGAGGTACGACAGGTATCATTATCTGGGTGGTTATCCTGGTGATATTCATGTTTGTATTCATGATCAGACCCCAGAGGAAGGAACAGCAGAGAAAGAATGATATGCTGTCCAAAATGGCAGTAGGCGATACCGTATGCACCACAGGCGGTTTTTATGGCACCATCATTGATCTTCAGGATGATCTTGTTATCGTGGAGTTTGGTAACAATAAGAACTGCCGGATTCCCATGCAGCGCGCGGCAATCGCGCAGATTGAGAAGGCGGAAGACGCAATAGAAGAGAAGAAATAGAAAAGGGCAGGCGGGATCTGAAAAGGGAGCAGGCGGGAGTTTTCCGCAGGCTTCTTTTTTTATACACCGCTGTCTGCCTGATCGGGACAAATATTCTACTTGAAATTGGCTGCGATTTATACTATCATAAACAGATAAGCGTGAATGGGAGGAAACTGTTTATGAGATTTCAGGTAGGAGTGATTGCCGGAGACGGGATCGGGCCGGAAATTGTTGCCGAGGCGCAGAAGGTCTTAAACTGTGTTGGCAGAAAATATGGTCATGAGTTTATATATGAGGATATCCTCATGGGAGGCTGTTCCATTGACGTCACAGGGGTTCCCCTGACAGACCGGGCCATAGACCAGGCGCTGGCCTCTGACGCGGTTCTTATGGGATCCATCGGTGGGAATACCAGCACCTCTCCATGGTACAGGCTGCCGCCCGGACTGCGGCCGGAAGCAGGTCTTCTGAAGCTTCGCAAATCTCTGAATCTTTTCGCGAATCTGCGGCCGGCTTACCTTTATGAGGAACTGAAGGAAGCATGTCCTCTGCGGGATGACGTTATCGGAGACGGCTTTGATATGGTGATTATGAGAGAACTGACCGGCGGTCTCTATTTCGGAGCCAGAAAAACAGAGGAAGTGGACGGCGTGATGACTGCTGTGGACACCCTTACATACAATGAGAATGAGATCCGCAGGATTGCCGTGAAGGGTTTTGATATTGCCATGAAACGGAGAAAAAAGATAACCAGCGTGGATAAGGCAAACGTACTGGATTCTTCCAGACTCTGGAGGAAGATAGTGGAAGAAGTGGCCGCGGACTATCCGGAAGTGGAGTATGAGCATATGCTGGTAGACAACTGCGCCATGCAGCTTGTGAAGGATCCGAAGCAGTTTGATGTGATTCTGACAGAGAATATGTTCGGCGATATTTTGTCGGATGAGGCCAGCATGGTAACCGGTTCTATCGGGATGCTTTCCAGCGCGAGCCTGAATGATACGAAGTTCGGACTTTATGAGCCCAGCGGCGGTTCCGCGCCGGATATCGCGGGAAAGGGCATTGCCAATCCTGTTGCCACAATTCTCTCCGCGGCGATGATGCTGCGTTATTCCTTTGACCTGGACAAGGAGGCAGACGTCGTGGAAGCTGCCGTGAAGCAGGTGCTGAAGGACGGATACAGGACAATTGATATCATGCCCCGGGAAGAGGAAAAGAAAGCTTCTGTGGAGCTGGTTGGCACAGTGAAAATGGGTGATCTGATCTGCGAGAGGATCTGAACCATAAATAACAGAATATCGGAATAAATAACAGATAAAAATAAAAAGG
>CAYLWI010000020.1:12688-22296 GCA_964387345.1 uncultured Eubacterium sp. | reverse complement strand
ATCTGAACCATAAATAACAGAATATCGGAATAAATAACAGATAAAAATAAAAAGGGGAAGTCCTCCAGAGGATACCTGTATGGGCAGAGAACAGTCCAAAGAAAGGAGAAATCCTCCAGAGGATACCTGTATGGGCAGAGAACAGTCCAAAGAAAGGAGAAATCCTCCAGAGGATACCTGTATGGGCAGAAAACGGCCCAAAGAAAGGAGAAACTAATGAGAAGTGATAATGCAAAATCGGGAATGCAGCAGGCGCCCGCAAGATCCCTGTTTAACGCGCTGGGCTATACAAAGGAGGAGCTGGACCGTCCCCTGGTCGGCATCGTGAGCTCCTACAATGAGATCGTACCCGGCCATATGCATCTGGATAAGATTACAGAAGCGGCCAAGATCGGCGTGGCCATGGCTGGAGGGACTCCGGTTGTGTTCCCTGCCATTGCGGTATGCGATGGTATCGCCATGGGTCATGTGGGAATGAAATACTCCCTGGTAACCCGTGATCTGATTGCGGATTCTACCGAGTGTATGGCCCTGGCTCACCAGTTTGACGCCCTGGTGATGATCCCCAACTGTGATAAAAATGTACCCGGTCTTCTGATGGCAGCGGCAAGACTGAATATTCCTACTGTATTTGTCAGCGGCGGTCCCATGCTGGCAGGTCATGTGGATGGAAAGAAGAGAAGTCTTTCTTCTATGTTTGAGGCTGTCGGTTCCTATGAGGCCGGACTGATGACAGAGGAAGAAGTGACAAATTATGAGCGGAATGTCTGCCCTACCTGCGGTTCCTGCTCCGGTATGTATACCGCCAACTCCATGAACTGTCTGACAGAGACCATCGGTATGGGACTTCCCGGAAACGGAACGATTCCGGCGCCTTATTCCGCAAGAATCCAGCTGGCAAAGCATGCGGGTATGGCTGTTATGGATATGTGGAGAAAGAATATCCGTCCGCTGGATATTATGACAAAAGACGCGTTCATGAACGCTCTTACCATGGATATGGCGCTCGGATGTTCTACCAATACCATGCTTCACCTTCCTGCAATCGCCCATGAGGCCGGCGTGGAGCTTGATCTTGATATTGCCAATGAGATGAGCGACAGGACTCCGAATCTCTGTCACCTGGCTCCGGCAGGCCCCACATATATGGAGGATCTGAATGAGGCCGGCGGCATCAGGGCTGTAATGGCAGAGCTGGACAAGCTGGGGCTGCTGCATACAGACTGTATGACGGTGACAGGAAAGACAGTCGGTGAAAACATTAAGGGGGCGGTAAACCGCAATCCGGAAGTGATCCGTCCCATTGACAATCCTTACAGCAAGACCGGCGGCATTGCCGTGCTGAAGGGAAATCTGGCGCCAGATTCCGCAGTAGTAAAGCGTTCCGCAGTTGCGCCGGAGATGCTGGTTCATGAAGGACCGGCCCGTGTCTTTGACTGTGAAGAGGACGCTATTGCGGCGATCAAGGGAGGAAAGATCAACGAGGGAGACGTGGTTGTGATCCGCTATGAGGGACCGAAAGGAGGTCCCGGCATGAGAGAGATGTTAAATCCGACCTCTGCCATTGTCGGAATGGGACTCGGCTCCACAGTAGCGCTGATCACAGACGGACGTTTCTCCGGAGCTTCCAGGGGCGCCGCTATCGGACATGTTTCTCCCGAGGCGGCAGTAGGCGGCCCCATCGCCCTGGTAGAGGAGGGCGATATTATCCAGATTGATATTAATGCAAATACCTTAAATATGAAGGTGTCTGAGGAAGAGCTTGCCGCCAGAAAGGCAAAATGGCAGCCCAGAGAGCCAAAGGTTATGACGGGTTATCTGAAGCGTTACCAGGCGATGGTAACATCCGGAAACACAGGAGCTGTCCTGAAAATACCGGGAAATGATTAATTTCGTGTGTATATATGCTACAGTACAAAACTGTGTGGGATACACAACAGAAAAGGGGAATTTGGAAATATGCAGTTGACAGGAGCTGAAATCGTTATAGAATGTTTGAAAGAGCAGGGCGTGGACACTGTTTTCGGTTATCCCGGCGGCGCAATTCTGAACGTATATGATGAGTTATATAAACACAGCGATGAGATCCGCCATGTGCTGACTTCTCATGAGCAGGGCGCCTCTCATGCGGCTGACGGCTATGCCCGGTCTACGGGAAAGACAGGCGTATGTTTCGCCACTTCGGGGCCGGGAGCCACCAATCTGGTAACAGGTATTGCCACTGCTTATATGGATTCGGTTCCGCTGGTGGCAATTACCTGTAATGTAGGCGTTTCGCTTCTGGGAAAAGACAGTTTCCAGGAAGTGGATATTACGGGTATCACCACACCGATTACAAAGCATAATTTTATAGTGAAGGATGTAAAGAACCTGGCGCCTGTAATCCGCAGGGCTTTCCGCATCGCGCAGACAGGACGCCCGGGGCCGGTTCTTGTGGATATTCCCAAGGATGTGACTTCTGCAAAGACAGAATTTTCCTTCCGGCAGGCGGTTCCTGTGAAGCGTTCTACAGATCAGATTACAGAAGAAGATCTGGAGACGGCGGCGGAGCTGATCCGTCAGTCAGAAAAGCCTTTTATTTTCGTGGGCGGCGGAGCCGTGATTTCCGGAGCCAGCCGCCAGCTGGCAAAGTTTGTAGAAAAGACGGATGCGCCGGTATGCGACTCATTGATGGGGAAAGGCGCCTTTGACGGAACAGATCCCCGCTATACCGGTATGCTTGGAATGCATGGGACAAAGGCGTCAAACTTTGGCGTCAGCACCTGCGATCTGCTGATTGCCATCGGCGTACGTTTCAGTGACCGTGTGATCGGTGACGCAAAACGTTATGCCCGGCATGCGAAGATTCTGCAGTTTGATGTGGATCCGGTGGAGATTAATAAAAATATCCGGACAGACGCCAGCGTGATTGGCGATATCAACGAGATACTGATCCGTCTGAATAAGATGCTTGAGCAGCAGGAGCACAAGGCGTGGATGCAGGAGATTCATGAACTTGACGCGAAATATCCCATGCGCTATACGGAACCTGGACTGACCGGTCCCTTTATCATGGAGGAGATCTACCGTCAGACAAAGGGCGGCGCCATTATTGTGACAGAAGTGGGACAGCACCAGATGTGGGCAGCCCAGTATTATAAATATTCCAGTCCCCGTACGCTTCTCACGTCAGGCGGTCTCGGCACCATGGGGTATGGTCTCGGCGCCGCTATCGGGGCGCAGATTGCCAATCCTGACAAACAGGTGATCAATATTGCCGGGGACGGATGTTTCCGTATGAATATGAATGAGATCATGACGGCAGTGCGTCAGAAGCTTCCGCTGATCCAGATAGTAGTTAATAACAGTGTGCTGGGAATGGTTCATCAGTGGCAGCAACTGTTTTACGGCGGACGTTACTCCAATACAGTGTTTGGCGACGGCGTTGATTTTGTGAAGATTGTGGAGGGGATGGGCGCGCAGGGAATCCGTGTGACGACACAGGAAGAGTTCACGGAAGCTTTTGCAAAAGCGCTGGAAATGAAAACGCCGGTTCTGCTTGACTGTATGGTTGGCAGCAATGATAATGTGTGGCCTATGGTGGCGCCTGGAGCGCCCATCAGCGAGGCTTTTGACAAACAGGATCTGGAGTCCGGGGCACAGAGTAACGAATGACAGCTACCGCTGCCCGTGCCGGAAGTGCGGGCGGCGGCAGAAATATAATTACTGGCAGATATGTTGTGTGTGTATCTGTCCTTATAGGAGGGTAAAAAAATGAGCAAAGTGTATAATTTCTCAGCAGGTCCGGCTGTTCTGCCGGAGGAGGTGCTGAAAGAAGCGCAGGAAGAGATGCTGGATTACCGCGGATGCGGCATGTCGGTGATGGAGATGAGCCATCGTTCTTCCATGTTCCAGGAGATTATCGATGAGGCGGAGGCAGATCTGAGAGACCTTATGGGTATTCCGGACAATTATAAGGTATTATTCCTGCAGGGCGGGGCAACGCTTCATTTCGCGACGATTCCCATGAATCTGATGAAAAATGGCGTGGCTGATTATATTGTCACCGGACAGTGGGCAAAGAAGGCCTACCAGGAGGCAAAGAAGTACGGCAAGGCAAACCTGCTTGCGTCTTCTGAGGATAAGACATATTCGTATATTCCGGATTGTTCGGATCTCCCGGTTTCCGCGGATGCGGATTACGTTTATATCTGCCAGAATAATACGATTTACGGAACTGTTTTCCATACGCTTCCCAACACCAAAGGAAAGCTTCTGGTAGCGGATGTTTCTTCCTGCTTCCTGTCTGAGCCCATTGATGTGGAAAAGTACGGTGTGATTTTTGGCGGCGCCCAGAAGAATATCGGACCTGCAGGCGTTCAGATTGTGATCATCCGGGAGGATCTTCTCCGGGAGGATCTGCCGGAGTATGTGCCGACCATGATGAATCTGAAGCTTATGGCGGATAAAGGTTCCATGTACAATACGCCGCCCTGCTATGGCATCTATATCTGCGGCAAGGTGTTTAAGTGGATTAAGAACCTGGGCGGCCTTGAGGCAATGAAGAAGAGAAACGAGGAAAAGGCAGCCATTCTTTATGACTATCTGGACAATAACAGTATGTTTAAGGGTACTGTCCGCAGGGAGGACCGTTCCCTTATGAATGTACCTTTCATTATCGGAGATAAAGATCTGGAAGCGAAATTTGTGAAAGAAGCGAAGGCTGCCGGACTTGAGAACCTGAAAGGCCACAGAACGGTCGGCGGCATGAGGGCATCCATTTACAATGCCATGCCGATTGAGGGCGTGAAGACTCTTGTGGAATTTATGAAGAAGTTTGAAGCGGAAAATGCGTAAATAGAACAGTTGGAAAAGAGGATGAATAAAATGGCGAAATATACCTGTTTGAATCCGATCGCGGCCTGCGGTCTGGATCTGTTCCCGGATACTTATGAAAAAACAGAAGATTTTGCGTCGGCTGACGTTGTTCTGGTGAGAAGCGCGGCCATGCATGATCTTGAACTGCCGGATTCCATGCTTGCGGTTGCCCGGGCAGGCGCGGGTGTGAATAATATTCCCCTGGATAAATGCGCGGAGAAGGGAATCGTTGTATTTAATACTCCCGGCGCCAACGCGAACGGCGTAAAAGAGCTGGTGATTGCGGGGATGCTGCTTGCCTGCCGCGATCTGACCGGAGGTATCCAGTGGGTGAAGGAAAACAAAGATGATCCGGGAATTGCAAAAGCCACAGAAAAAGCAAAAAAGGCGTTTGCCGGTACTGAGATCAAGGGTAAGACTCTTGGCGTAATCGGACTTGGCGCCATTGGCGTCCGTGTTGCCAATGCGGCCGTGGATCTTGGCATGAAGGTACTGGGATATGATCCTTATCTGTCTGTAAACGCGGCATGGCATGTTTCCCAGCATGTACAGCATGTGCTTTCGGCAGAGGAGATCTATAAGCAGTGTGATTTTATCACGATCCATGTACCTCTCCTGGACTCCACAAAGGGCATGATCAGCAGGGAAGCGATTGCTGCCATGAAAGAGAATGTGGTTGTTCTCAATTTTTCCCGCGATACCCTGGTAGATGAGACTGCCATGGTGGAGGCTCTTGAGGCTGGGAAGGTCCGCAAATATGTGGTTGATTTTCCGAACCCCACAACAGCAGGAGTGAAGAACTGTATTGTAACTCCTCATCTGGGGGCTTCCACAGCGGAATCTGAGGATAACTGCGCAATTATGGCTGTGAATGAACTGATGGATTATGTGGAAAACGGCAATATTACCCATTCCGTAAATTATCCGGACTGCAGCATGGGCATCTGCTCCAGCGCAGGCCGTATTGCGATTCTCCACAGAAATATTAAAAATACCATCAGCCAGTACACGACTGTGCTCGGCGAAGCGGGAATCAATATATCAGATATGACCAATAAGAGTCGTGGGGAGTATGCGTACTCCCTGATTGATCTGGATGCTCCGGCTACCGGGGAAATTGTAGAAAAGCTGTCCGGTATCGAGGGTGTACTGAAAGTCAGAGTTGTGAAATAGGAGCTGATGTTTGGAAACCGGGAATTCCGGCAGAAGGGAATCTGCCGGGGTTCCCGGTTTTTTCAGACAGTCAGGATCTGCCCGATGAAAGGAGAACTTGGAATATGGCAGTGATCAGACCATTTGCGGGGATCCGTCCCTGCCGTGAAAAGGCGGCCCGGATCGCGGCTTTGCCATATGATGTGTATAACCGTCAGGAGGCAAAGGAAGAAGTAGAACGGGAGCCGGAATCATTTTTGAAAATAGACCGCGCAGAAACCCAGTTTGACGACTCAGTGGATACCTATGCTCCGGAAGTCTATCAGAAGGCTCATGATACATTATGGGAAATGGTAGAAAATGGAGATTTTATCCGGGATACAAAGCCGTGTTATTATATTTATGAGCTGACGATGCAAAACAGGATACAGACCGGAATTGTGGCCTGCGCGTCCATTGATGATTATGAAAACGGGATCATAAAAAAACATGAAAACACCAGGGCGGAAAAAGAAAAGGACCGGATCACCCATGTGGATGTCTGTGACGCCCAGACGGGACCGATCTTTCTTGCCTACCGCGCGGATAAGGTGATCCGCCGGATTGTGGCGGAAGCAAAGGACTCTGTGCCGGAGTATGATTTCACTTCTCCCGACGGGGTAACCCACAGAGTCTGGGTAATCCGGGAGGATGAGAGGATAAAGGAAATAGAGAAAGCTTTTGCGGGGATAAACCAGATTTATATTGCAGACGGGCATCACCGTGCGGCTTCTGCTGTAAATGTCGGATTAAAACGAAGGGCAGAGCATCCGGATTACGACGGAACAGAAGAATTTAATTATTTTCTTTCCGTGTTATTTCCGGATGAAGAGCTTCATATTATGGATTACAACCGGGTGGTGAAGGATCTGAATGGGCTGACTGAGCAGCAGCTTCTGGAAAAAATGCAGGGTATTTTTGATATTTCTTTTCTGCCGGGAAGTGAAAAGCATCCACAGGAAAAGGGAACTTTTACCATGTATCTGGGCGGTAAATGGTATCTTTGCAGGATCCGGGAGGAGAACCGGAGCGGGGATCCGGTAGATGGACTGGACGTATCTCTTCTGCAGAAGCTTCTGCTGGAACCGGTTTTGGGAATACAGGATCCGAAAACAGACGACAGGATTGATTTTGTGGGTGGAATCCGCGGTACCGCGGAACTGGAACGGCGCTGCCGCCGGGATGCCAGGGTGGCATTTGCCATGTATCCTACATCCATAGGAGAATTGTTTGCCGTTGCGGACGCGGGACTGCTGATGCCGCCCAAGTCCACATGGTTTGAGCCGAAGCTGCGGAGCGGACTGTTTATTCATGCCCTGTCCTGAGGGCAGCCCCTCCGCAGCAGCTGATGAACGAAGAATAAGACGGGTATCTGGAAAAAGAATTTACTTAAAATTCAGAGGTGAGAAATGAAATTTATTTTAAGCAGTGACCTGGCCCAGGAAGTGACGGAGAGCATTGTGGATTCTGTAAACAGCGACGTACAGTTTTTTACATGGGATATGCTGGCGGATTACTTCCAGGATTCCATGCCGACGGTGCTGAACTTTCTGGTGAAGCTGATTATTGCGATCATTGTTCTTCTGATAGGACGGAAGGTGATAAAAACCATCAGGAAATTCCTGCGGAAATTTCTGGAACGTGCCAGCTGGGATGAGGGAGTAAAGCAATTCTTTGACCATCTGGCGAATGTTGCCATGTACTTTATACTGATTATGATTATTCTGGGAAACTTCGGAATTACGGCAAGTACGGTGATTGCGGTGATCGGTTCCGTAGGTCTCTCGATTGGTCTGGCAATGCAGGGATCCCTGTCCAACTTTGCAGGCGGCGTCCTGATATTACTGCTGAAGCCTTTTGTGGTGGGGGATTATATCAGGGAAGATAACAATAATAACGAAGGTACGGTTGCGGAGATCCAGCTGTTTTATACAAAACTGCTGACGTCGGATAACCAGACAATTATTCTTCCCAATGGAACCCTGTCAAACGGGAGCCTTACTAATATGACACAGCAGAATAAGCGGCGTGTTGAAATTAATGTGGGAATTTCTTATTCTGCGGATATCCGGAAGGCGAAAGATGTATTGCGTAAAGTTGTAGACGAGGAGGAAAAATGTCTGGAAAATGAACAGCAGCTTGTCTTTGTGAACCAGCTTGGGGAGAGCGCGGTGGAGATGGGAATCCGCGTCTGGGTAAAAACAGACGATTACTGGGAGGTAAAATGGAGAATGACTGAGAACATCAAATATGCCCTTGATGAAAACGGTATTGAAATTCCTTTCCCCCAGGTCACGCTTTCCTATGAACAGCAGAACCAGAACATGGAAGCGGATACAGAGGAAGAAAAGGGTGGGGAAAAATTGGTCGAAAAATGATGAAGATAAATTGTTCCCATGGTTGACAAAGCCTGGTGTTTGTGCTATTTTAAAACAATAATAAAAGAGCGTTTTTGTGCAAATTTCAGGAGGAAGTATTTATGCAACAGGGTACAGTGAAATGGTTCAGTGCCAAAAAGGGGTATGGTTTTATATCAGATGAAGAGGGAAATGATATTTTTGTTCACTTTTCAGCCATCGACATGGATGGATTCAGAGAGCTGAAGGAGAATGAAGCCGTTGAGTTTGATGTAGTCGAAGGTGATAAGGGCGTACAGGCTGCAAACGTAAGACGTATTTAGCCTTAAGTATGCCTGATCCCGATACATAAGGCAGATGAAGGAGTATTTTTAAGCCGCCCGTCCGGGCGGCGTTTTCATTGCGTGGGAAACCTGTACTCCTGTGCAGTGAAAACGTTCCGCCGGGGAGCGTATAATAGCAACATGGAAAATATTTATTGATATAATCCCGGTAAATGGCAGATTCGGGTTGACAGTATGAATTAAATATCATATAATGATATCAATAAATGATATCATTATATGATATTTAATTCACAGATGAAACGGAGTGTAGAAATATGGCACGGAAGGCTATGGAAAACCTTACAGAATCCATGTTTTATGTTTTGCTTGCATTTCGGAAAGGGGAACTGTGCGGAGTGGAAGCGGCTGATATTGTTCTGGAAATTTCCGGCGGCAGAGTTCATCTGGGCCCCGCGACATTGTATACGATTCTGGGGAAATTTGAAAAGGAGGGGATTCTGGAAGAGACTGCTGTCGAGGGGCGCAGACGCACCTATAAAATGACGGAAGCGGGAGAGGAGCTTTATCAGAAGGAGTTGAAGCGTCTGAAGCAGTGTATCAGAGACGCGGAGGTTTCCGGATAGAAGGGGGAAATGAAATGAAAAAAAAGTATGGAAAAAAGTTTTTAAAGTATTGTCCGTTCGGGCTCTATGACACGGACTGTCTGCAGATGTGGCTGGAGAAATGCGCCGCAAAAGGTATTTTTCTTACCGGAAGCGTCGAAGTTCTGCCGGGGATTATGATGATGGAATACAGGGAACCGGAAGTATGCCGTTACCGGATTATCTCTGGTCTGTCGAGAACACAGGATGACAGTGATATGTACAGGATGATTGAAGAGTCCGGATGGAAATGTGTCTCGGCAGGTGGTGCGGGA
>CAYLWI010000020.1:0-12588 GCA_964387345.1 uncultured Eubacterium sp. | reverse complement strand
GTTTTTTGGGAATAAGGATTTATTGTACAACCCGGTCTGACGCGCCGGAGTTACATTCCGATCCGGACCTGCAGGCAGCAGAGACAAGACGGGTGAAAAAATTTAATTTTGCTGTGCTTTTTCCGTTTTTTCTCCTGTCGATGCTTAGTTTTTTTGGTAGATTGCATATGATGACTAATATATCAGTGGCAGATGTGATCGCCCTGGGTTGTATGCGTCTGATTCTGATTTTGCCCCTGGTAGTCCAGTGGAGGGCCATGAGTATACAGGAAAAGCGCCTGAAGGATGGAAGAAAAACAGATAAAAAATATTATTATACCGTGCTGGTCAGAAGGCAGATATACCGGGCCTGCCTTCTGGGATATCTTGTGATATGTATCTGCAGTATCGCAGTTCTGTTGAGGGCGGAAATCATTCATTATGACAGAGAGATAGATATGCTCAAAGATATATTAAGGCAGCAATAAAATATTATAGTAAAAGACAAATAAAATCTGTTTTCCTGTTTTTTAACAATACAGAGAGGAGGATTCAGATGAATCGGGATACACTTTATATTTTATGGACCAACGCAGATCCTGTGACTGCGAAGCTGATGGTGATGATGTACGCGAAAAATTCCCTGAAAAACGGCTGGTGGAAGGAAGTTACGGTGGTTGTGTGGGGAGCGGCAGTAAAGCTTCTGGCGGAGAATGCGGAAATACAGCAGGAATTCCGGGAGGCAGTGGACCGGGGCGTGAATTTCGAGGGGTGTATTGCCTGTGCCCGGGAGCTGGATCTGGTCAGTGAGATGGAAGCTCTGGGAGTAAAGCTCCGGAAGTGGGGACCGCCTCTGACGGAGATCATCAAAAACGGGGAACATCTGATTACGATTTAAATGAATGCCGGGAAGGCAGATGTCTGTGTCTGAAATAGAAAAAATAACTCATTGCTTGAAATATGTATGGAATTGTGTAAAATAAGGTATGACTAAGTAAAAGGCAGGACGCTTAGCCGGCGGCCTGCCATATTGAAAAATGGAGGAATTATATTTGAAACCAGAATTAAAGAACCTGAATGTTTATGAAATAAAACAGCAGCGTTCCCTTCCGGATATCCATTCGGAGGGAATTCTTTTGCGCCATAAAAAAAGCGGGGCCAGAGTGGTGGTTGTCTCCAACGATGATCCGGATAAGGTATTTTTTATCGGATTCCGCACGACTCCCGGAGACAGTACCGGAGTTCCCCATATTATTGAGCATACGGTGCTCTGCGGCAGTGAAAAGTATCCGGTGAAGGATCCCTTTATTGAGCTGCTGAAGGGATCCATGAATACCTTTTTAAATGCCATGACATATCCGGATAAGACCGTTTATCCCATTGCGAGCTGTAATGACAAGGATTTCCAGAATCTGATGGATGTTTACATGGATGCTGTACTTCATCCCAATATTTATAAAGAACAGAATATTTTCCGGCAGGAAGGATGGCATTATGAGCTGAATTCCCCGGAGGATGATCTGACCATCAACGGGGTTGTATATAACGAGATGAAGGGGGCTTTTTCCTCCGCGGACAGTATGATGGAGCGGGAAATCCTGAATTCCCTCTATCCGGATACAACCTATGGAAATGAGTCCGGCGGTGATCCCGATGTGATTCCGGAGCTTACTTATGAAGAGTATCTGGATTTCCACAGAACGTATTACCATCCCTCCAATTCCTATATTTATCTCTATGGAGATATGGATGTGGAGGAAAAGCTCCGCTGGCTGGATGAGGAGTATTTAAGTAAATATGATTATCTGGAGGTGGATTCCGCGATCCGGCCCCAGAAGCCCTTTGATGCGCCTGTGAAGGTCAGCCGTCATTACAATATTTCCAGTTCTGAGAGCGAGGAAAACAACACATACCTTGCCAGCAGCTGGTCCATCGGGACGAATCTGGACCGGATGCAGTATATTGCCTTTGATATTCTGGATTATGCCCTGCTGAGCAGCCAGGGAGCTCCTGTCAGACAGGCTCTTCTGGACGCCGGGATCGGCGATGATATTTATGGAGGATATGACAGCGGGGTATACCAGCCCTATTTTGCCGTAATCGCGAAAAACGCCAATGCTTCGGATCAGGAGCGCTTTTTCCGGGTCATCCGGGAGACTCTTGAGGACCAGGTGAAAAACGGAGTGAATAAAACTACTCTTCTGGCAGCCATCAACGGCGCGGAATTTAAGTTCCGGGAAGCTGATTTCGGGCGTTATCCCAAAGGGCTGGTATTTGGACTGCAGATGTGCGACAGCTGGCTTTATGATGATGACCAGCCATTTCTCCATATAGAAGAGATTGAAGTGTATGCGGAGCTCAGGAAAAAGCTGGATACCGGGTATTTTGAAGAGCTGATCCAGACATATCTTCTGGACAATAATCACAGATCTGACGTATGCCTGATGCCCGAGGCAGGACTTAACGCCCGGAAGGAGCAGGAACTGCAGCGGAAGCTGAATGCATACCGTGACTCCCTGGGAAGCGGGGAAATCGCGCGGCTGGTGGCGGAGACAAAGGCTCTGGCTGAATACCAGGAGGCGCCCTCCCGCAGGGAAGATCTGGAAAAGATTCCGCTGTTATCCAGAGAGGATATGAAAAAAGTGTCAGATCCCTACAGCAATTTTGAGGAAACTGTGGACGGCATAGAATTTCTTCATCATGATTATGAGACCAACGGAATTGTCTATCTGGATTATCTGTTTGATATTCGCCACATCCCGGAGGAAAGGATCCCTTACCTGGGTGTGTTAAAAAACCTTCTGGGCCGGCTGGATACCACAGAGTATGCCTTCCTGGACCTGGCAAATGAGATAAATCTCCATACCGGCGGCGTTTACGCCGAGGCAAATGCCTTTTCCAGAGTGGATCGTCCGGAGGAGTATGAGGCAAAGTTTGAGATCCGGACGCGGACGCTGGAAGCCAGTCTGGAGAAAACCGTGGAACTGGCGGAAAGTATGATGCTTCATACTCTGTTTACGGATGAGAAGCGGATTTTTGAGCTTCTCTCCCAGGCGAGATCCCGGCTCCAGGCAGATCTCAGTGAAAGCGGTAACGCGGTGGCGGCTACCAGGGCTCTTTCCTATGGATCTGCCCGGGCAAAATATGCGGATCTTCTGAATGGAATCGGACAGCTCCGTCTGCTGGAAGGCATTGTAGGAAATTATGAGGAGGAAAAAGGAAAGCTCCGGGATATTCTGGAGGAGCTGATCGGGGAGATCATGCAGCCCTCCGGCCTGATGGTCAGCGCCACCTGCAGCAGGGAGAGCTTCAGACAGGTGAAGGAGCTTTCCAGGAAGATTTTCCCGGAACTGAGGCCGGATACGGAGAAGGAAAAGGTCGTTCTGGCGCCCCGGGAAACTGCCGACGAGGGATTTATGGATGCTTCCAGGATCCAGTATGTGGCCCTGGCAGGAAATTACAGGGAAGGAGGATACTCTTACAGGGGAGCCCTGCGGATTTTCAAAACGATCATGAATTATGAATATCTCTGGCAGAATATCCGTGTCAGAGGCGGCGCTTACGGCTGTGGATGCAATGTTTTCCGGACCGGGGAAATTGTTTTTTCTTCCTACCGTGATCCGAATCTCGGGAGAACCCTGGAGGTTTACCGGGCTGTGGCAGACTATCTGAGAAAGTTTGATGTGGATGAGAGAGATATGACGAAGTTTGTGATCGGTACCTTCAGTGAGATGGACGCGCCTCTGACGCCGGTGGCCATGGGAAGACGTTCTCTGTCTGCGAAACTGACCGGGCTGACCTATGATCAGATCCAGCAGGACAGAGACCAGGTACTGGCGGCGGACCAGCAGAGTATCCGCGATCTGGCAGAGCTTCTGGATGCTGTGGCGGACGGCGCGAAAATCTGTGCCATCGGAAACGAGGAGAAGCTGAAGCAGGAAGCAGATTTATTTGCGCATCTGGAATATCTTGTAGGATAAGAACGGAAAGGGAAAATATATGAAAGCAGATTTTAAATCCGGATTTGTCACGCTGATCGGCAGACCGAATGTGGGGAAGTCCACGCTGATGAACCGGATAATTGGACAAAAGATAGCGATAACATCAAAAAAACCCCAGACGACCCGTAACCGGATCCAGACAGTTTATACCGATATGGACCGGGGGCAGATCGTATTTCTGGATACCCCCGGTATTCATAAAGCCAGAAATAAACTGGGAGAGTATATGGTCAGTGTGGCGGAGCACACTTTAAAAGATGTGGACGTCATTCTGTGGCTGGTAGAGTCTTCTGCTTTTATCGGGGCGGGAGAGCGCCATATTGCGGAGCAGCTGAAGAATATCCAGATTCCCGTGATTCTGGTCATCAACAAAACAGACACTGTAAAAAAAGAAGAAATTCTGGCTTTTATTGATGCTTACCGCCAGATTTATGATTTTGCGGAGATTATTCCGGCTTCGGCCCTGAAGGGAGATAATATAGATACAATTCTGGATATGATCTTTAAATACCTTCCCTATGGTCCCATGTTTTATGAAGAGGATACGGTTACAGACCAGCCGGAGCGGCAGATTGTGGCGGAACTGATCCGGGAAAAGGCTCTCCGGAGCCTGGATGAAGAAATCCCCCATGGGATTGCGGTGACGGTTGAGTCCATGAAAGCCCGGAAAAAAGGCGGCATCACAGATATTGAAGCGACGATCATCTGTGAGAGGGAATCCCACAAAGGAATTATTATCGGGAAGGGCGGCGCCATGCTGAAAAAGATCGGCAGCCGGGCCAGGGAAGATATAGAGAAAATGCTGGAGTGCAAAGTCAATCTGCGCCTCTGGGTCAAGGTGCGCAAGGGCTGGCGTGACAGCGACATCCAGATGAAAAATTTTGGATATAATCCGAAAGACGTATAAGGATTTTTCAACTGCATAACCTATTTCTGACAGAAGAAAAAGCAGGAAGAGGGGAATATGCGTATGGAAGAGAAAGACTGGATGTGTTTTGAAAAGAGCGGAAGAGTGTCAGACTATCTGGCCTACTGCCAGAGCAGCCGGGGGAAATTTTCCGGATATGACGCCAGTAATACGAGGAGAGGTGAGGAACAGGATGGCGCAGACCTGTATGATGACGGGGATGGTGCTGAAAACAGCTCCGGCAGGGGAGTATGATAAAAGAATCATCCTTCTGACCAGGGAGTACGGAAAGGTGACTGCTTTTGCGCGGGGAGCCCGGAGACCGAAAAGCGCCCTGCAGGCTGCAACAGACCTGTTCTGTTTCGGAAAGTTTGAAGCCTATGAGGGAAGGGAAACTTTTACAATAGTGAAGGCCGAGATCAGCAATTATTTCCGGGAACTTTATGAGGATCTGGACAAAACCTGGTATGGCTGTTATTTTCTGGAAATGGCAGAGTATTTCACCCAGCCTTATAATGCAGACGGGAAACAGCAGCTGAAGCTTCTGTATCAGACGCTCCGGGCATTAAGCGTTCCTTCGCTGGAACATTGTCTGGTAAGGAGGATCTATGAGCTGAAGACGCTGACCCTGTACGGAGTATATCCCAATGTGTTTTCCTGTGTGAAATGTGGGAAAAAGGAGGATCTCCACTGGTTTGATCCCCGGGACAGAGGCGTTCTCTGTGACGGCTGCAGGGGAAAGCATACAGGTTACCCCCTTGACGCCGCGGCGTTATATACACTGCAGTATATTATTTCTTCTCCCATAGAGAAGCTTTATACTTTCCGGGTAACAGAGCCTGTTTTCGATATGATCAGCCGCTGCCTGGATGCATATCTGAAGCTGTATGTGGACCGGGAATTTAAAACGCTGGCTTTTCTTCCGGATACATAATTTTCCCACGGGCTTCCGGCTGGCTTTTCCTGTGAGAAAAAAAGTGTTGTCAAAGTCTGCTTTTATGTGTAAACTATGGAATAGATTCTGTTTGCGGAGAGGACGAAGATGAAGAAAAAACTGGCGCTTCTGTGGACAGCGGCCGCCATAGTCTGCCTGTTTCCGGCAGGCTGCGGAGGCTCCGGTGTGACAGAGAGTACGGTAGAACTGAAAAGAAACGGCAGGATTGTCGAATATACAATGGAAGATTTTTCAGAGTCCTACTATGACGCGGATGAACTGCAGTCTTACATTGATTCTGCGGTGGAGGAGTGGACCGGTTCCCATGATGGTTCCATCCGGGTGAAACGGTTTGCGGTGGAGGATGGGACAGCCTGCCTGACCGTACAGTACGACAGCGCGGAGACATATGAGGATTTTAATGGTATCGAGTGTTTTTCCGGCAGTATTGTCCAGGCCCAGGCGGCGGGGTATGATTTTGATATGGATTTTGTGCAGGTGGACAATGAGGATACCGGTGATGAAAGTCTTTCTGTGGAGACTGAAATCCAGCCGGTGGTATCCGGGGAAACAGTGACAGAAGATGATGATCTGAAGGTGCTGATTATCCGGAGTCATGTGAATATAAAGGTTCCGGGGAAGATCGTTTATGTATCGGATCATGTGGAAGAGCAGAACGGCAGGACAGCGACAGCGGATGCGGACGACGGTTCCGCGGATCACGATGTACTGCTCTACGTTCTTTATAAATAAATATAGAAAGAGGAATAGTTCTGATGGAAAAAACAATGGAAAAAATTGTAGCTCTGGCGAAATCAAGAGGTTTTGTATATCCCGGCTCCGAGATCTATGGAGGTCTGGCCAACACCTGGGATTATGGCAATCTGGGCGTGGAGCTGAAGAATAACGTGAAAAAGGCGTGGTGGCAGAAGTTTATCCAGGAGAGTCCTTACAACGTGGGAGTAGACTGTGCGATTCTGATGAATCCCCAGACCTGGGTGGCCTCGGGACATCTGGGCGGATTCTCAGATCCCCTGATGGACTGTAAAGAGTGCCACGAGCGTTTCCGGGCGGACAAGATTATTGAGGATTTCGCGGAGGAAAACGGCATTGGGCTGGATGGCTCTGTAGACGGCTGGGACCAGCAGAAGATGAAGGATTTTATTGAGGATAACAATATTCCCTGCCCCACCTGCGGCAAACACAATTTCACGGACATCCGCCAGTTTAATCTGATGTTCAAGACCTTCCAGGGGGTAACTGAGGACGCTAAGAATACGGTATACCTCCGTCCGGAGACAGCCCAGGGTATTTTTGTGAATTTTAAAAATGTACAGCGTACTTCAAGAAAGAAAATTCCTTTCGGAATCGGACAGGTCGGAAAGTCCTTCCGGAATGAGATCACGCCGGGCAACTTTACCTTCCGTACCAGAGAGTTTGAGCAGATGGAGCTGGAGTTCTTCTGCGAGCCGGACACAGATCTGGAATGGTTTGCATACTGGAAAGAGTTCTGTATCAACTGGCTGAAATCCCTGGGGATGAAGGATGAGGATATGCGTGTCCGGGATCATGAGCCGGAGGAGCTTTCCTTCTACAGCAAGGCTACCAGTGATATAGAATTTCTGTTCCCCTTCGGCTGGGGTGAGCTCTGGGGGATTGCGGACCGTACCGATTATGATCTGACCCAGCACCAGAATACTTCCGGGGAGGATCTGACCTATTTTGATGATCAGAAAAACGCCCGTTATATTCCCTATGTTATCGAGCCTTCCCTGGGCGCGGACCGTGTGGTTCTTGCTTTTCTGTGCGGCGCTTACGACGAGGAGAACATCGGGACGGAGGAGAAGCCGGACATCCGTACCGTCCTTCACTTCCATCCGGCCCTGGCTCCGGTGAAGATCGGCGTGCTTCCCCTTTCCAAGAAGCTGAATGAGGGGGCGGAGAAGGTATTTGAGCAGCTCCGGAAGAAGTATAACTGCGAGTATGACGACAGAGGAAATATCGGCAAGAGATACCGCCGCCAGGATGAGATCGGGACACCTTTCTGTGTTACATACGATTTCGATTCTGAGGAGGATCAGTCTGTGACTGTCCGGGACCGTGACACCATGGAGCAGGTGAGGATCCCCATTGCGGAGCTGGACGCATATTTTGCGGATAAATTTACATTTTAAAAGAGATCGGCAGCAGGGGCTGTCTGTTGGCGTGTTATGCCGCGCGCCGGCAGACAGCCTCTTTTTGCCGCAGGGCGGATCGCCATGAATGAAATGAGGGTGGAGTGTTTTCCGGAAACAGTAAGATTTAAAAGTTATGCAAAGGCGGCGGGAAAGCTGTTCCTTTTACATCCGGCAGTCAGCAGACAGGGATCTGGTTGTCAACAATTTAACAAAAAATGGTTGAAAATAATCAGAATTATGTTAGAATATATGATGGGTCGGGCAAGTGTGTCCGCACGCCGTTTTTATGCTTGAAACGGGCGGTTCTGCCCAAAAAGATAATTTAAATAGGAGGAATCAAAAATGGCAAACAAATGGGTGTATTTGTTTAGCGAGGGTAACGCTAATATGCGCGAGCTTCTCGGAGGAAAGGGCGCGAACCTTGCTGAGATGACAGGTCTTGGTCTTCCGGTGCCGCAGGGATTTACGATTACAACAGAAGCCTGCACACAGTACTATGAGGACGGTCGTGAGATCAATGAGGAGATCCAGTCCCAGATCAATGAGTATATTGTAAAACTGGAAGAGATCACAGGAAAGAAGTTCGGCGACGCTGAGAACCCGCTGCTGGTATCTGTACGTTCCGGCGCCCGCGCTTCCATGCCCGGTATGATGGATACGATCCTGAACCTTGGTTTAAATGAGACTGTGGTAAATGTTCTGGCTGAGAAGTCCGGCAATCCCCGCTGGGCATGGGACTGCTACAGAAGATTTATCCAGATGTACTCCGATGTAGTTATGGAGGTTGGCAAGAAATATTTCGAAGAGCTGATTGACCAGATGAAGGCTGAGAAGGGCGTAACCTTCGATGTTGAGCTTACGGCAGATGATCTGAAAATTCTTGCGGGCCAGTTCAAGGAAGAGTATAAAGCAAAGATCGGAGAGGATTTCCCGGATGATCCGAAGGAGCAGCTCATGGGAGCTGTAAAGGCTGTATTCCGTTCCTGGGACAACCCCCGTGCCAATGTTTACCGTCGTGATAATGATATCCCGTATAGCTGGGGTACTGCAGTAAACGTTCAGTCCATGGCATTCGGCAACATGGGTGATGACTGCGGTACAGGCGTTGCGTTTACCCGTGATCCTGCCACCGGCGAGAAGAAGCTGATGGGAGAGTTCCTGATCAACGCCCAGGGCGAGGACGTTGTTGCCGGCGTCCGCACTCCTATGCCCATTGCAAAGATGGAGGAGGAGTTCCCCGAGGCATACGCCCAGTTTGTTGATGTGTGCAAGACTCTGGAGACGCATTACCGCGATATGCAGGATATGGAGTTTACTGTGGAGAACAGAAAGCTTTACATGCTGCAGACGCGTAATGGCAAGAGAACTGCGCAGGCAGCCCTGAAGATTGCCTGCGACCTGGTAGATGAAGGCATGAGAACAGAAGAAGAAGCTGTTGCCATGATTGATCCCCGTAATCTTGATACCCTGCTTCATCCCCAGTTTGACGCGGCAGCCCTGAAGGCCGCGACGCCCCTTGGAAAAGGTCTGGGCGCTTCCCCCGGCGCTGCCTGCGGTAAGGTTGTATTTACTGCAGACGACGCGGTAGAGTGGGCTGAGAGAGGCGAGAAGGTTGTTCTTGTTCGTCTTGAGACTTCTCCGGAGGATATTACCGGTATGAAATCTGCCCAGGGTATCCTGACAGTCCGCGGCGGTATGACATCCCATGCGGCGGTAGTTGCCCGTGGTATGGGCGAGTGCTGTGTATCCGGATGCGGCGACATCGTAATGGATGAAGCAAACAAGAAGTTTACCCTCGGCGGAAAGGAATTCCATGAGGGAGATCCGGTTTCCATCGACGGTACAACAGGTAATATTTACGAAGGCGTTATCCCCACTGTAGATGCCACGATTGCCGGCGAGTTCGGACGTATCATGGAGTGGGCTGACAAATACAGAACAATGAAGGTTCGTACCAACGCGGATACTCCCGAGGATGCGAAGAAAGCAGTAGAGCTTGGCGCGGAGGGAATCGGCCTCTGCCGTACCGAGCATATGTTCTTCGGCGAGGGACGTATCGACGCGTTCCGTGAGATGATCTGCTCCACGACAGCAGAGGAGAGAGAGGCGGCTCTGGCCAAGGTTCTTCCTTATCAGCAGGAGGACTTCGAAGGTCTGTTTACAGCTCTGGAGGGCAACCCGGTTACCATCCGTTTCCTGGATCCGCCTCTTCATGAGTTCGTTCCTACAGAAGCTGAAGATATTAAGAAACTGGCTGACGCCCAGGGCAAGTCTGTTCAGGAGATCGAGGACATTATCGAGAGTCTGAAAGAGTTCAACCCCATGATGGGTCATCGTGGATGCCGTCTGGCAGTTACTTATCCGGAAATTGTCAGGATGCAGACAACCGCTGTTATCCGCGCGGCCATCAATGTCATGAAAGAGCATCCGGAGTTCAATATCGTTCCGGAGATCATGATCCCGCTGGTTGGCGATGTGAAAGAGCTGAAATATGTAAAGAAGTTTGTTGTTGAGACTGCGGATGCAGAGATTGCGGCAGCAGGCGTAGACATGAAGTACGAAGTGGGTACCATGATCGAGATCCCGAGAGCAGCGCTTACCGCTGATGAGATCGCAAAAGAAGCTGATTTCTTCTGCTTCGGTACGAACGATCTGACACAGATGGCATACGGCTTCTCCCGTGATGACGCGGGCAAGTTCCTGGATGCATACTATGACGCGAAGATTTTCGAGAATGATCCGTTCGCGAAGCTGGATCAGGTCGGCGTCGGCAAGCTGATGGAGATGGCAATCAGACTTGGCAAGCCGGTAAATCCGGATCTGCACCTTGGCATCTGTGGCGAGCACGGCGGAGATCCTTCTTCCGTAGAGTTCTGCAATAAGATCGGTCTGGATTATGTATCCTGCTCACCGTTCCGTGTTCCGATCGCGAGACTGGCAGCTGCACAGGCAGCTATCAGCCAGAAGGCTGGAAAGTAATCAGCCCTCTGATCTGCCGCTATCCTTTGGACAGACGGCAGCTTATTGAAAGGCTGACGGGCAGTGTGTCCGTAAAAATCAATGGAGGGAGACAACCATTACTGCGTTGCCAGACCCCCGGATAGAAATAAAGATAAGCGTATCATGAGAGATCGTGATACGCTTATTTTTCTGCGCATATTGATCAAGATCAATAAAGAAATCCGTAACTATAGGGAGTCGATGTTGTTTGGACTGTCGATTTTACCGGAAGGCTGAAAATTCTGATATGTATTCTTTGGCGCTGAACATAAAGGAAAAAGATTGAAACAGGAAAAGATTCTGATATAATAAAGAGAAAAGGTGGGGAAGGGATGTGACAACATGGATCGTAAAAGGAAAAAACTGCCGATAGGAATTGAGAGTTTTGAAGATATCACGTCAGAAGGATTTTATTATGTGGACAAATCGCTGCTGATTAAAGACTTTCTGAATCAGTGGAGTAAAGTGAATCTTTTTACCCGTCCAAGGCGTTTCGGTAAATCCCTGAACATGAGTATGCTGAAAAGCTTTTTTGAAATTGGCAGTGATCCATCTTTGTTTGATGGTCTGAAAATCTCGGAAGAAACTGCTTTGTGTCAGGAGTACATGGGCAGATTTCCGGTAATTTCGATTAGTCTGAAGGGAATCGGGGCAGGAAATTATCAGACGGCCCGGAATCTTATTGTCAAGCTTATTAATGAGGAAGCACGACGGATGCAGTTTTTAATGGACAGCAGAAATCTTTCGGTCAAGGATAAGGAATTGTTCGCGCTGCTTATGGAAAGAGAGATGGCTGATGAAACTCTGATTTTCAGTCTCAGGGAGCTTTCTGAATTATTGTATAAACATTATGATAAAAAAGTGATTATCCTGATTGATGAGTATGATGTTCCTCTGGCGAAAGCAAGCGAACAGGGATACTATGACCAGATGATATTTCTGATCCGGAATATGTTTGAACAGGCGTTAAAAACGAATGAGTATCTTTACTTTGTAATCCTTACCGGATGTCTGAGAGTCGCAAAAGAAAGCATTTTCACCGGATTAAATAACCTGAAAGTCCTGTCTGTTACCAGCATCCGGTTTGATGAATACTTCGGGTTTACAGATGAAGAAGTACGAAAAATGCTGGCGTACTATGGATTGTCTGAAAAATATCAGACAGTAAAAGAATGGTATGACGGATACCGTTTCGGCAATGCGGATATCTATGGTCCCTGGGATGTCATCAGTTATTGTGATGAACTGCTGGATAATTCCGATGCGGGGCCGAAGAATTACTGGTCCAATACCAGCAGTAATGATATAGTCAGACGTTTTATTGAGACTCTGGACGCCGGGGTGACGAAAAGAGAAATGGAAGCGCTGGTTGCGGGCGAAACGGTGACAAAGGAAATTCATGAGGAACTGACCTATCACAATCTTTATGATTCCATGGAAAATATCTGGAGCGTACTTTTTATGACCGGATATCTGACATATCGCGGAAATCCCAGTGGCAGCAGCTATCCCCTCGTGATTCCCAATATGGAGATCAGGAATATTTACAAAGATCAGATCATGGAGATGTTTGTAAAAAATGTTGCCGGG
>CAYLWI010000019.1:0-26955 GCA_964387345.1 uncultured Eubacterium sp. | reverse complement strand
TATGTCCCTTCCACAGACACCTACATTGCCAAGGATTCCTCTGTCAATGATGAGATCGACAAGCTGCGTCTGTCGGCCACGGCGGCGCTGATTGAGCGGAAGGATGTGATCATTGTTTCGTCCGTGTCCTGCATCTATGGTTTGGGTGAACCGGAAAACTTTGAAAAGATGATGGTTTCCCTGCGGCCGGGGATGGAGAAGGACAGGGATGAGGTGATCCGTCAGCTCATTGATATCCAGTATGACAGAAATGACATGGATTTCCGCCGGGGAACTTTCCGGGTGAGGGGCGATACGGTGGAGATCTTTCCGGCGGACCGGGGCGAGACTGCCATCCGGGTGGAGTTTTTCGGGGATGAGATCGACAGGATTACTGAGATTGATGTGCTGACAGGGGAGATCAAAAGCCGGTTGGAGCATGTCAGTGTTTTCCCGGCTTCCCATTACGTTGTGCCCCAGGAGAAGATCAACCAGGCGGCGGTTGAGATTGAAAAGGAAATGGAAGAGAGGGTGCGTTATTTTAAGGGAGAGGACAAGCTGATCGAGGCCCAGAGAATCGCGGAAAGGACGAACTTCGATATTGAGATGCTGCGGGAAACCGGGTTCTGCAGCGGCATCGAGAATTATTCCCGCCATCTGACCGGCCAGAAACCGGGGGAGCCGCCTCATACGCTGCTGGATTATTTTCCGGAGGAGTTTCTGATTATTGTGGATGAGTCCCATATTACAATTCCCCAGATCCGGGGAATGTATGCCGGGGATCGTTCCCGGAAGACAACGCTGGTGGATTATGGCTTCCGTCTGCCGTCGGCGCTGGATAACCGTCCCCTGAATTTTGAGGAGTTTGAGGGGCATATTGACCAGATGCTGTTTGTATCCGCTACGCCTGGCGAATATGAGGAAAACCATGAGATGCTGCGGACAGAGCAGATTATCCGTCCTACGGGACTTCTGGATCCGAAGATCGATGTGCGTCCCGTGGACGGCCAGATTGACGACCTGATCGCGGAGGTGAATAAGGAAACAGCGGCAGGACATAAGATCCTGATTACAACGCTGACCAAACGGATGGCTGAGGATCTGACAGATTATATGAAGGAAGTGGGGATCCGGGTAAAATACCTACACTCTGATATTGATACCCTGGAGAGGGCGGAGATTATCCGTGACCTGCGTCTGGACATTTTTGATGTATTGGTGGGAATCAACCTGCTCCGGGAGGGGCTGGACATACCGGAAATCACTCTTGTGGCGATTCTGGACGCCGACAAGGAAGGATTCCTGCGTTCAGAGACTTCTCTGATCCAGACTATCGGCCGGGCAGCCCGGAACAGTGAGGGACATGTAATCATGTACGCGGATACTGTGACGGATTCCATGCGGGTGGCGATTGATGAGACGGAACGCCGCCGGGCGATCCAGCAGGCTTACAATGAAGAGCACGGGATTACGCCCCAGACGATACGGAAGTCGGTCCGTGATCTGATCAGTATTTCAAAGAAGGTTGCCCAGGAGGAGCTGGAGTTCTCAAAGGATCCCGAGTCCATGAGCAGGAAAGAACTGGAGAAGCTGATCGGCGAGGTGACGAAGAAGATGGAGAAGGCTGCGGCGGAATTGAATTTCGAAGCTGCGGCAGAGCTGCGTGACCGTATGATCATGCTGAAAGAGCAGCTCAGGGATCTTGATAATTAATCTGAAACATACTACAATAGAAAAGTCCGAATTTTACAGAAAGAGAGGCCGTTTTTTTATGGCGTACCAATATATTAAAATCCGGGGGGCCAGGGAACACAATTTAAAGAACATTGACCTGGATCTGCCGAGAGACAGGTTTATTGTGTTTACCGGGTTATCCGGGTCCGGGAAATCCTCTCTGGCATTTGATACGATTTACGCGGAAGGACAGCGGCGCTACATGGAGTCGCTGTCCTCCTACGCGCGGCAGTTTCTGGGGCAGATGGAAAAGCCGGATGTGGAAAAAATCGAAGGACTTTCTCCGGCGATTTCCATCGACCAGAAATCAACAAACCGGAATCCCCGTTCCACCGTGGGAACCGTGACGGAGATTTATGATTATTTCCGGCTGCTTTATGCCAGAATCGGAATTCCCCATTGTCCAAAATGCGGAAAAGAGATCAGAAAGCAGAGTGTGGATCAGATGGCGGATCAGATTCTGATGCTCCCGGAGCGGACAAAGATCCAGCTTCTGGCGCCGGTGGTCCGTGGGCGTAAGGGAATGCACCAGAAGCTTCTGGAGCAGGCGAAACGCAGCGGTTATGTCCGGGTACAGATTGACGGAAGCACCTATGAGCTGACGGAGGATATTAAACTGGATAAGAATATCAAACACAATATTGATATTGTGGTGGACCGTCTGATTGTAAAGCCGGACATGGGGCGCCGCAGACTGGTAGATTCTATTGAAAATGTGCTGAAGCTGGCAGATGGCCTGATGGCAGTGGAGATCATCGGCGGGGACAGGCTGGAATTTTCGGAGAATTTTGCCTGCACCGACTGCGGGATCAGTATTGATGAGATTGAACCGAGAAGTTTTTCTTTCAATAATCCTTTTGGCGCCTGCCCGGAATGCGCGGGTCTGGGATTTAAGATGGAGTTTGATGTGGATCTGATGATTCCCGATAAGAGCCTGTCCATCATGGACGGCGCGATCCAGGTGCTGGGATGGCAGTCGGCGAATTCTCCGGGAAGCTTTACCCATGCCACATTGACGGCCCTGGCGGAGGAATATGGATTTGATCTGAATACGCCGTTTGAGGATTATCCGGAAGACATTCAGGATATGCTGCTTCATGGAACAAACGGCCGTCAGGTGAAAGTCAGCTACAAGGGACAGCGCGGAGTGGGGGTTTATGATATTGCCTTTGAAGGTCTGATCAGAAATGTGGAACGGCGCTACCGGGAAACCGGCGCGGAGAGCACAAAGCAGGAGTATGAGACTTTTATGCGGATTACCCCCTGCAAAAGCTGCCATGGACAGAGGCTGAAAAAAGAGTCTCTGGCGGTAACTGTGGCGGATAAGAATATTTATGAAGCGACCTCCATGTCAGTGAAAAGCCTGTACAGTTTTATGAATGAACTTGAACTGACGCCTCAGCAGCAGATAATCGGAGCCCAGGTGCTGAAAGAAATCAGGGCCAGGGTAGGTTTTCTGAAAGAAGTAGGGCTGGAGTATCTGACACTGTCACGGTCAACGGGGAGTCTGTCTGGCGGGGAGGCCCAGCGGATCCGTCTGGCGACACAGATCGGTTCCGGTCTGGTTGGCGTAACGTATATTCTGGATGAACCCAGTATCGGTCTGCATCAGAGAGATAATGACAAGCTGCTGGCGGCGCTGAAAAATCTGAAAGATCTGGGAAATACTCTGATTGTGGTGGAGCATGACGAGGATACCATGCGGGCCGCAGATTATATTGTGGATATCGGCCCGGGGGCAGGAGAGCACGGCGGAGAGGTGATCGCGGCGGGAACGGCGCAGGATCTTATGGACTGTGAGAAATCAATTACCGGAGCCTATCTCTCCGGGCGTATGAAGATCCCGGTGCCGGAACAGCGCAGGACGCCGTCCGGCTGGCTGACGGTACGTGGCGCGGCAGAAAATAATCTGAAAAATATAGATGTCCGTCTGCCCCTGGGAGTCATGACATGTGTGACAGGAGTCTCGGGTTCCGGAAAAAGCTCCCTGGTCAATGAGATTTTATATAAGCATCTGGCAAAGAGTCTGAACCGGGCCAGATGCATTGCGGGAAAGCATAAGGGAATCGACGGACTGGAGCAGCTTGATAAGGTGATCTGTATTGACCAGTCCCCGATTGGAAGAACGCCCAGATCCAATCCGGCTACCTATACAGGGGTGTTTGACCAGATCCGGGATCTGTTTGCGGCTACGCCGGACGCCAGGGCAAGAGGATATAAAAAGGGACGATTCAGCTTTAATGTGAAGGGAGGCCGCTGCGAGGCCTGCGCCGGGGATGGAATTCTCAAGATAGAGATGCATTTTCTGCCGGATGTTTATGTGCCCTGCGAGGTCTGCCATGGAAAGCGTTATAACCGGGAAACCCTGGAAGTGAAATATAAAGGAAAGAATATATATGAGGTGCTGGATATGACGGTGGAAGAGGCGCTGTCTTTTTTTGCCAGTGTGCCGTCCATCCAGAGAAAGATCCAGACTCTGTATGATGTGGGACTTTCCTATGTGAAGCTGGGGCAGCCGTCCACCACCCTGTCCGGCGGGGAGGCCCAGAGAATCAAGCTGGCGGCAGAACTGAGCAGGCGCAGCACAGGGAAAACCATTTATATTCTGGACGAGCCCACCACAGGTCTCCATTTCGCGGATGTGCATAAACTGATTGAGATTCTGCATCGATTGGCAGAAGGTGGGAATACTGTCGTAGTAATTGAGCATAATTTAGATGTGATCAAAACGGCGGACTATATTATTGATATGGGCCCGGAGGGCGGAGAAGGCGGCGGCACAGTGATTGCGGAAGGGACGCCGGAACAGGTGGCAGAGAATCCGCGTTCCTACACGGGACAGTATGTGAAACGGTATCTGCAATGAGCCCGTGGAAAATAATAAGGCAGAGCCCGGTATGCTGTCTGCGGTTTTCCCGGATGAATAAAGAAAAGGCATCACCTGATGGTGATGCCCGGATATTCGGGGAGTGCTCCCCGGGTTTGGGGGAACCGGGGAGCTTGAGTTATGAAAAATTATATTAGCTTAATAGCTAGTACGTTTATGAGTATAGGAAACGAATGTGTCTAAAGTGTGATGAAAGAATGTATTTTTTTCAACTTTTTATTGAACGAAATCAATCTTAAACGATGGAATCTTAAATTTTATTTAAATAAATGGTATTTTTGATGAAAAATAAAAAAATGCTTTGAAAAATGAATTTATTTGTATATAATAGATACACGTATGACTATTCGTAGATTTAACATATAGAAAATTTTGGATGAATGTTTCAGAAAGGAGACACATATGATTTCAACTGATATTGGAATTGATTTGGGAACTGCAAGTATTCTTGTTTATGTCAAGGGTAAGGGCGTTGTGCTGAAGGAGCCCTCTGTAGTTGCTTTTGACCGTGATACAAATAAGATCAAGGCCATTGGGGAAGAGGCCAGGCTGATGCTTGGAAGGACTCCTGGAAATATTGTGGCAGTAAGACCTCTCCGCCAGGGGGTGATCTCTGATTATACAGTAACAGAAAAGATGATGAAGTATTTTATCCAGAAGGCAGTGGGAAAAAAGACCTTCCGTAAGCCGCTGGTCAGCGTGTGTGTCCCCAGCGGAGTGACAGAAGTGGAGAAGAAGGCTGTTGAAGACGCGACCTTCCAGGCCGGAGCCCGTGATGTCAAGATTATTGAGGAGCCGATTGCCGCCGCTATCGGAGCGGGAATTGATATTGCCAGACCCTGCGGCAATATGATAGTGGATATTGGCGGCGGCACTGCGGATATCGCGGTGATTTCACTTGGAGGGACAGTAGTCAGCACTTCTATTAAGATTGCCGGAGATAATTTTGATGAGGCAATCGTCCGTTATATGAGAAAGAAACATAATCTTCTGATTGGTGAGCGTACCGCGGAAGATATCAAGATTAAGATTGGTACATGCTATCCTCTTCCGGAGCCTATGTCCATGGATGTGAGAGGGCGGAATCTGGTGACTGGTCTTCCGAAGACGGTTACAGTCACTTCTGAGGAGACGGAGGAGGCTCTCCGTGAGGCAACCCTGCAGATTGTGGACGCAGTGCATAGCGTGCTGGAGAAGACGCCGCCGGAACTGGCTGCGGATGTGGCTGACAGAGGGATCGTCCTGACGGGCGGCGGCGCGCTGATCCGGGGTCTGGAGAACCTGATTGAGTCACACACCGGAATTAATACCATGACTGCAGAGGATCCTATGACCTGTGTGGCGATCGGCACTGGAAAGTATGTGGAGTTCCTGTCTGGAAAGAAGGATGAATAGGAACAGTAACTATTATAGCAGAAGCAGAGAGAGGACAGCCGGTTCGGGCTGTCCTTTTGTTTAGAGATCGGATATAATTGATACAATTAAGGAAAGAGACGCTGATTCCCGCTGAAAAATAAGGTATGGCAGAAGGGCATGGCATGGAAAAAATATCGGGTTATATTGAACATATTGTTTTTAAAAATGAAGATAATGGCTATACTGTGATGAACGTAATTGCTGATGAGGAGGAAGTGACCTGTGTGGGGATTTTCCAGGCAGTCAGCGAGGGAGAATGTATTGAGATGGAGGGAGAGTATACCGTACATCCTTCTTACGGTCCCCAGCTGAAAGTGGAAAAATATCAGCTTAAAGCGCCGGAAGACGCCGTTTCCATGGAGCGCTATCTGGGATCCGGAGCGATCCGGGGGATCGGAGCGGCTCTGGCGGCCCGGATTGTGCGCCGTTTCGGGGAAGATACGTTCCGGATTATTGAAGAAGAGCCGGAGCGGCTGGCAGAGGTAAAGGGGATCAGCGAGCGGAAGGCCATGGAAATTTCAGAGCAGATGGAAGAAAAAAGGGAGCTTCGGCAGGCAATGATGTATCTGCAGAATTATGGTATTTCCCTGACGCTGGCGGTGAAAATATATACAGCTTACGGGATAGATACCTACCGGATTCTGCAGGAAAACCCATATAAGCTGGCGGAAGATGTGGATGGCGTCGGATTTAAAACAGCGGATGAAATTGCCCGCCGGATTGGAATTCACTGTGATTCCGACTTCCGGATCCGCAGCGGGATTGTCTATGTCCTTCAGCAGGCCGCCCAGGAGGGACATACTTATCTGCCCCGGCCGGTTCTGACGGCGCGGGCCTGTGAGCTGCTTGGCGTAGAGGAAGCGGCGGTAGAAAAACATTATATGGACATGGCCATTGATAAAAAGCTGGTGATGAAACAGACCGTGGATGAGATGCAGATTTATGCGGCCGCTTATTATTATATGGAAACGAATGTTGCGGTTATGCTCCGGGAACTGAATGTAAAGTATGATGTTTCCGGGACTGAGATGGAGCGCAGGATCTGCCAGATTGAAAAGAATCTGGATATTAATCTGGATGAATTACAGAGGATTGCGGTAAAAGAATGTGTGCGCAATGGACTTCTGGTGATTACCGGAGGACCGGGAACCGGAAAGACAACTACGATCAATGCGATTATCCGGTATTTTGAATCTGAGGGAATGGAGATCTGCCTGGCGGCGCCCACAGGCCGTGCGGCCAGGAGAATGAGCGAGACAACGGGTTATGAGGCCAAAACAATTCACCGGATGCTGGAAGTGTCCGGCGGCATGGAAGAACATGCGGGATTTGAGCGGAATGAACAAAATCCGCTGGAGACAGATGTGATTATCGTTGATGAGGTTTCCATGGTGGATATCGGTCTTATGTATTCCCTGCTGAAAGCGGTGGTGGCGGGAACCCGTCTGATTCTGGCAGGAGATGTGAATCAGCTTCCCAGTGTGGGGCCGGGGAGTGTCCTGAAGGATATTATAGATTCCCATGCCTGTAATGTGGTGCGGCTGAATCATATATTCCGGCAGGCCTCCGAGAGTGATATTGTAGTCAACGCCCATAAAATTAACCGGGGGGAGAAAGTGGTTCTGGATAATAAGAGCAGAGATTTCTTTTTCCTGAAACGGTATGATGCCAATGTGATTATCAGTATATGTATCCGGCTCATACAGCAGAAGCTGCCGCGGTATGTGGATGCCCGTCCTTCTGAGATCCAGGTGCTTGCTCCCATGAGGAAAGGCCTGCTGGGAGTAGAACGTCTGAATACTATTCTGCAGCAGTATCTGAATCCTCCGGCGCCGGACAAACCGGAATGGGAACAGGGAGAGGAGGTGTTCCGTGTCGGCGACAAGGTCATGCAGACGAAGAACAATTATCAGGCAGAATGGCAGATACTAAGCCGTTACGGAATCCCGGTGGAACAGGGGCTGGGGATTTTTAATGGAGACATGGGGATTGTGAAGGAAATTAATCCTGCTGCGGAAACCCTGACCGTGGAATATGACGAGGGAAAGCGGGTGGAATATCCTTTTAAGCAGCTGGATGAACTGGAACTGGCATATGCCATTACCATACATAAAGCGCAGGGAAGTGAATATCCGGCGGTGGTGATTCCTCTTCTTTCCGGCCCGAGGATGCTGATGAACAGAAATCTTCTGTATACAGCAGTGACCAGGGCGCGGAAGTGCGTCACGATTGTCGGGGATGAAAATGTCTTTTACCAGATGACAGGTAATGCGAATGAGCAGAAGCGTTACAGCGGATTAAAAGACCGGCTGGAGGAATTGTAAGAGGTAACGGAAAGGCAGAAGGATTTGCAGGGAAAAGAGGAGAAGTTATTTGAAAATTAAAAAAATGCTGGATTATATTTATCCGCCAAGGTGCCCGGTGTGTGATAAGATATCTTCATCGGGGATCTGCGGGCCATGCAGGAAAAAAATCGTTCCGGTCCGGGATGAGTATTGTATGAAGTGCGGTAAGCCTCTGACGGATGTGCGGGATGAGTATTGTCCGGACTGCAGGAGAAAAAAGCATAGCTTTGACGCCGGACGCTCCCTGTTCTCTTACCAGGGCGGTATCCGCAGCTCCCTGTACCGGCTGAAATATAGTAATAAACGGGAATACGCGGACGTTTATGGGAAGGAGATGGCGGAGCGGCTGGGAAGGTGGATCCGTCAGATGAATGTCGCCCTCATTGTGCCAGTGCCCCTTCACCCTTCGCGGAAACGGGAGCGCGGCTACAACCAGGCGGCCCTTCTTGCCCGGGAGCTGGGGCGATGTACCGGTATTCCGGTGGAAGAGAGCCTGCTGATCCGTACCAGAAAGACGGCTCCTCTGAAGTTAATGACAGGGCAGGAGCGCAGGAGGAATCTTCATGGAGCTTTTAAGGTGCAGAAGGCGATTGCGCCGGGAACGAATATTCTCCTTGTGGACGATATTTATACCACAGGAAGTACCGTGGATGCTGCCGCCGCATGCCTGAAAAGCGCCGGAAGGTGCAGAGTGTTTGTGGCAACTGTGGCGATCGGGGGATAATGTGTCCTGCGCATCTGTTGTCATCCTGTCGCCTTCCGGCCAGTGAATAAAACCTCTTTCCTATCCTGCTTTTTTATGTTATACTGAGGAAAATATAAAAATGAAGTATGATAGGTGCAGTTTATGATCAATCAGAACAGAGTGCGTCAGATGTCCCATCTGGCAATGATGGAGTCTGACATGGGGAAAAACATAGTGGCGGTTTGTTCATATCGGAAGGTGGACTATGTAATCGTGCAGATCCTGAAGGGATTCTTTATGGGTACAGTCTGTTATGCTGCCCTGCTGCTTCTGTGGCTTTGTTTTTTGTGGGATGATTTAAACGAATTTTTCGCGGATGCGCATTATGAGGAGTTTGCCGGGAAAGCGCTTCTGGGATATGCGGCTTTTATGGTGTTTTATCTGGTGATCTGCGGCGTGGTTGCGTCAGCCCGGTATAAGAAATACAGAAAACGGAAGTATTTATATCTCAAATATCTGAAACGTCTGGATCGATCTTACGTATCTGAGGAGAAGGAGGACGAATAAGACTGTTTCGGGCAGGAGGAACTATGGTTCAGTTATTAAAAATGAAAGAACGCTTTTTTCAGTTTGTCGGGCGTTTTGAAGTCTATGTGATGGCGGCGGTCCGTTTTGTCATTGCCTATGTATCATTTTCACTGATTAATTCTACAACAGGATATATGGAAGCCTTGTCTGATTATCCCATTGCCCTGATTCTGGCTCTGCTCAGTTCTTTTCTTCCGGCAGGGCTGATGCTGTTTTTCGGCGCGGTGCTTATTCTGCTGCAGTTCTATGCGTTGTCATCGGAACTGTGTCTCGTCACAGCGCTGATATTTGTTGTATTATTCTGCCTGTATCTGAGATTTACCAGCAGGAAAGGTCTGTATACCATGCTGACTCCGCTTGCCGGCGTAATCGGAGTGCCCTATACTATGCCTGTGGTCTGCGGGCTGCTCAGCGAGCCTTACACTGTGATTTCTGTGATAAGTGGAGAAGTTGTATATTTTATTCTGAAAAATGTCCAGGAAAATTCAGCCATGTTTCTGCCGGCGAATGAGTCTTCATCGAAAAGCATACTCACCATGGCGGCGACAGAGCTTCTGACAGACCGGGAGATGTATTTATATCTGGGGGCTTTTGCTGCCGCCGCGATTGTGGTCTATTGTGTCAGAAAGCTGGCGGTAGACCATTCCCGCATGATTGCCGTAGTAGTCGGAAGTGTCGTACAGATGGGAGTTATCTGTGCAGGTGAGATTACGTTCGGGAATATGCAGATGATACTCCGGGTCATTGTTGGCTGCGTGATTTCCCTGCTGATCTCCCTGGCGGTTAATTTTATGACCCACAGCCTGGATTATTCCAGGGTAGAGCATGTACAGTTTGAAGATGATGAGTATTATTACTATGTAAAGGCTGTGCCGAAGTCGTATGTTCCCGCAGAGGATAAGCAGATCAAAAAAATCAATTCTAAAAATACCCGTGGGAAAAAGAAGAGAAACAAAGGCGCGGCAGCTCCGCAGGAGCCGGAGGGAACCCTGGAAGAGCAGGTAATGAAAGAATTTCAGGAGGATGACGCGCAAAAATAATTTTTCCTGTGCAGAATAAAGAACAAATGGAAGGAAGTGATGGGAATGAGAGCGGTTGCGGCTAGTCTTTATTCGGTAATAGATAAATATTTTTACTGGCTGAATATTCCGAAGCTGCGCGTGGGAGATGTGGTAGAGATTATTATCATCGCTTTTGTCCTTTATCATATCCTGTCCTGGCTGAAAAGTACCCGGGCGTGGGCGTTGTTTAAGGGGCTGCTGGTAGTCCTGGTTTTCCTGTTGTTTGCTGCGATCTTTCAGATGACAACTATCTTATGGCTGGCGGGAAAGCTGGCAAACATTGCTGTAATTGCGCTGATTATTATATTTCATCCGGAGCTGCGGGGAGCGCTGGAGCGTCTGGGCCGGAAAAATTTTCTGAGCGCTTTGTTCAGTGTCGATTTCAGCAGAGGAAGCATGCGTTTTACGGAGAAGACGATTTCTGAACTCATAAAAGGCTGCTATGAAATGGGCAAGGCAAAAACCGGAGCCCTGATTGTGATAGAGAGAAAGGTACAGTTGAATGAATATATCCGGACAGGTATTTCGTTGGATTCCCTGATTTCCAGCCAGCTGTTAATTAATATTTTTGAGCACAACACGCCATTGCATGATGGCGCTGTTATTGTGCGCGGAGATCGGATTGTCGCAGCCACCTGCTATCTTCCCCTGTCTGACAATATGGAATTAAGTAAAGATCTGGGAACGCGGCACAGGGCCGCCGTAGGAATCAGCGAGGTCAGCGACTCCATGACGATTGTGGTTTCCGAGGAGACCGGATCGGTATCTCTGGCAGTCGAGGGCACATTATATCGTAATGTGGACGCGGAGTTCCTGCAGAGTAAGCTGAGATTTGCCGCAAAAGTAAATGGGGAGACAGATTCGCTGATAAAGAAAATAAGGAGGAAGATGAAGAATGCTGCGAAAGCTAACAAAGCTGGTCACAAATAATTTTGGCCTGAAAGTGTTGGGCGCGGTATTGGCAATTGTCCTCTGGCTGGTAATTGTAAATGCGGAGGACCCGGATAAGTCTGTTACTTTTTCCATGCCGGTCCAGGTTACAAATGCAGAATATCTGACGGAAATGGGAAAGACCTATGAAGTTCTTGAGGATACAGACACCATTTCTTTTGTGGTTTCGGGTCCCAGATCAATCGTAGAGAATTTAAGTGAATCTGATTTTACTGTGACGGCGAATATGGAAAATATTGACGCGACCATGACAATGGTTCCGATTACGATTACGGCAAATTCCTACAGCAATCAGCTGGAAATTTCGCTGCGGACCTCTTTTATGATTGTCAATGTGGAAAATCTGCTTACAGAAACTTTCAGTATAGATGTGGAGACAGAAGGCGACCTGGCAGAAGGCTGTTTTGTGGATCGGGTCGTATCCTCTGTGGAGTCTGTTACGGTATCGGGTCCTGAATCTGTGGTGGAGCAGATTGAAGGAGCGCAGGTTACCATTGATGTCAGCGGCGCGGCGCAGGACGTCGCGTCTGTGGAACAGATCGTTCTGGTGGATTCCTCCGGAGACGAGGTTTCCCAGGACCGGCTGACGCTGGATCAGACAGAGACGACAGTTACAGCAAGAGTGCAGATGAGGAAAACAGTTTCTCTGGAATTTGAGGTGACTGGCGAACCGGAGGAAGGTTACCGGTATACAGAAGTGAGCAGCGACGTCACATCTGTAGAACTGGAAGGTGATCCCGAGGTGTTGTCTGCCATGGACGAGCTGCAGATTTCCGCGTCGGAGCTGGATATTGCGGGAGTGACTTCCAGTGTCACGGCAGTGATCCGGCTGGAGGAATATCTGCCGGAGGACGTCACTCTTGCGGAGGGACAGCCGGATGAAATAACTGTTCAGATTACCATTGAAGCGCAGTCAACCATAGATGTGGAGGTTCCGGTAGATAATATAACAGTGAATAATCTGGCGGACGGCCTGGGAATTCAGTTTAACAGCCAGACAGTGATTATGCATATCACCGGTTATCAGGAGGAACTGAGCCAGATCAGCGGAGAGGACCTGACGGGCACAATAGATGTTTCAGATCTTCAGGCAGGAACTTTCAATGTGGAAGTGCAGCTCGACGGAGAATATGAAGATACGTCCAGCGGGTCGGTTTCTGTAACAATTACAAACAGTACTGCTTCCGGGACACAGGGGAGCAGCACAACAGATACGAATAGTTTGGAGGCACAGTAGTTACATGGTAAGAGAGAAGGTAACTATAATAAATCCTACGGGATTACATCTGCGTCCCGCAGGCAGATTGTGTGATACAGCAGGAAAGTATAAATCAAAAATTACGCTCCGGAAAGGCAGCAAGGCAGCCAATGCGAAAAGTCTGCTTGCGGTACTTGGGTGTTGCATTAAAACGGGAGATGAAGTAGAATTCATATGCGAGGGCGAGGATGAGGTGGAAGCTCTGGAGGCAGTGATTCATCTGATTCGTAACGGCCTGGGAGAATAGGCTGTTTCCCGTCTGATATATACAATATAGAAATATTGGAGAAAGGACATAAGATATGGACCATTTAGATGAATTAGAAGCAGAAGCGATATACATTATGCGCGAGGTCGCGGCAGAATGTGAAAAGCCGGTTATGCTCTATTCTATTGGAAAGGATTCTTCTGTCATGCTGCATCTTGCGTTGAAAGCATTTTATCCGGAGAAACCGCCTTTTCCGTTCCTTCATGTTAATACCACCTGGAAATTCAGGGAAATGATAGAGTTTCGTGACAGGATCGCAGAAAAATACGGCATTGAAATGCTGGAATATATTAATGAAGAAGGCGTGCGCCAGGGGATTAATCCCTTTGATCATGGAGCGTCCTATACAGATATAATGAAGACACAGGCCTTAAAGCAGGCTCTGAATAAGTACGGTTTTACCGCGGCTTTCGGAGGAGGACGCCGTGATGAAGAAAAGAGCCGGGCAAAAGAAAGGATTTTTTCTTTCCGGAACGCGGAGCATGCCTGGGATCCTAAAAATCAGCGCCCCGAAATGTGGAAACTGTTCAATACGGAGATTAATAAAGGGGAGAGCATACGGGTGTTCCCTATTTCCAACTGGACAGAGGCAGATATCTGGCAGTATATCAAAAGGGAAAGCATAGAAATAGTACCTCTTTATTTTGCGGCAGTCCGCCCGGTGGTGGAGCGGGATGGCAATCTGATTATGGTCGATGACGACAGAATGCGTCTCCGCCCCGGTGAAAAGCCTGTGAGGAAGAAAGTCCGTTTCCGTACTCTGGGATGTTATCCGTTAACCGGAGGAATTGAGTCTGACGCGGATACCCTGGATAAGATCATACAGGAAACGCTCAGCGCGGTATCTTCTGAGCGGACCAGTCGTGTGATTGATAAGGATGGCGGCGCCGCCAGCATGGAGAAGCGGAAAAGGGAGGGCTATTTCTAATGGAGTTATTGAAGTTTATTACCTGTGGCAGTGTGGATGATGGAAAGTCTACGCTGATCGGACACATGCTCTATGACGCGAAGCTGTTATTCGCGGATCAGGAACGTGCTCTGGAACTGGATTCCAAAGTGGGATCCAGAGAAGGCGCGATTGATTACAGTCTGCTTCTGGATGGTCTGGTGGCAGAGCGGGAGCAGGGGATTACCATTGACGTGGCCTATCGTTACTTCACTACAGATCACCGTTCTTTTATTGTCGCGGATACCCCGGGTCATGAAGAATATACCAGAAACATGGCTGTGGGAGCTTCTTTCGCGGATCTGGCGGTGATCCTGGTGGACGCCAGCCAGGGAGTGCTGACCCAGACCAGGAGACATACCAGGATCTGTTCTCTGATGGGAATTAAGCATTTTGTGTTTGCTATAAATAAAATGGATCTGATTAATTACGAGCAGCGGAAGTATGAGAAGATAAAAAAGGATATCCGTGTGCTTCTGGCGGAGTTTGAGTATAAAACTGCCGAGATGATTCCGGTTTCAGCAACGGAAGGAGATAATATTACCCGGAGGTCTGCCAGTATGCCCTGGTATAAAGGGGTTCCGCTGCTGGAATATCTGGAGAATATTGATGTAAAAGAAAATCCTGCCGAGACAGGTTTTACGATGCCGGTGCAGCGTGTCTGCCGTCCGAACAGGACATTCCGGGGATTTCAGGGACAGATCGAGAGCGGAAGTGTTTCAGTGGGAGATACGGTTACTGTTCTGCCCAGCGGAGAAAGCGCGGTGGTAAAATCTATATACCAGGGTTCTGATAATGTGCAGAGCAGTTCTTCCGGTCATGCAGTTACCATCCAGCTTGACTCTGAGATCGATGTTTCCCGGGGATGTGTGCTGACTGAAAATACAGAGATCAGCGTCAGCTCCATGTTTGCGGCGACTATTCTCTGGATGGACGACATAAAGTTGTTAGAAGGTAAAAATTATCTGCTGAAAATCGGCACCCAGCGCGTCCCGGCAACCATTATGAGCATCGAATATAAGATTGATGTGAATACCGGCGAAGAGGTTTACGCGGACGCAATCTATAAAAATGAAATTGCCCGCTGTGAGATTTCTGTAGCTTCTAAAATTGTTTTTGACAAGTTTGAGAAAAATAATGCCCTGGGAAGTCTGATCCTGATTGACCGGATTTCCCATATGACGTCGGCCTGCGGCGTGGTGGAGTATGCCCTGAACCGCAGTGATAATCTGACCTGGCACAATATGGATGTGACCAGAGAGTTCCGGGAACGTCAGCTGGGGCAGAAGGCAAAGACCATCTGGTTTACCGGACTTTCCGGCGCCGGGAAGTCCAGTCTGGCAAATGAACTGGAGAAGCGGCTGGTTGCCATGGGACATCACACTATGCTTCTGGACGGGGATAATATCCGGATGGGGCTGAATAAGAATCTCGGATTCCGGGAAAATGACCGGATTGAAAACATCCGCCGGATCGCGGAAGTCGCAAAACTGATGAATGACGCGGGGCTGATTGTACTGACTTCCTTTATTTCTCCTTTTGTCCGGGACCGGAGAAGCGCCAGGGAGATTATCGGCGAAGCTTTTATCGAAGTATATGTGAGCACGCCTCTTGAGGAATGCGAGCGGCGGGACGTGAAGGGGCTTTATAAGAAAGCCCGGAGCGGTGAACTGGCGAACTTCACGGGGGTCAGCAGCCCCTATGAAGTCCCCGAACATCCGGATATTGTAATTGATACCAGCAAAGGCACAATGGATGAGTGTGCAGAGGATTTATTATCCCAGTTGGAAAATTTGCTGTGATTTGGGAAAGAGGTGATCTGGATGGGAAGATATTTTGGAACAGATGGTTTCCGTGGAGAAGCGAATAAGACGCTGACTGTAGAGCACGCATATAAGGTTGGCCGTTTTCTGGGCTGGTATTATTATCAGCTGACAGGCAGCAGGGCAAGAATTGTGATTGGAAAGGATACCCGGCGGTCCAGCTATATGTTTGAGTACTCGCTGGTGGCCGGTCTGACAGCTTCCGGCGCAGACGCGTATCTGCTGCATGTAACCACGACGCCTTCTGTATCATATGTGGTGAGGACAGAGAACTTTGACTGTGGAATTATGATCTCCGCCAGCCATAATCCCTACTATGACAACGGCATCAAGCTGATTAACGGCCGGGGAGAAAAGATGGATGAGAACACGATTTCCTATATTGAAGATTATATTGACGGCCATGTGAATCTGTTTGGGGAGGAGATGGAGGAGATCCCCTTTGCCACCAGAGATAAGATTGGATGCACGGTGGATTATTTTGCAGGAAGAAACCGGTATGTAGGGTATCTGATTTCCCTGGCAACCCACTCTTACCGGGATATGCGGGTGGGACTGGACTGCGCCAATGGAAGCGCCTGGATGATTGCGAAAAATGTTTTTGACGCTCTGGGCGCGAAGACTTATGTAATTAACGCGGAGCCCAATGGGCTTAATATCAATAAGGATGCGGGCTCTACTCATATCGGGGCGCTCCGGCAGCTTGTGAAGGAAAAGCATCTGGATGTGGGATTCGCCTATGACGGAGATGCGGACCGTTGTATTGCGGTAGATGAAAATGGAGATGTGGTGAATGGCGATCTGATTCTGTACATCTACGGCAGATATATGAAAGAGAGAGGAAAGCTTCTCAATAATACCGTTGTTACTACGGTAATGTCCAATTTCGGTCTGTATAAGGCTTTTGATGAAGCCGGCATAGGTTATGAAAAGACTGCAGTCGGGGATAAATACGTTTATGAAAATATGCAGAAAAACGGACACCGTATCGGCGGAGAGCAGTCGGGGCATATTATTTTCAGCAAATATGCAACAACCGGTGATGGAATACTGACGTCTATTAAGCTGATGGAGGTAATCCTCGGAAAGAAAATGCCTTTGTCAAAGCTGGCAGAGCCGGTGAAGATTTATCCCCAGGTGCTGAAGAATGTAAGGGTAAAAAGTAAGCCGGAGGCGCAGAACGATCCCCGGGTGCAGGCCGCGGTGAATGATGTGGCCGAAAAGCTGGGAGATACCGGGCGGATTCTTGTCCGGGAAAGCGGTACGGAACCGTTAATCCGCGTTATGGTTGAAGCAGAGACTGAGGATCTCTGTGAGAAATATGTGAACCGGGTGATTGAGGTAATTAAAGCCGGGGGACACGTAGAAGAATAAACCATTGCTGTGGGAGAGCTTACGGTAATGGCAATAAAAAGAGAAAGAGGTGAGCACTGTGGTTGAATTAGACCAGTTTAAAACAATGTTGAACAGTTACAGACACCCGCTCCAGGAAGTAAGGGATTCACTTTAACCTGGCGAATAAAGAGCAGAGGATTCAGGAGTTAGAGCGGGAAATGGAAGCGCCGGATTTCTGGAATGATCCGGAGCGTTCCCAGCAGCTGATGAAAGAGCTGAAAAGCAAAAAGGATGATGTGGAGACTTACAATAATCTGGTTTCCCAGATGGATGACATTGAGGTTATGCTGGAAATGGGGGATGAGGAAAATGATCTTTCCCTGATTCCGGAGATCCGGCAGATGCTGGAGGAGTTTGAACAGACCTTCGAAGGGATCCGGATGAAGACTCTTTTATCGGGAGAATATGACAGGAATAATGCCATCGTTACCCTGCATGCGGGGGCGGGCGGTACAGAGGCCTGCGACTGGGTCAGCATGCTTTACCGCATGTATACCCGATGGGCTGCCGCGAAAGGCTATGACCTGGAAGTTCTGGATTCTCTGGATGGCGAAGAGGCGGGAATTAAGTCGGTAACCTTCCAGGTGAATGGAGATAATGCTTATGGATATCTGAAGTCAGAGAAGGGAATTCACCGTCTGGTGAGAATCTCACCTTTTAACGCGGCGGGAAAACGCCAGACTTCTTTTGCGTCCTGTGATGTGATGCCCGAAATTGAGGAAGATCTGGATGTGGAAATCAATGACGATGATATCCGCGTGGACACCTACCGTTCCAGCGGGGCAGGCGGACAGCACATTAACAAGACGTCGTCGGCGATCCGGATTACCCATCTGCCGACCGGAATTGTGGTGCAGTGCCAGAATGAGCGTTCCCAGCATATGAACAAGGATAAGGCCATGCAGATGCTGAAGGCAAAGCTGTATCTGCTGAAGCAGCAGGAGAATGCGGAAAAGGCGGCTGATATCCGCGGAGATGTGACAGAGATCGGCTGGGGGAACCAGATCCGTTCTTATGTAATGCAGCCTTACAAGATGGTGAAAGATCTCAGAACAAATTACGAAACCGGAAATGTGGACAGCGTGATGGATGGGAATCTGGATCCTTTTATCAATTCCTATCTGAAATGGCTGACTTTATCCCAGAATAAAAAAGAAGAATAGGTACTGCTTTTGCGCCTCAGACATCCGGTGTCCGGGGCGTAAAGTATAAAGAGGGGAATGGGAAAAAGAAGGGGGTTGCCATTGCAGTTTGTTTGTGTTAATATATCTTTGCTGTGAGAACAAGTGTATCTCGTGGAAAAACACAGGAGGCGGGAAATGGCTGAGAAGACAAAATATTTTGTTTTAAAGCAGAAGGCGGTTCCGGAAGTGCTGCTGAAGGTGGTGGAAGCCAAGCGTCTGATTGATTCGGGGAAAGCGGCTTCTGTCCAGGACGCTACGGAAGCAGTAGGAATCAGCCGCAGTTCTTTTTATAAATACAAAGATGATATCTTCCCGTTTCATGACAATGCAAAGGGGCGCACCATTACCATGGTGGTGCAGCTGGATGATGAGCCCGGGCTTTTGTCTCTGGTGCTCCGGATTGTAGCGGATTACCGCGCAAATATTCTGACGATTCATCAGAGTATACCGGTGAATGGAATTGCTTCTCTCACACTGAGCGTAGAGGTGCTGAGCGATACAGGAGATATATCCCAGATGGTTGGGACCATAGAGCAGCAGCAGGGAATTCATTATCTGAAAATATTAGCGAGGGAGTAGAACCAATGGTTAAAATTGCAGTTTTAGGCTATGGAACAATCGGTTCCGGCGTGGCAGAAGTAGTAGAGAAGAACAGGGATGTCCTTATGAAAAAAGCCGGAGAGGAGATTTCCATTAAATACATTCTGGATCTCCGTGATTTCCCGGGAGATCCGAATGAGGATAAGATCGTTCATGATTATGATATTATTAAAAATGATCCGGAGATCAGCGTTGTAGTAGAGGCCATGGGCGGCGTGGAACCTGCCTTTACGTTTGCAAAAGAAGCGCTGCTTACAGGGAAGAGCTTTGCGACTTCCAACAAGGCGCTGATTGCAAAGCACGGGGCAGAGCTGATTGCCCTGGCAAAGGAAAAGAATCTGAATTGTCTGTTTGAGGCCAGTGTGGGCGGCGGTATTCCGATTATCCGTCCTCTGAATTCCTGTCTGACGGCAGATGTGATTGAGGAGATTTCCGGTATCCTGAATGGTACGACAAACTATATGATGACCGAGATGTCTGAAATGGGATCCGAGTTTGATGATGTGCTGAAGGACGCCCAGCAGAAGGGTTACGCGGAGGCGGATCCCACGGCGGATATTGAAGGGTATGACGCCTGCAGAAAGATTGCCATTCTGACATCCCTGGCAGCCGGCCGGCAGGTGGATTTCGAGGATATTTATACAGAAGGCATTACAAAGATTACCGCGACAGATATTAAGTATGCCAGAGCGCTGGGAAGAAGTATCAAGCTTCTCGGTTTCAGCTGCAGAAAGGATGGAAGTTACTGCGCCATGGTCGCGCCTTTCATGCTGGAGAGCAGCAGTCCCCTGTACAGTGTAAACGGCGTATTTAACGCGATTTTTGTAAAGGGAAATATGCTGGGCGACTCCATGTTTTACGGCAGCGGCGCAGGCAAGCTTCCGACTGCCAGCGCGGTGGTGGCCGATGTGGTGGATATCGTGCGTCATAAAGGAAAACATATTACAATCCAGTGGGATCGGGAAAAGCTGGAACTGGCGGATCATAAAAAGCTCTCCAGCAGGTTTTTTGTCCGGACGACAGCGGATCATGCCGCCATAGAGGCTGCTTTTGGTTCTGTCTCTTATGTAACTGTTGAAGGCGTTTCCGGAGAAGCTGCTTTTGTAACCGAAGAAATGGATGAGTACGCATATGAAGCGGCGGCAGGAAAGCTGGATCATGTGCTGCAGTGCATCCGGGTGAAGTAAAACCGGATTACGGAAAACTCTGTGCGGATGGTTCTGCCATCTGCATGAAGTTTCTTTATCCAGAGTAAAATGGATCAGGAAAACGGTGGATTAATAAAAAGGCATCCCGGAAATCAGAGTGCTGATGACCAGGATGCTTTTTCTATGCTGGTAAATGGTAAAATTCTATTCTGCTGATGTCCCGGGAAGACGATCCAGATAAAACCAGGTACAGGTCTGGGTCATATAAGGCGTGATCCAGAGAAGTCCCAGTCCGAAAGACAGGACAGAGAACAAAATCCAACCCAGGAAAGATAATATCAGACCCAGAAGCCGCGCTTTGCCGCCATGCATCAGGCGGCGGCTCTGCTTCAGGGCCTCCATGACACGCAGATCTGGCTGGTCCAGCAGAAGATACGGCGTCAGCGCCCATCCGAGCAGCAGTATGAACATTATAATGCAGCCGGCAATGCAGAGGGCCGCGCCTGCCAGAAACAGAATAAGAATCATGGATCCGCCGGCAGGAGGAAGTAAAACAGATATCATGGCAAGGATGATACCGGGAAGCACACAGACTACTGAGACCATCAGGATCAGGGCGTTATAGCCCAGAAACCTGTCGGGACGGTTCTGGAACGCGTAAAATATGTCGGGGAAGCCTGTTTCCTGTCTGCGCGCAATTTTCAGATGAATCTGCGCAATGCCGATATTCAGCAGGGAAGATAAAAGGGATACAAGGAGGGAGCCTGCCGCGCCTAACACAATCCGGGGCGGAACCTGATAAGCGATACCCTGCCGGGTCATCTGGTTGAAGGGCATATTGATCAGTGATACAATGATCACAGAAAAAATCAGCGTTGTGATCACAATTTTATAATGCCCCAGCAGACTGCCGCGGGCGCTGATTTTCAGTTCTTTAATTGTTCTATGCATAGTAATAATCATCCTTTATATGGTTTACAGAGCCGTCATGTCATCCTGGGTTGTCTGATCGGGGAGCGCGCTGTCCTCCGTATCTTCTCCGTAATACTGTTCTATGGTATACAGATAAGAATTGTAAAAATTTTCAAAACTGCCGTACTGGCGGAAGACAATGGTAAAACTGGCGGCAATCAGAACAGCGCTGATTACAATGGCGGCAATTCCCGCCCGGAAGGCGTATAATGCAGGCCGTTCTGCTTTTGGATGATCCCCTTTGGAAAGGAAAGCAAGCAGTACTGCCAGACTTCCGAAAAACAGAGAAAGGAATCCGGTAAAGACAGTCAGAATCCCCAGAACGGCGCAGAATACTGCCGCAAGAGCCATGGGGGAGGCCGCCCTCCTGGGAGGCCGGTTAAACTGATCTGGCGGATCGCCAAAAGGGTTTTCGTTGGGATCGAACATAATATAATACCTCGTAATTATCTGCTATATTATTTACAAGACTTTATTGTAACACTGAAATAAAAAAAAGACAATATGGCGAAAATGTGTTACACTAAGTGAAGTAAATCAGACAGAAAGAGGATGTTAGTATAGAAAAGGATAACAATAACATGCGGATAGAAACGTTTTCACCGGAAGAAACATTCGCCCTGGGACAAAAGATAGGCCGGGAAGCCGGACCCGGAGATGTGTTTACCCTGATCGGAGATCTGGGTGTGGGAAAAACCGTATTTACCCAGGGAGTGGCTGACGGGCTTGGGATCACAGAGCCGGTCAGCAGCCCGACGTTTACGATTGTACAGGTGTATGACGGGGGGAGGCTTCCTTTCTGCCATTTCGATGTATACCGGATCGGGGATATTGAAGAGATGGAAGAGATTGGATATGAGGATTACTTTTATGGGGACGGGATCACCATGATAGAATGGGCTGATCTGATTGAAGAGATTCTGCCGGAGAGTTACCGCCAGATCCGGATAGAGAAGGATCCTGAAAAGGGATTTGACTACCGGGTAATTACCATCGGGGAGGTGCGTCGCCAATGAAGATACTTGCGCTGGACAGCTCCGGGCTTGTAGCCGGCATAGCTGTGGTGGAGGATGACAATCTGCTGGGGGAATATACCATTAACTATAAGAAAACACATTCCCAGACTCTGCTTCCTATGCTGGACGAGGTGGCCGGAATGATGGAACTGGATCTGGATACTATAGACGCCATTGCGGTCTCCGCGGGTCCGGGTTCCTTTACCGGACTCAGGATCGGATCAGCAACGGCAAAGGGACTGGGGCTGGCTCTGGGCAGACCGCTGATTCACATTCCCACAGTGGATGCTCTTGCCTGTAATCTCTGGGGCTGTGAGGAGCTGGTCTGTCCTCTGATGGACGCCAGAAGAAACCAGACATATACTGGTATTTACTGTTTTGAGAACGGTCAGCTGCAGGTGATACGGGAGCAGTGCGCGACAGGGATCGATGAGATTATCGGGCAGATAAATGAAATCGGACAGCCTGTAGTGTTCCTTGGCGACGGCGTGCCGGTATTCCGTTCCTATATAGAAGAAAACTGCAAGGCCGGGTTTCTGTTTGCGCCGGCCCATATGAATAAACAGAGAGCCGGTTCCGTGGCCTGGCTGGGATTGCAGTACGCAAAAGCAGGGAAACTGGAAACCGCGGCGGAGCACCGGCCGGACTATCTGCGGGTATCCCAGGCGGAACGGGAACGGAAGGCGCGGCTGGAAGCGGAGCGCCGGGAAGAAGGACAGATCGGTATTTCAGAAAATGGAAGAAGACAGGATGAACAGAATCAATGAAAATGTGACGCCGGGGCAGGGGATCCAGGGAATCCGGATCCGCCCTATGGTCCGGGAGGATATTCCGGCGGTGGCGGCGCTGGAGCGGGAATCATTTTCCGAGCCCTGGAGTGAAAAGGGATTTGAAGATGCTCTTCCGGGACGGCAGAATATCTTTCTTGCTGCTGTCGGAAAAGAAGGAATGATTGCAGGATATATCGGGCTGTACGGCTCCTTTGACGAGGGGGAGATTACCAATGTCGCGGTGGCCGGGGAGTTCCGCGGACAGGGTGTAGGATTCCTTCTGGTGGAGAGGATGAAGGAGCTTGCTTCTCTCCAGGGGATCAGGCAGATTTTCCTGGAAGTGCGGGTTTCCAATGAGGCAGCCCGGAGACTGTATGGCAAAGCCGGATTTGAGGCCTGCGGGCTGCGGAAGAATTTTTACAGAGAACCGGTGGAGGACGCCATACTTATGCGGGTCGGGATCTGACGCGCGGGAGGAGACTATGCAGAGGGATAATCGGCTGTTTTGTAATTGCTGCGGGAAAGAAATCTGTATTACGATAGGAAACGATATGGAAGAATACTTCCATTTAAGAAAAAGCTGGGGATATTTTTCCCGGAAGGATGGGATTACCCAGGCGGCGGATATTTGTGAAGCGTGCATGGACAGGTGGACGCAGTCATTCCGGATTCCGCCGGAGCGTGTGGAAAGGACGGAATTATTTGAATGTTAGATGTTTGTCTTTTAGGGACGGGAGGAATGATGCCCCTGCCCTACCGGAAACTGACGGCTCTGATGACCCGTTATAATGGAAGCAATCTGCTGATTGACTGCGGCGAAGGAACACAGGTGGCTATCAAGGAAAAGGGATGGAGCTTTCATTCCATAGATGTCATCTGTTTTACTCATTATCATGCGGATCATATCAGCGGCCTGCCCGGACTTCTGCTGACCATGGGGAATGCGGAACGTACCGAACCGCTTCTGATGACCGGTCCCAGAGGGCTGGAGCGGGTGGTAAATTCTCTGCGTATTATTGCCCCCGAGCTGCCCTTTGAAATAGTATTCCATGAGCTGCAGGAAAAAGAGGAGACGCTGGAGGTAAAGGGATATAAAATCCATGCCTTCCGTGTCCAGCATAATGTGGTCTGCTATGGTTATACTCTGGAAATTGAGAGGGCGGGAAGATTTGATGTGGATCGTGCCAGGGCTGCGCAGATTCCCCAGAAATACTGGAGCCATCTGCAGAAAGGGGAGACCATAGAGGAGGATGGGCGGACGCTGACTCCGGATATGGTTCTCGGCCCTCCGCGGAAGGGCATAAAGGTGACTTATTGTACGGATACGAGGCCGGCGCCTGTCATTGCGAAACAGGCGGAGGCGGCAGACCTTTTCATCTGTGAGGGAATGTACGCGGAGAAGGATAAGGAGGCCAAAGCCCGTCAGTATAAGCATATGACTTTTTATGAGGCGGCGAAGCTGGCGGCAAAGGCGGATCCTGCCCGGATGTGGCTGACTCACTTCAGTCCCTCCCTGATCCGGGGAGATCTGTACATGAAGGACGTGAAAAAGATTTTCCCCCGGGCCTCTCTGGGAGAGGATCTGAAGTCGGTGGAACTTGATTTTCCGGACGAATAGCGGCAATGGGAGGAAAAAGAGAAAATGAAAGAAGATGTTCTGATTCTTGCGATTGAGAGCTCCTGTGATGAGACTGCGGCTGCAGTAGTGAAAAATGGAAGAGAAGTACTCTCCAATATAATTTCATCCCAGATCGCGCTTCATACCCTGTATGGGGGCGTGGTGCCCGAGATTGCATCCAGAAAACATATTGAAAAGATTAATCAGGTTATTGAGGAAGCTCTTTCACAGGCCGGAGTTACCCTGGGGGATCTGGACGCCATCGGGGTTACTTATGGGCCGGGGCTGGTAGGCGCCCTGCTGGTAGGCGTCGCGGAGGCCAAGGCGATCAGTTATGCGGCGAAGATCCCGCTGGTGGGGGTTCATCATATTGAAGGGCATATCAGCGCCAATTATATAGAAAACAAAGATCTGGAGCCGCCATTTTTATGCCTGGTAGTTTCCGGAGGACATACGCATCTTGTAAAAGTGACAGATTATGGGAAGTATGAAATTCTGGGGAGGACGCGGGACGATGCGGCGGGGGAAGCCTTTGACAAAGTAGCCCGCGCGATCGGACTCGGCTATCCGGGCGGGCCCAAAATCGAAAAGGCGTCGCGGCAGGGAAATCCGGAAGCAATTCCCTTTCCCCAGGCGAAGATTGCGGACAATCCTTATGATTTCAGTTTTAGCGGCGTAAAATCTGCTGTTCTTAATTATATCAATGGATGCAGAATGAAACAGATTGAAATTGTACCCGGAGACATAGCGGCGTCCTTTCAGAAGGCTGTGGTGGATGTGCTGGTGGCGCACTCCATGCATGCACTGGAAGAGTACGGGGTAAAAAAGTTTGCGATTGCAGGAGGCGTAGCCTCCAATGGCGTACTCCGGGAAAGCATGAAGGAGGCCTGTGGCAAAAGAGGGGTGAGCTTTTATTATCCCTCCCCGGTTTTGTGTACGGATAATGCTGCCATGATCGGCGCGGCGGCTTACTATGAATATCTGGCCGGAACCCGCCATGGACTGGATCTGAACGCCATACCGAATCTCAGACTGGGAGAGCGGTGAACGCAGGGCGCGGATATGGCAATGCAGGGACGATATTTTATGAGGATTTTCCGGGAAAGGGAGCCGGAAGATGTTTTGCGGCAGAAGGAGTGGCGGAAATATGAAAAAGCGGCATACGGCGGTTGTTCTGGCTGCGGGAACAGGCTCAAGAATGAAAAGCGATATACCAAAGCAGTATCTGGAATTGAAGGGAAAACCAGTGTTATATTATTCTCTGAAAGCATTTGAAGACAGCTTTGTGGATGAAATCATTCTGGTAACCGGAGAAGGATGGCAGGAATTCTGCAGAAGAGAAATTGTGGAAAGGTTTCATCTGGAAAAAGTCTGTAAAATTGTTTCCGGAGGAGCGCAGAGATATGATTCCGTGTACCGGGGACTGTGCCAAGCGGAGGGAGCGGATTATGTTTATATTCATGATGGAGCCCGGCCGTTTCTCACGAAAGAAATTCTGGAAAGAGCCAGGGAGACGGCAGAGGAGTCCGGCACGGCAGTGGCAGGTATGCCTGTAAAGGATACGATTAAGATCGCGGATAAAGAGCAGTATGTGAAAGCGACGCCTCTGCGCAGCGCCTTGTGGCAGATCCAGACTCCGCAGGCGTTCTCCTGTGAACTGATTCTGGAAGCATATCGGAAGTTATTTGCGGAGAAAGAATATGAGGGAGTCACAGATGACGCCATGGTGGTTGAAAAGATGATGAAGACCCCGGTAAAGCTGTTCCGGGCGTCATATCAGAATATTAAAATCACAACCCCGGAAGATCTGGTACTGGCGGAAGTTTTAATGAAGCCTGATAAACTGTAAAAAAATGAAATTTAGTTGTTGACATAAATAAGGATTGTATTGTATAATTTCTCTTGCGCTGGCGAAAAGCGTGTAAAATTGGAGAGATATCGAAGTGGTCATAACGAGGCGGTCTTGAAAACCGTTTGTCCGCAAGGGCGCGTGGGTTCGAATCCCACTCTCTCCGTTATCGACTGCAATGTCGATGATCTTATATATTTATATTATTCGGAGAAGTACCCAAGCTGGCCGAAGGGACACCCCTGGAAAGGGTGCAGGTCGTTAACAGCGGCGCGAGGGTTCAAATCCCTCCTTCTCCGCTATTTTTTATCTTCGAAAGAAAATAAAAAATAAATCAAAAAAGCTGTTGACAAACGCTTCCGGATGTGATAGATTATTATGGCTGTCGCAAAAGGGGCGGCAGCAGGGAACCTTGATAACTGAACAGTGAAATAACCTTGAAAGATTCTGAAAAGTTTAATC
>CAYLWI010000018.1:0-27515 GCA_964387345.1 uncultured Eubacterium sp. | reverse complement strand
GCCCTGGAAGGAGGTAAACAGGGATGGCAGATACCTTATCGCTTTTATCTGTTGTTGCATTTATCATAGCAGGTATCAGTCTGGCGGCGGCGGTATTTTTCTGGTTCTTTTTTAAAATTTCATCGGTGATTGGCGATCTGTCGGGGAAAAATGCAAAAAGATCAATCGAAACAATGAGGGAAACAAATAAAAAAGCAGGAAATAAGATTTATCGCGGAAATTCCGGAGAAATGCCTGGAAAGCCGGAAGCTGAAGCGGGAACTGGAATTCTTACAGAAAACCGGACAGAGGGAGAAGAAGCTGAGCGGACAGAGTTTCTGACGGGAAATGAAAAAATTATTCCGGATATGCAGGCTTCAGAACTTCTCAGAGAAGAGGAAACGACAGAGCGGCTTAAGGCGGGAGTGTATTTTCCGGTTCAGTAAAAATGGTTCTGGACAGAGGAATTTACGGATAAAAAATGAAAAGGAGTATGAATAAGATGGGTAGAAAGATGAAATCTGCCAGAAGGCTGCTGGCACTGATGTCAGCGGTTCTGATGATGGTAACGATGATTCCGGTTACAACAGCGCGGGTTACGGCAGCAGCAGAAGGGCATTCTGACAGTTATACTGTATCAGCGACCGCCGGGGAGGGCGGTCGGGTTACTCTGAACGGACAGGCGGTTTCTGCGCTCACTGTGGATGAAAATTCTGATGTGGAAGTGTTTGTACAGGCAGATGAAGGATATCGGATTTCTTCCGTAATCATCGGAGAGGATGAACAGACTGTTCCGGAGAATGGCAGTCAGTTCCAGACAACAATCCAGGTGACAGATAATGTAAAAATAACAGTTTCGTTTATGCAGGTATTTACTGTAACAGTGTCCTGTAATGAAAACGGTTCTGTCACATCGACCGCCAGTCTTGTGGATTACGGTACTTCTTATGACGTCACAGTGACGCCTGATTCCGGCTATTCGGCCGGTTCTATACTGGTAAACGGAACGGCGGTAACAGATTTTATTGCAGATGAAAACGGAGTTGTGACATTTACTGTTTCCCATGTAACGGAAGAGCAGCAGATCCATGTGGATTTTACGGAAACCGGACTTTATGATACAGAAGGAAGTGATGATTTAAAATCCTTTTTTAATGCAGATGATGCAGTCAGAGTAACTGATAAAACATATATTTTTGGAAACGAACCGGATGTTGTTTTCACGACAGAACAGGAAAGAATGCGTTTGATTGATGAAGATGGGAAGGTGATTTCCAGTGAAGAAAATCCGCAGTCTGTTATTCTTTCCTCTGACAGGACTGTTATTTCGAAAATTCAATTGTGGTATCAGGCGGAGGGAGAGGCCGCGGCGATGTGGCATGATGTGGACGGGATTACCGGAGAGGATCCCCTGGTAATTATCATTGACAGGGAAGCGCCCGTGATTCATCTTGTCCCGGAAGAGAAAGATGAAAATAAATATTATACAGGGAACTTTCAGGTAAATGTTTCTCTGGCGGATGTGGAAGATGATTCCGGAGTTGCGGGAATAGAATATTTTATTACGGAAACAGAGATTGATCAGAATACTTTATACGAAGAAGTGAGTGAAGAACAGAAAACGCAGCAGGGGGAAATAGATGTTGATATGTTCCTGTCCGAAGATACTTATAAGATCCCCGTTGAGGTTAATGTCAGTCAGAATAACAGCGACTATGTCTGTGTATGGGTCAGAACGACAGATCGCGCCGGCAATGCCAGTACCGCGAGAACAGAGAATCTTCCTGTAAATTGTATGACGGTGGAAATTTCTATGAACGGAAATTCAGAATGTTACCAGACGATTGACGGCAGAGGGTATTTTCCCATGGAAACCCGGCAGGCTGTAATTACAATTATTGACAGGGCGGAAGTTTTTGATACAGAAGCTGCAGCGGATGGGATCTGTGTGACAGCTGTGGATGGAAATGGCAATGAAATAGAAGGAGCCTGCAGGATCAGTGAATGGCGTTCATCGGGGGATACGCATGAAGCCACAGTATCGTTTTTAAAGAATGCAAACTATACGTGGTCCTTCAGATATGAAAATAAGGCGGGAGATTTATTTGATACAGATAATGATTCCTCTGTGAATGAAAATATTGTTGCTCCGTTTACATTTACTCTGGATACCGAAATTCCCACCGGGACAGTTACAATAAACAATAATATCTGGGACAAGCTGCTCAAAGTCCTTACCTTTGGCTTATACAACAATCAGAAAGTTAATATAACTGCCACATCTCATGATGATATAAGTCCGGTAATTACAGAGTATTATAAAACTTCTGCATCCTCCGCTTTGACGGAAGAGGAACTGAGGGAAGCGGAATTCGGACCATATGAGGATTTCAGTATAGACAAAGATGAACAGTTTACTGTTTATCTGAAGATTACAGACGCTGCAGGTAATTATACTTATATCAGTTCTGACGGTTATATTTTTGATCAGACTGCCAGCAGGATTACTTTGACGCCGTCGGATGAAAATGGTTTTGCCGCGGAGAGTGAAAGCAATGGACAGATTTACAGAATTTATGGCGCGGCTCCGGATGAAGATTCCGGAGAGGATGTTATTCCTGTGGGAATTAAAGTTACAGAGGATACAGAATCTTATTCCGGCATAAAAACAATTGAATACTGGGTGGAAAGCGACGGCAGGAAAACCCAGGGGGCTACTCTGTATTCCTTTGATTATGTCCGCGACCCGGGCGAAGGGACAGAAGAAGGGGATGACAACCGCGGGAGCTTCAGTGCCGGAACACTGACGATCACAGACTGGAATTCTGATACCCAGACCAATACTGAGCCGGAAATCCTGAAAGGAACGCATCCGGCATCAGATGAATTGAAGGAAAGCTGGGAAGGTATCATTGAAGTAGATAAAGAGTTAAATAACAGCAGCAATGTGGCGCTGCATGTGAAAACTGCAGATAATGCGGGCAATGAAAATGAAAGTATTCTTATGCTGGATATTGATATCGCAGATCCGGTATTTGATATTACTTTTGATAATGGCGATGGGTATGAGTATGCTGATGATGACAGCGTATATTTCTCCGCAGGGCGTACCGCAGTTCTGAAGATTACAGAGCGGACAGGTCATTTTAAGGAGGATGCTGCTACAGCGGGTATTGTAATTAAGGCTGTAGACGCCAAAGGCAATGATGTTTCCGATAGTGACGGAGACGGCGTTCCCGATGCATACAGGATCAGCGGCTGGTTTTCAGAAGAAAATGACGGGGATCCGGATGCCGCGGTGCATACTGCGACAATAGAATTTTTGAAGGATGCAGAATACAGCTGGTCTGTCAGTTATACGGACGAGGCGGGAAACAACACAAATACCGAAAATATTGATGATCTGGAAAGCAGGGTAACGACCGGTGTGGAGAATGGCGCCCTTGTGGCTCCGTTCAGATTTACAATTGATACAACGGCTCCGGCCGGTACAGTAAAAGCAGTTTCTTCGGAGGGAAGAGAGGAAGAATGGAACACATTGAGAGACAATCTTACTTTCGGGTTCTGGTCGGGGGATAAAATCACTGTTTCCGGAACACAGGATGACGCAACTTCCCCGATTGCTTCTGTGGAATATTACAAAGTCAGCGTCCCGGCGGCAGACGGGACAATACTTCTGACAGCAGAGCAGCTGGATGCAGTGACGGCGTGGCAGCCATTTGGGAATCTGGAGATTTCGCAGGACGGGCAGTTTGTTGTCTATATTAAGATTACAGACCGGGCCGGAAATTACAGTTATCTCAGTACGAACGGTCTGATTGTGGATCATGCCAGACCGGATATAGAGGCGCTGGCGCCGGGAATTACGATCAATCCCATCCAGCCGGCGAATGGATTTTATAACAGTAATGTGGATGTGGAGATTTCAGTAACAGATCCGATGAACGGTGGAACTTACTCGGGACTGAAGACTGTCACATACCGGGTACTCAATATGGGAACTGTGACACAGTCGGGAACCTTATACCAGTTTGAGAACACCGATCCGTCCCAGGCAGAACTGCAGCAGAGCTGGAGTGGAATGATTACAGTGGACTGCGCACAGAACAACAGCAATGATGTGGTAATAGAAGTTTATGCAGAGGATAATGCCTTAAATTCTTCAGATAAAAATATTTCTATAAAGATTGATATTACAGCTCCGGTGATTGATGTGTCATATGACAATAACAGCGCAGACAGCAGTACATATTTCAATCGCAGCCGGACGGCAACCATTGTTGTGACAGAACGCAATTTTGATCCGGAGGATGTCCGTATGCATATCACAAACACAGAAGGAGAGATTCCATCGCTCAGTTCCTGGACGAAAACAGAAGGAACGGGTAATGGCGATGACACCAGATGGACCGCGACGCTTACCTATGCTTCCGATGGGGATTATACCTTTGATATACAGTATACAGATCCTGCAGGAAATGTAAGCTCAGATCCCGGATATGGAGACAGTGCGGCGCCGACTGAATTCACGATTGACAAAACTTTGCCGGCGATTTCAGTAAGCTACAACAATAACAATGCGGTCAACGGCAGATATTTTTCAGCGCCCCGTACAGCGACTGTTGTTGTGACAGAGCATAATTTTGATGTGAGCCGTGTTGTGTTTATACAGACAGCGTCTCTGGGAGAAAGCTCTGTTGCGGTTCCGTCCGTATCCTGGAGCAGCAGCGGTGATGTTCACACAGCGACGGTTTCCTGGGTAAATGACGGAGAGTATACCTTTGAAGTGACAATGACGGATCTGGCGGGAAATGAAAGCAATGAGGCGAGTTACGGCGAAAGCGTTGCTGCAAAGGACTTTGTGATTGACCAGACGATTGAAAAGCCGGTGATTGGAGGAGTGGAGAATGGAAAGGCATATACAGAAGATGTTATACCGGCGATTTCTTTCAATGATATTAATTACGCTTCCTGCGAGATTACACTTTTGCGCACAGGAAAGGGTGAGCGGGACGAAGATGTTACGGCCCAGTTTGTCAATGCGATTACTGAAAATGGACAGGGGGGCTCCTGTGTCTGCGATACGTTTGATCGGATTGTAGAAAACGACGGTATCTATACGCTGACTGTCCGCCTGACAGATCTGGCCGGGAATGAAGAAACAGAGACCGTGACTTTTACAATCAATCGTTTCGGATCTGTCTATGAATACAGCGAATATCTTGCCTTTCTGATTAAAGACGGCGGACAGTACATAACGGTTAGCGGAAGTAATGATACGGCGGTGACGGAGGATCTTGTTATAACGGAGTACAGCGCGGAACAACTGCTGGATGGATCTGCAGATATTCTGATCACCCGGGACGGAGAATCCATTGATGCCGATTATACGGCAAATCCGGTAAACATTAATTCTGAAATTCCGGCAGATACCGGCGGCTGGTATGAATATGAGTATACCATCGGAACTTCAAATTTCAAAGAGGATGGTGTCTATCGGATTTCGCTGACGTCGAAATATGAAGCGGCAGATTCGGGAGTGAATGAATCCTCAAGTGTGCCGGATAATTCCACAGATTCAGAAGGTAATCCGATTCTGGATACAATGTCATTTACCGTGGATACTACCTGCCCGGAAATCCGCAATATTAAAAATCTGGAGGAGGACATCGTGAATGCCCGGTCTGTAGATGTAGGATACACTATTGTGGATGTGGGAGGTCTTGCCTCTGTAGAAATTCTGGTAAACGGAGAGTCGGTTGAAGCTGTGACAGAATTCGGAGAAAATACATTTAGTTACTCCGACAGTTTTATTCTCACCGAGAACAGCGAAGCACAGACTGTGCGGCTGATCGCCACCGACCGGGCCGGTAATGTGACAGATACCGGTTCGGATGATTTCAGTACAAATGATATGTATGTATTTCATGATACAGTTACAGTATCTAAGAATCTATTTGTCCGCTGGTACGCGAATCAACCGTTGTTCTGGGAAACAATGATCGGCGCGATTGTTATTGTGGGCGGTGTGCGTGCGATTGTCATGCTGGCGCGGAAGAAGAACGCCGGACAGTGCAGAGTAAAAAGGGTTTGTAAAAAATCCGGGTAAAACAGGGGGGATACGGTATATATGGGGATGGACAGTCTGTAAGATCCCTGAATCCTACACGATTGGCAGCAGTTCCAGAAAATTCCGTGTGGATTCGTTGACCGGCATGGAGGGGTTGACGCAGGCTGTCATCTGCCGGGCGGGCATGGACTCTCTGATCCGCAGAACCGTCAGGTCATCGGAAGCATTCCGCACACAGTAATCGGGCACAAAAGCGATTCCCAGGCCGATCCGGGCCAGATCAATCAGCAGATCGTTGCTGGAAAGCTCGATAGCGGGCATCAGTTCCAGGTGATGCTGCAGAAAAAGATGGCGCAGGAATTCCGTGGTGGTACAGTTGCGCTCTAATACAATCAGAGGATAATCCGTCAGCTCATGCAGGCGGATTTCTTTTTCTGTAAAAGGAAAATAGTCCGGGTTGGCGATAAATACATCGTGGAATTCCGCTACGGTTTTGTCAATATAGGACTGATTCAGACGGGGATTGGGCGAGTTAGTCACAATCATGTCTACTTTTCCCTGTTCCAGCAGATCCACACAGGCCAGCGAGGTGGCGTTGGTTACCTTGATGGGAACTGTGGGATACTTTTTGTGAAATTCTCTGAGATAGGGAACCAGAAAATAACGGCAGATGGTGTCGCTTGCCCCGATATGGAGCTGTCCCAGGCCCAGACTCCGGCTTTCCATAAGCTGCGCTTCCCCATGACCGATCAGATGGATTGCCGGTTCTACATGTTTTAACAGAAGCTCTCCGGCAGGAGTCAGCTTTACTTTTTTTGTGCTCCGGAAAAAAAGCGGCTGGCCCAGCTTTTTTTCCAGGGCTTTGATGGACTGACTGACTGCGGACTGGGAAATAAACAGGTGCCGGCTGGCCTCTGAAAAACTTAAGGTTGTGGCAACATAGTAAAATACTTTGTATAATTCATAATTAATGTCCATGAATATTCTCCCGAAGGTGTACTGTGAACAGTAAGTAATCCGGATGCAGATCTGATGAGACGAAAATAAAGGTTGCGGGTATTCCAGGGTACGTGTAAAATGTAATACAAGTATAACCTTTGCGGGAAGCGAAAGTCAATACTAATAATTAGAATCGCTAATAAAATGGATTAAATATATTAATTTCACTAATCTATCTGCATCTTATATACTGGAAGTACAGAAGGATTCTGAAAAAGTATTCTGTGTGCGTGAAGCAGACGGTAATAAAAAACAGAAAAAGGATAATCATAAAAAAGATGGAGGGATCCCAATGAGCAATGTACGCAGAGTTTATGTAGAGAAAAAAGAAGCTTATGCGGTAAAGGCAAAGGAACTGAAGGCTGAGATCAGGAGTTATCTCGGCATTTCCGGAGTGACAAAGGTTCGTGAGCTGATCCGTTATGATGTGGAAAATGTCTCGGATGAAACTTTTCAGAAAGCGCTTGTCAGCGTGTTTTCCGAGCCGCCGGTGGACGATGTTTATGAGGAGAGTTTTGACCTGAAGGGAGGAAAGACCTTCAGCGTGGAGTTTCTGCCTGGCCAGTTTGACCAGAGGGCAGATTCCGCGGAACAGTGTGTGAAGCTGCTGGACGAGGAGGAGAAGCCGGTGATCCGCACGGCCACCACCTATGTGATCGAAGGAGATATTACGGAGGAGCAGCTGGAAGCCATTAAGCATCACTGTATCAATCCGGTGGATTCCCGTGAGACTGATCTGGAGAAGCCGGAGACTCTGGTGCAGGAGTTTGCGGAGCCTGCGGATGTCATTGTATTTGACGGATTTACTTCCATGGAGGAGACTCCTTTAAGGGAACTTTATGATTCCCTGGGACTTGCCATGACCTTTAAGGATTTCCTTCATATCCAGAACTATTTTGCGGGGGAGGAGCACAGAGATCCCACCATGACAGAGATCCGCGTGCTGGATACCTACTGGTCCGATCACTGCCGTCATACCACCTTTTCCACAGAACTGAAGGAGGTTACCTTCGGGGAGGGCGATTATCTGGAGCCCATTCAGAAGTCCTGGCAGCAGTATAAGGAGAATTTCGCAGAACTCTACAAAGACAGACCGGATAAGTTTGTCTGCCTGATGGATCTTGCCCTGATGGCGATGAAGAAGCTGAAAAAAGAGGGTAAGCTGCAGGATCAGGAGGAGTCTGATGAGATCAACGCCTGTTCCATTGTTGTTCCTCTGGAGGTGGATGGCAAAGAGGAGGAGTGGCTGATCAATTTCAAAAACGAGACCCACAACCATCCCACAGAGATCGAGCCCTTCGGCGGAGCGGCCACCTGTCTGGGCGGAGCGATCCGCGACCCGCTTTCCGGACGTACCTATGTTTATCAGGCTATGCGTGTTACCGGAGCGGCGGATCCTACAAAATCTGTGAAAGATACTCTGCCGGGCAAGCTGCCGCAGAAGAAGATCGTGCGCTCTGCGGCGGATGGGTACAGCTCCTATGGAAACCAGATCGGTCTCGCGACCGGTCTGGTAAAAGAGATTTATCATCCCGATTATGTAGCAAAACGTATGGAGATCGGAGCGGTTCTTGGTGCGGCTCCCCGCCGTGCGGTACAGCGTCTGACTTCGGATCCGGGAGATGTCATTATTCTGCTGGGAGGCCGTACCGGCCGTGACGGATGCGGCGGCGCTACCGGATCATCCAAAGCCCATACGACTTCTTCCATTGATACCTGCGGCGCGGAGGTACAGAAGGGGAATCCGCCCACGGAGCGGAAGATCCAGAGACTGTTCCGCCGGGAAGAGGTTGCCTATATTATTAAAAAATGTAACGATTTCGGCGCGGGCGGCGTTTCCGTTGCCATCGGCGAGCTGGCGGACGGCCTGCGGGTGGAGCTGGACAAGGTGCCCAGGAAATACGCCGGACTGGACGGAACGGAGATCGCGATTTCCGAGTCCCAGGAGCGTATGGCGGTTGTGATTGCTCCGGAAAATGTGGATCAGTTCCTGGCTTATGCGGCAGAGGAGAATCTGGAGGCGGTTCCTGTGGCTGTTGTCACAGAGGATCCCCGTCTGGTTCTGGTATGGCGCGGAAAAGAGATTGTAAATCTGTCCCGTGCATTCCTGAACACCAACGGCGCGCATCAGGAGACCAGCGTTGCAGTTGAGATTCCTTCCAGGGAGGACAGCTATCTGAATCATATTGCGCTGGAGACGGTGGCCGCTGACCTGGAAAAGAATGATGTGAAAGCGGCATGGCTGGATACCCTGAAGGATCTGAATGTCTGTTCCCAGAAGGGACTGGTGGAGATGTTTGACGGCTCCATCGGCGCAGGCAGTGTATATATGCCCTACGGCGGAAAGTATCAGCTGACAGAGACACAGTCCATGGTGGCGAAGGTGCCCGTGATGACCGGAAAGTGTGACGCGGTGACCATGATGAGTTACGGTTTCGATCCCTATCTGTCCAGCTGGAGTCCTTATCACGGAGCGGCTTACGCGGTTCTGGAGTCTGTTTCCAGGATTGTGGCGGCAGGCGGTGATTATAAGAAGATCCGCTTTACGTTCCAGGAGTATTTCCGCAGAATGAGCGGGGAGCCTTCCCGCTGGAGCCAGCCTTTCGCGGCTCTGCTGGGCGCTTACAGCGCGCAGATGGGATTTGGCCTGCCTTCCATCGGAGGAAAGGATTCCATGTCCGGAACCTTTAATGATATTGATGTGCCGCCTACACTGGTTTCTTTCGCAGTGGATGTGGCGAAAGAGCAGGATATTATCACGCCGGAACTGAAGAAAGCCGGAAATAAGCTGATGCTCTTCAGGGTTGATAAAGATGCTTATGATCTGCCGGACTATGAGAAGATCATGAAACTGTATGATGCAGTTTATAATCTGATCCGGCAGAAAAAACTGGTTTCTGTTTACGCCCTGGACGCCAGGGGACTTGCGGCGGCAGTCAGCAAGATGGCATTTGGAAATAAACTGGGTGTGTCCATCCGGGGCTGTCTGAATCCGGAGGAGGCTTTTGCGCCTGGATTCGGTAATCTGGTGGCAGAGACATCCCCTGAGGATGTGGACGCTGTGAAGGCAGCAGTGGCAGAGGCGGCAGAGGCGGCGAACGTGACAGTGATTGGTTCTGTTCTGGAGGAACCGGAGTTCCGCTATGGCGATATGCGTATTTCCATGGATGAGGCGCTGGCCGCATGGACGGGAACTCTGGAGAAGGTATTCCCTACCAGAGCGACAGAGGATACTTCTGAGCTGCCTCTGAAGCTTTATGACACGAAAGAAATTTATATCTGCAAAAATAAAGTGGCGAAGCCCACGGTATTTATCCCCGTGTTCCCAGGAACCAACTGTGAGTATGATTCTGCAAAGGCTTTTGAGCGGGCAGGCGCGAATGTGGTTACAAGAGTATTCCGGAACCTGACAGCGGAGGATATCCGGGATTCTGTGGATGTGTTTGTAAAAGCCATCGACCAGGCCCAGATCATTATGTTCCCCGGCGGGTTCTCCGCAGGTGATGAACCGGAAGGAAGCGCCAAGTTTTTTGCGACTGCTTTCCGCAACGCCAGGATAAAAGAAGCAGTAGAGCGTCTTTTAAATGAGAGAGATGGTCTGGCGCTGGGAATCTGCAATGGTTTCCAGGCGCTGATCAAACTGGGTCTGGTTCCGTATGGACAGATCCGGGACGGCAGCGCGGATTCTCCTACACTGACGTATAATACCATCGGCCGTCACATTTCCAGGATGGTTTACACGAAGGTTGTGACCAATAAGTCCCCCTGGCTGGCACAGGCAGAACCTGGAAAGATTTACACCAATCCGGCTTCTCATGGAGAGGGACGGTTTGTAGCGCCGAAGGAGTGGCTGGATAAGCTGATTGCCAACGGGCAGGTCGCCACCCAGTATGTCAATGAAAACGGTATGCCGACCATGGACGAAGAGTGGAATGTGAATGGTTCCTATATGGCAATCGAGGGAATTACCAGTCCCGATGGCCGTGTGCTTGGAAAGATGGCTCATTCTGAGCGCCGGGGCGATGGTGTTGCGATAAATATTTATGGCGAACAGGACATGAAGATTTTCGAGTCTGGTGTTGCCTTTTTCCAGTAAAATATATTGTTGTCAGAAGGTGGCTGTGGCCATAGTCACCTTTTTTTGCGGTAAATCTGATGAATAAAATAAAAATACAAATACAAATGCAATCTTTCGGATTGCGCAGGAGGTCCGTAGATGAATAATTATGATTTTTCATCCTTGCCACTGTGGATCTGCCTGCCCTTTGTGGGGGTGTTGCTGTGCATTGCAATCCTTCCTCTTGTGGCGGGAGAATGGTGGGAGAAGCGCCAGCCGCTGGTGATTATTGTGCTGTCGCTGCTTTTTGTGATACCCTTCACAGTTATGTCCGGAACAGATGTGGCGGCAGAGACGGTGCTGGAGTGTCTGATTAATGATTACTTTACCTTCATTGTCCTGTTATTCGGTCTGTATTGTGTTGCGGGCAATATTAATCTGGAGGGAGATCTGGCTGGCTGCCCCCGGGTCAATATCATTATACTGATCCTGGGAACGCTGCTTTCCAGCTTTATCGGAACGACAGGATCCAGTATGCTGTTTGTGCGTCCGATCATTAAAATGAATGCTTGGCGGAAAAGACGGGCCCATGTGATGGTATTTTTTATTTTTCTGGTATCTAATATCGGCGGCTGCCTGACTCCGATCGGGGATCCTCCTCTGCTGATGGGATTTTCCAGAGGGGTGCCTTTTGCCTGGAGTTTCCGGCTGTTTCCGATTCTGCTTGTGAATATGGCAATTCTTCTGGTGACTTTTTATTTTATTGATAAAAAGGCTTACAGAAAAGATCTGGCAGACGGAATGAGACCCGATATCAGTTCCGGGCGGACAAGATTCCATATCAGAGGAATTCATAATGTGTTTTTTCTCGCCGCGATTATCTTCGCGGTAGTATTGAGCGGTGTGTTGGGCAGACTGCCTGTATTTCAGGATCCGTCCGGGGAGGTCATCGGCATCCATATATATGGAAATGTGTCCTTTCCGGTGACATCCCTGATTGAGGTGATTATTATTCTGGCGGCAGCGTTTCTGTCTTTCCGCACAACAAAGAAGGAAATCCGTATTTCGAACCATTTTACCTGGGGAGCGATCAGGGAAGTTGCGATTTTATTCATTGGTATATTTATCACCATGGAACCTGCCCTGATTATACTGGAGAATATGGGTTCCGGTTTCGGACTGACCCGTCCGGCCCAGATTTTCTGGACGACAGGCGCGTTATCAAGTTTCCTGGACAATACGCCTACCTATCTGGTATTCCTGACTGCTGCCGGAGCAATGGGCTTTACGTCCGGTCTGGCGACTTCCGCAGGGATAATACCGGTGAAGATGCTGATGGCGATATCCTGCGGCGCTGTATTCATGGGAGCCAATACCTATATCGGAAACGCGCCCAATTTTATGGTAAAAACGATCTCCGATGAGAATGGTGTGCGTATGCCGTCTTTCTTTGGCTATATGTGGTGGTCTGTAAGGTTCCTGATTCCAGTGTTTATCATTGATATGCTGCTGTTCTTTCTGTAGGAGGTGGGTGACATGGAAAAAAAGGATGCAATTGATCTGCGTGATCTTGCGGAACGGATTTATAATCTGGATAAAAGAGTTTATGTGGATACTGGATCCTCTCTGGGAAGGGTATACAGCGGGGATAAAGAAAATAATATCCAGTATATCATAGATCTTCTGGAATCAAAAAAGGGATCATATGTTCTGCGGGATGAGCTGGCGCTGATCGGAAATATGAGCAAAACCATACAGAATTCCGAAGACCAGGAAGAGCTGATGAAAGAGTTTTCGGAGATTACAAAGCTGACCCGGGAACAGGCTGACCGGTACACCAGAATTGACATTCTGGATGAATCCCGGGCTCTGCTGAATTCCATGCCCCTGAAGACGCGTTTTTCCGATCAGGATAAAAAGATTATCTGCATTGGGAAAACCCGCGGTTCCGGCGGAACTGAGATCGGATTTGCCCTGGCAAACGAGCTGGGTCTGAGTTATTATGACCAGGGGATTCTGAAAGAATTGCTGAAACGTCTGGAGGCGGGAAAAAACAGTGTGTGGGATGTCAGTTATCTGTATGATAAGAAGAATACAGAGGGAAGCCCCGTATATACAGGAAGACCATTCTCCGAGGATGAAAAACCGTTTTTCAGACAGCTGAAAGAAGATTTTGCGCGTTACCATGGCCTGCCTAAGCGGGATGCATTGTTTTTTGTCCAGAGCCGTCTCATTGAGGATCTGGCAAAACGGGAAAATTTTGTAATCATGGGCCGGTACGCGGATGCAGTGCTGACAAACGCAGGAATTCCTCATGTAAATATATTTATTTCTGCTCCTTTTGAAAGGCGGGTAGAGAGAATTATGAGAATGTATCCGGAGCATCCGGAAAAGCAGGTGCGCAGAATGCTGAAGCGTTCCGACGCGCAGCACGTGAGAAATTTCTGGTTTTTTACAGGAAAAGAATGGGGGAAAAGCGAAAATTACGATATTACTATTAACAGCGCCAGCTATGGGATTCCCGGCTCTGTGGCGCTGTTGATTGAAATGCTGGAAGGGGAAATCGACTATTAAAAAAGTCCGTTGTTATGGACGGGAGTGATTTTCCCGATATCATGTTCCACACAGTCCCAGTGTTCGGCCAGTCTGCCGTCTTCTATACGGTACAGGTCGAACACTTTATTTTCCATTCCGTTTGCCAGCATAGTGCATTTGAAAAAGACACAGATCAGATCGCCTTCTTCGATAATGTGTCTGATTTCCATATGAGGCTTCATGGCAAGAAATTTGTCGCAGAAGCGGATAAATCCCTCCCGGCCGGATTCTGCAGCCGGATTATGCTGGATATAATCTTCTTTCATATATTTGTCCAGATTGGAGAGATCCCGGTTATTGAATACCTCTTCATAAAATTTCAGAATCATTTCCCTGTTCGACATTTTTTATCCTCCATTTCTTTTGATGTTAAGATGATAACCCAGATCAAAGAAAAAGAAAAGAACAAAATCAGAAAAAACGCGGGATACTGCTGGCCGGCGTTACTCTTCACATAGATGATAAAAAAGGACAGGCTGAATACAGAGAGATGTAAAGCGGCACATAAAATCTTTACAAACATTTTACGAACTCCGGGTTTCGTTTTTTACATGAGGCTGATAAGATAGCGCACGTAGAAATGAAGAAGATTTCGAAGAGAAGCCTGAAAAAGGCGAGACGAAAAGGAGACAGAAAGAAAATGAAGTTAAGAAAAGTATTAGCACTTACTCTTTGTGTAGCGGCAGTTGGCGTTGTGACTCTGGCAGGATGTGGAAATAGTACGTCTGATTCGGATGAAGGATCCGGCACAGCAGAGGCAGAGGATGATGCGGGAGAATCCACAAGTGATTTTGATACATCTTCCGCCATCAACGTATTATCCCGTGAGGACGGATCCGGTACACGAAGCGCGTTCATTGAGCTGTTCGGTATTGAGCAGGAAAATGAGAGCGGCGAGAAAGAGGATATGACTACTGTAGAAGCTACTATTACGAATAATACTGAAGTTATGATGTCTACTGTAGCCGGTGATCCTTATGCAATCGGTTACTGTTCTCTCGGATCCCTGAATGACACAGTAAAAGCAGTTCAGATTGACGGCGCTGAGGCTACCACAGATAATGTATCTGCCGGTACATACAAGGTATCGCGTCCGTTTAATATTGTAACAGGTGATGATATCAGCGACGTGGCTCAGGATTTTATCAACTATATCCTGAGTGACGAGGGTCAGGCAGTTGTTTCCGAAGATGGTTATATCAGTGTCGGAGAGGGCGGAGCATTTACAAGCAACGGCGCTTCCGGAACAGTTACTGTAGCCGGTTCTTCCAGCGTTTCCCCGGTAATGGAGAAGCTGAAAGAGGCTTATGAGGCGGTAAATACCGGCGCGACAATTGAGATCCAGACATCTGATTCGACCACAGGAATCACTTCTGCGATAGAGGGATCCTGCGATATTGGTATGGCTTCCCGTGATCTCCATGATGATGAGACTGGAGTAACAGCTACCCAGATTGCCATTGATGGGATTGCTGTGATCGTAAACCAGGAGAATCCGATTACAAATCTTACGTCTGACATGGTACAGAAGATTTTTACCGGCGAGATTACAAGCTGGGCTGATGTAGAATAATCTGGCACAGGATAATTGAAAGAGAACAAATATCCCGGCTGTTCAGAATCCCCGGTTCCGGCGGATTCTGAACAGTTTCATGTTAAGGTTAATCAGAGGTTAGTTTATGAAACGGAAAGAAAAAATATTTGAGATTATTTTTCTGATTGTTGCCTGTGTTTCCATAGCGGCGGTTGCCTGCATCTGTATTTTCCTGTTTGCCAACGGTATTCCCGCCATGAGAGAGATTGGTCTGGGAAAATTCCTGGGCGGAACTACCTGGAAGCCCGGCAATGATCTGTACGGTATCTTCCCCATGATTATCGGCAGCCTGTATATCACAGGAGGCGCGATTCTGCTGGGAGTTCCTGTGGGGATTTTTGCGGCTGTATTCCTGGCAAGATACTGTCCGAAAAGGATTTATAAAATTGTAAAACCGGCGACAGAGCTTCTGGCAGGTATTCCCTCTGTTGTATATGGTTTCTTTGGCCTGATGGTGATTGTTCCGCTGGTCCGGAACTGGTTCGGCGGAAATGGAATGAGTATTCTGACGGCGTCTTTTATCCTGGGAATCATGATCCTGCCGACGATTATCGGTGTGTCTGAGACTTCCATCCGTGCGGTCGATGAGGCGTATTTTGAGGGAGCCCAGGCGCTGGGAGCCACAAAAGAAGCCAGCATTTTCCGATGCGTGATTCCGGCGGCGAAATCCGGTATTCTGGCCGGAGTAGTGCTGGGAATCGGCCGTGCTATTGGAGAGACCATGGCGGTTGTAATGATTGCGGGAAACCAGCCCCGGATTCCCAGCGGTATTCTTCAGGGCGTCCGGACTCTGACAACGAATGTAGTCCTGGAAATGGGGTACGCCACAGGACTTCACAGAGAGGCGCTGATTGCGACAGGCGTGGTTCTGTTTGTATTTATTCTGATTATTAATGTATGCTTCAGCATTATCAAAGGGAAAGGAGAACATGAATAATGAATGCAAAGGTAAAAAAGAAAAAAATCTATGCAGGTTCTCTTGTCCTGAAAATTCTGGTGATTGCCGCAGCGGTATTTACAATAGCAGTGCTGGGTTATCTGATTGTTTATATTCTGGTCAGGGGAATTCCGAACCTGAGTCCGGAGTTGTTTTCGCTGAACTATACATCCGATAATTGCTCCATGCTGCCGTCTATTATTAATACACTGATTATGATTGGCGTGGCGCTGGCGATTGCGGTCCCGATCGGCGTATTTTCGGCAGTTTATCTGACAGAATACGCAAAAAAAGGAAACAGACTGGTTATGATCATCCGGATGATGGCGGAGACGCTGACCGGTATACCTTCCATCGTATATGGTCTGTTTGGTATGCTGTTTTTTGTAACGGCATGTCACATGTCATACTCCCTGATCGCGGGAATTCTGACTGTCGCGATTATGGTACTGCCTACTGTGCTCCGGACCACGGAGGAGGCGCTTCTGGCCGTTCCCGTAAGTTATCGGGAGGGAAGCTTCGGACTCGGCGCGGGAAAACTGCGTACTGTATTCAGAATTGTGCTTCCCAGCGCAATCCCCGGGATTCTTTCCGGAGTTATTCTGGCAACCGGCCGTATTGCGGGCGAGACCGCGGCTCTGATTTATACTGCAGGTACTGTTGCGGAGCTTCCGGAAAATCTGCTTTCTTCCGGCCGTACCCTGGCTGTACATATGTATGTACTTTCACAGGAAGGACTGCATACAGACCAGGCGTTTGCGACAGCGGTTATTCTGCTGGCGATGGTTCTGGTAATCAATGTGCTTTCCGCGAAGATTGCCGGAAAAATGAAGAGACAGTAAAGAAATATCAGCTTCCAGATGAAACAGATCTGGATAAATGAGGAAGAAGAACAGTGAAAAATAAAATGACGATTAAAGACATGAATCTTCACTATGGTGATTTTCATGCGTTAAAAAATATTAATCTTGATATTAAAGAAAATCAGATTACGGCATTTATCGGACCTTCCGGCTGCGGAAAGTCCACTCTGCTGAAATCACTGAACAGAATGAATGATCTGGTAGAGGGGTGCCGGATCGATGGACTGATTGCTCTGGATGAGGATGATATTTACAGCAGGGATATGGATATTAACCTTCTGAGAAAGCGTGTGGGGATGGTGTTCCAGAAAGCGAATCCGTTCCCTATGAGCATTTATGATAATGTCGCTTTCGGACCCAGAACCCATGGCATCCATTCCAGGGCAAAGCTGGATGAACTGGTGGAATCTTCATTGAGAGGCGCCGCCATCTGGGATGAAGTAAAGGATAAGCTGAAGAAATCTGCGCTGGCCCTTTCCGGCGGACAGCAGCAGAGAATCTGTATCGCGCGGGCCCTGGCCGTACAGCCGGAGGTTCTGCTGATGGATGAGTCTACTTCTGCCCTGGATCCGATTTCCACAGGGAAAATTGAGGATCTGGTTATGGAATTGAAAAACCAGTATACCATTGTTATGGTGACGCATAACATGCAGCAGGCGGTCCGTGTATCGGACCAGACTGCGTTCTTCCTTCTGGGAGATCTGGTGGAGTATGGAGATACCGATAAGATATTCTCAAATCCCGGGGATAAGAGAACAGAAGATTACATCACCGGACGTTTCGGTTGATGGACAAAACTGTATTGCTTATAAAAAGATTTTCAGACGGAACAGGAGCAGGAAATGAGAAATCAATTTGACAGACAGTTAAACGATTTAAATGGACAGCTGATTACCATGGGGCATATGATCGAGCAGGCGATTGAACATGCCATTGAAGCAATGATGCACCGTGATGTGGAAAAGGCCAGAAAGAATATGCAGTATGATGAGGAGATCGATCAGCAGGAGCGTGATATTGAGACTCTGTGTATGAAGCTGCTGATGAAGCAGCAGCCGGTGGCAAGAGACCTTCGTCTGATATCGGCCGCCCTGAAGATGATCACGGATATGGAACGGATTGGCGACCAGTCGGCGGATATTTCAGAGATCTCCATTCATCTGGCGGACGAGGAGCATTTGCCGAAGATGGATATCATCAAGAAAATGGCCGCGGAAAGTATGCTGATGGTAGTAAACAGTATTGAGGCTTTTGTGGCCAGGGATCTGAAGCAGGCGGAAGAGGTAATTGCAAAGGATGATGAAATTGACGGTCTTTTTGAGGATGCGAGAAACGCCCTTGTGGAGATGATCCAGAAAGAGACTGTCAGCGCGGAAGTGGCAGTGGATCTTCTGATGGTAGCGAAATATTTTGAGCGGATCGGTGATCACGCCACCAATATTGCGGAGTGGGTGATTTATTCCATTAATGGAATTCATGAATCCCTGAATTAAGCGGGATAAATACTTCTCCTGTTAATTTTACCAGAATTTTCCGGAAAATGCTCTTCAGCTTGCGTCAGAGCTTTTCCGGGATTATAATAAAAATAAAAATTTATGAATATAAAGCTGGAGAATCGGGTGATAAAAAGATGGCATTAATTTATATTGTGGAAGACGACAGCAGTATACGGGAGATTGAGACTATTGCGTTAAAAAACAGCAATTATATGGTCTGTGCTTTTGAAAAAGCGAAGGATTTCTATAAAAAACTGGATGAAATTACGCCGGATCTGGTTCTTCTGGACATTATGCTTCCGGATGAAAACGGTTACGATATTCTGAAAAAACTCAGGAATAATCCGGCGACAAAACGTCTGCCGGTTATTATGGTGACGGCAAAAACCACCGAAATGGATATGATCCGCGGACTGGACGATGGTGCGGATGATTATATAAAAAAGCCGTTTTCGATTATGGAGCTGATTACCAGGGTAAAGGCTCTTCTCAGACGTACGGAAACCAGCGAGCCGAAAGTGCTGCAGCTTGGCAATATTATGATTGACCATGAGCGTCATCTGGTGTTCGTGGATGAGAAACAGCTTGAACTGACATTTAAGGAATATGAACTGCTCCGATACCTGATGACAAATCCCGGTATTGTTCTTTCCAGGGAGGCGATCATGCGTCGGGTATGGGGGGTGGAATTTGAAGGGGAATCCCGCACGGTGGATATGCATATCAAGACGCTCCGCCAGAAGCTGGGGGATGCAGGAAGCCGTATCCGTACAGTCCGGAACGTCGGATATGTGATTGACTGATATCATGGAGCAGCAGAAAGCTGAGGAATAAGAATGAAGCAGAAAATTAATTTGCGTTTGCTCGGAATATCAATTCTTGCAGTCATTGCCACTACGCTGAGCGTGACGTTTATTTATTATGGATTGTTCCAGCGGCAGGTGCGCAGCGATCTGCATATAGAGGCTGAGGTCCTGAAAGCCACTGGTTTTTTTCAGCAGGAATATTCTTCGGAAACAACGCCGGAGACTATGGACGCCGAGCTGGAAGTTTTGTTCGCGGATGTGCAGGAGCTTCGTGTTACCTGGATTGACAGTGACGGAACGGTTCTCTTTGATAATGACAATAGCGCGGTACAGCTGGAAAATCACAGTGACCGGCCGGAAGTCCGGGAGGCTTTTGAAACCGGAGAGGGTGAGAGTGTCCGGAAATCCGACACCATGGATATGAACACCTATTATTACGCGGTTCTTCTGGAGGATGGCACAGTGCTTCGTGTTTCTGTGGATGCCAGAAATATTTTCAGCATGTTTATTTCTGTATTCCCGGCCATTATTCTGCTTGTGGTCATTATTCTGCTGATCTGCGCCGGACTGGCCAGGGTTCTGACAAAACAGCTTTTGTCTCCGATTGCCCAGCTGGCAGATAATATGGAAGATTCCTCCGTTGTTCCGGTGTACAGGGAACTGATCCCCTTTGTTAATACTATCCGGGCCCAGCATGAAAATATTCTGGCGGCGGCCAGAAGCCGGCAGGATTTTACGGCCAATGTATCCCATGAACTGAAAACTCCGCTGACGGCGATCTCCGGATATGCGGAGCTGATTGAAAATCATATGGTGGATCAGGAACAGGAGACACAGTTTGCGCGGCAGATTCACCGTCACGCGGACCGGCTGGTGACACTGATTAACGACATCATACAGTTGTCAGAACTGGACAGCAATAAGCAGCCGGCGGTGGAGGAGATGGATCTCTATGAGACGGCGCAGAGCTGTGTGGAACTCTTAAAAGTGAATGCGTCGAAAAAAAATATCCGGATCGATCTGATGGGGGAGCCCTGTATGATCCGGGGAAACCGGAGTATGATCGCGGAACTGATTGACAATCTCTGCCAGAACGCCATCCGTTACAGCAACGAGGGCGCGCAGGTAACCGTCAGTGTATGGCTGGTACATGACGCGCCGATTCTGACTGTGTCAGATACCGGTATCGGGATTCCGAAGGATCAGCAGGAGCGGGTGTTTGAACGGTTTTACCGGGTAGATAAAAGCCGTTCCAGGGAGACCGGCGGCACCGGACTGGGACTGGCGATTGTGAAGCATATTGTAGAGCTCCATAATGCAACGATCCAGCTGGAGAGTGAGGTTGGGAAAGGAACTACGGTGAAGGTTATATTTTAACAGAGGAACGGAGTGAATAATACGTGCCATGGCCAGGGAAAAGGTCATGGCATTTCTGGTTGCCCTTCCAGAAGAAAAATGGTAGAATGATAACTGCTTCAGATCGTTGATATTGGCAGATAAAGGAAGGAAACAACTCTATGACGCTTCTTATTAAAAACGGAATTGTAGTTAACCCCGGCGACCGGTCGGAGCGTCGGGCAGATATTCTGGTGAAAGATGGTGTGATCGCCCGGATCGCGGAAGCTCTTTCTTCAGAAGCTGACCATGTGATAGATGCAGCCGGGGCTTATTGTATGCCCGGATTTATTGATATGCATGTGCATCTGCGGGATCCGGGACTCACTTATAAAGAGGACATTGAGACTGGAGGAGCCGCTGCGGTGCATGGAGGTTTTACTACAATTGTGGCCATGCCTAATACGAAACCGGCGGCGGACTGCCCGGAAGTGATCCGCTATGTGCAGGAAAAGGCTGCCAGGGTGACAAAAGCTCATGTGATCCAGGTGGGGTCCGTGACGAAGGGAATGCAGGGGCAGGAACTTTCTGATATCCGGGGAATGGCTGCTGCCGGATGTATCTGCCTCAGCGAGGACGGAAAATCAGTTATGAATGCGGATCTTTACCGCGACGCCATGAAGATCGCGGCGGAAGAGAAGATGACGGTGCTGGCGCACTGCGAGGATATTAACCTGGTACACGGAGGCGTTTTAAATGCGGATCCGGTGTCTGCCTCCCTGGGAATGCCGGGGATTACCAATGCGGTGGAGGATGTGATTGTCGCCCGGGATATTCTTCTGGCGAAGGAGACGGGATGCCGTCTGCACCTGTGCCATTGTTCCACAGAGGACAGTGTGAAGATGGTGCGCATGGCGAAGGCCGACGGGGTAAATGTGACTGCGGAAGTATGCCCCCATCACTTTTCCATGACCTCAGATGAGATCGCGGGAGACGACGCCAATTATAAGATGAATCCGCCCCTGCGCACTGCTGCGGATGTGGAGGCGCTGAAAAAGGGGCTGGCGGAAGATGTGATGGATGTGATTGCCACAGATCACGCGCCCCATGGAAAAGAAGAAAAAGAGCAGGGAATCCTGAAGGCTCCTTTTGGCATCGTGGGGCTTGAAACCGCGGCTGCGCTGACCTATACTTATCTGGTAAAGCCGGGATTTCTGACAATCATGCAGATGGCGGAAAAAATGAGTTATCATCCGGCGGGGATCCTCGGGCTGAATAAAGGCGTGATTGAAGAGGGGGCTCCCGCGGATCTGGTGATTTTTGACCCGCGCCGCGAATGGACAGTGGATCCGGCAGATTTCCGGTCAAAGGGAAAGAACACTCCTTTTACAGGACAGACTTTGTCCGGAAAAGTGACAGCCACGATTGTAGACGGGGAAATCGCTTATGCTGAGTGATTCGGAACGGGATATTGTTTCATATCAAAAAGGAGACTGACATGATAAATAAACTGATTGCAAAAATTAAAAAGACCAATGCGCCTGTTGTTGTGGGACTGGATCCCATGCTTTCCTATGTGCCGGAACAGATTGTAAAGAAATCTTTCGCGGAGCACGGAGAGACTCTGGAAGGAGCCGCGGATGCTGTCTGGCAGTTTAATAAGGGAATTATTGACGCTGTTTATGATCTGATCCCGGCGGTAAAGCCCCAGATTGCCATGTATGAGCAGTTCGGGATCGAGGGAATGAAAGTATTCCAGAAGACAGTGGATTACTGCCATGAGAAGGATCTGGTGGTAATCGGAGACATCAAGAGAGGTGATATCGGATCCACTTCTGCCGCATATGCAGCGGGACATCTGGGGAAGGTACAGGTGGGAAGCCGGTCTTTTGCCACATTTAATGAAGATTTTGCTACTGTGAATCCTTATCTGGGGACGGACGGTATAAAACCCTTTGTGGATGTATGCAAAGAGGAGAAAAAGGGTCTGTTTATTCTGGTAAAGACATCAAACCCTTCCAGCGGAGAGTTCCAGGACAGGCTGATTGATGGAAAACCTCTCTATGAGCATGTGGCGGAGAAAGTGGCCGCATGGGGCGGGGATCATATGGGAGACGGTTACAGCTATATCGGAGCAGTAGTAGGAGCTACATATCCGGAGATCGGAAAGGTTCTGCGCAAGGTAATGCCGAAGAGCTTTATTCTGGTGCCGGGCTACGGCGCCCAGGGAGGAAAAGGCGGGGATCTGGTTCATTATTTTAATGAAGATGGCCTTGGAGCCATTGTCAATTCTTCCAGGGGCATCATCGCGGCTTATAAGCAGGAAGCTTATGCGAAATTCGGACCGGAGAATTTCGCGGATGCGTCCCGTCAGGCTGTGCTGGATATGGTTGAAGATATCAGCAGCGCCGTCAGAAGATAATCGCGGAACAATCCGCAGGAAAGATGTCAGACAGGAAAAAGATCTGCCGGAAAAAGAGTAACCGGCGGCAGGAAAGGGGAGTTCAATGGCAGAGAAAGTAAAAGAGCAGGCAAAGATCCTCCGTCAGGAAGAGATTGCCCCCGATATATATAGTTTATGGATTCAGACAGAACAGATTGCGGCCTGTGCCAGGGCAGGGCAGTTTATTTCCCTTTATTGTGAGGACAGAAGCAGGATGCTTCCCCGTCCCATCAGTATCTGTGAAATTGACAGGGAAAACGGAGCCCTGCGTCTGGTTTACCGTATTGCGGGAAAGGGAACGGAAGAGTTTTCAAAGAAAAAGACAGGAGACAGCCTGGCTGTGCTGGGGCCTCTGGGAAACGGATTTCCGCTGGAAAAGAAGCGGGCGTTCCTCATTGGCGGCGGTATCGGCATCCCGCCCATGGTGGAACTGGCGAAGGAACTGGACTGTGAAAAGCAGATCATCCTGGGATACCGGGACAGCCGGACTTTTCTTCTGGATGAACTGGAAGCCCGGGGCAGAGTGTATATTGCCACGGAGGATGGAAGTCTGGGAACAAAGGGAAATGTCATTGACGCCATCCGCGCCAACGGACTGGAAGCAGAGGTGATTTATGCCTGCGGTCCCACGCCCATGCTCCGGGCGCTGAAGGAGTTTGCCCTGGAACGGCAGATGGAATGCTGGATTTCCATGGAAGAAAAGATGGCCTGCGGGATCGGCGCCTGTCTGGCCTGCGTCTGCCGGTCGGCAGAAGTGGATGAGCATACAAATGTCCATAATAAACGCGTCTGTAAAGAGGGGCCTGTTTTTGACGCCCGGGAGGTGGAGCTGTGATAAATACAAAAGTAAGAATTGCCGGTGTGGAGTTTCAGAATCCGGTTATGGTAGCTTCCGGGACATTCGGATCCGGAGAAGAGTTTTCTGAGTTTGTGGATCTGAACCGCCTGGGAGCGGTGGTCACAAAGGGCGTGGCGAATGTTCCCTGGCCCGGGAACCCGACGCCGCGGATTGCCGAGGTGACGGGAGGGATGTTAAACGCCATCGGTCTGCAGAATCCGGGGATTGACCTGTTTATAAAACGTGATGTGCCGTTTTTGCGGAAGTACGACACAAAGATTATTGTAAATGTATGCGGGAAGTCCACGGAGGACTATTGCGAGGTGGTGGAGCGGCTGGCTGATGTGCCTGTGGATATGCTGGAAATTAATATCTCCTGCCCCAATGTAAAGGAGGGCGGAATTGCTTTCGGACAGGATCCCAAAGCAGTGGAAGCCATTACCCGCGAGTGCAAAAAAAGGGCAAAGCAGCCTGTGATCATGAAGCTGAGTCCCAATGTGACGGATATCGCCGTCATGGCAAAGGCAGCGGAGGCGGGAGGCGCGGACGCGCTTTCCCTGATTAATACCCTGACCGGGATGAAGATTGATGTGAACCGGAGAACTTTTGCCCTGGCAAATAAAACCGGCGGACTGTCCGGCCCGGCCGTGCATCCCATTGCTGTGCGCATGGTTTATCAGACCGCGCAGGCGGTCGGGATTCCCATTATCGGAATGGGGGGAATCTGCAGTACGGAGGACGCTCTGGAAATGATTCTTGCCGGAGCCACGGCAGTCAGTGTGGGAACAGCCAATTTTTCTGACCCCTCTGTTACTATGGAGATTGTGGATGGAATAGAAGAATATCTGACGCGGAATAAAATAGAAGATATTAATGAACTGACTGGCGCGGTCAGATAGAGGAACAGCTGCCGGAAGGGGTGAGCCGACGGAAAAATGTACTTTATATGATATGGTGAAAGAAGAATAGTTATGAAAGAACATGTTATGAATAATCCGCTGGGAAGTGAAAAAGTGTCCAGGCTGATGTTGAAATTTGCGATTCCCAGCATCATTGCCATGGTGATCGGAGCGCTTTATAATATCGTGGATCAGCTTTTTATCGGACATGCGGTAGGGACTCTGGGAAATGCGGCGACGAATGTAGCGTTTCCCCTGACCACTTCCTGTGTGGCGCTGGCGCTTCTGTTCGGAGTGGGAGGCGCTGCCGGCTTTAATCTGACCATGGGACGGGGGAAACCGGAAAAAGCGATTTATTATATCGGAAATGCGCTGGTGCTGCTGTTTGGAAGCGGCGTTATTCTCTGCATTGCTGTGGAGATTTTTATGACGCCTCTTCTGCACGCCTTCGGCACGCCGGCGGATGTAATGCCTTATGCCAGAAGTTATGTGGGAATTACAGCCGTCGGCTTTCCTTTTCTGGTGATGACCACTGGTGCCTGCCATCTGATCCGGGCGGACGGGAGCCCGAAAATCGCCATGTTGTGTAATCTGGTGGGAGCGATTATTAATACGGTGCTGGATGCTGTTTTTGTCCTGGGGTTTGAATGGGGCATGCAGGGAGCGGCTCTCGCGACGGTTATCGGGCAGGTTGTTTCCGGAATTATAGTTATAAACTATATGTGTGGCTTCAAAACAGTCCCGTTGAAAAGGGCACACCTGAGACCGTGCCGGGAATATACGAAAAGTATAGTGTCTATTGGTACAGCCCCGTTTTTTAATCAGATATCCATGATGGTTGTGCAGATTATCATGAACAATTCCCTGACTTATTATGGGGCGCTGTCGGTGTATGGAGAAGCCATACCTCTGGCCTGTTCGGGAATTATCATGAAGGTATATCAGATTTTCTTTACAGTAATCATCGGTCTGGCCCAGGGAGCCCAGCCTATTGAGAGCTTTAATTATGGGGCAAAACAATACAAAAGAGTCCGCGAGGCTTATCTGACCGCGCTGCTGATTGGAGGTATTATCTGTTTTGCGTCCTTTGTGATATTCCGGATTTTCCCAAGACAGATCCTGGAATTGTTCGGCAGTAATACAGAGGAATATTTTGAATTCGGAGTGGAGTTTTTCAAAACATTTATGTTTTTTACCTGGCTGAATTTTCTGCCGCCAATTACATCCAATTTTTTTACCGCAATCGGAAAGCCGAGAAAGGGTGTGTTTCTGTCGCTGACGCGGCAGCTGATTTTCATGCTTCCGCTGATTCTGATTCTGCCTCTTTTTATGGGACTGAGGGGAATTTTATATTCGGCTCCTGTTGCGGATCTGGTTTCCGCAGTCGTGACAGTGTGGATGGTAATAATTGAGTTTAAACTGATCCGGAAACTGGAATCAGAAGAAAATGCGGAGGCTGTTCTGGAAAACTCTGACAAGAGTTGAAAAGAAGCTGTAAGGGAAGAATACATGATTACAAGTACATCAAATGGACAGGTGAAAAATATCATACAGTTACAGAAAAAGACCAGAGTCCGCAGACAACAGGGACTGTTCGTGACAGAAGGGATACGGATGTTCCGGGAAGCGCCGGAAGAGCTGATTTCCGGGATTTATGTATCGGAAAGTTTTTCCGGGGATCCGCAGCGCCGGAAGCTTCTGGAGGGAAGAAGATATGAGGTGCTGTCAGATCCTGTATTTAGCCGGGTATCAGACACGAAGACGCCCCAGGGGATTCTGTGTCTGATGAAAATGCCGGATCATGACCCTGCACGGTTTCTGGAGGATATAGCTCCCGGCAGTCTCTGGCTGGTTCTTGAAAATGTACAGGATCCCGGAAATCTCGGAGCCATGTTCCGGACGGGGGAGGGAGCCGGAATTTCCGGCGTGATCATGGACCGGAATACGGTGGATATCTATAATCCGAAAACGATACGGTCTACCATGGGATCTGTTTTCCGTGTCCCGTTTTCTATTGCGGACTCGCTGCCGGATGCCGTAAATCTTCTGAAAAAGCGGGGGATCCGGACGTATGGGGCACATCTGGAGGGCAGTGTGTGCTATGATGAGCCGGATTATACCGGGGGAGCCGCTTTTCTGATCGGGAATGAAGGAAACGGACTGACGGAAGAACTTGCGGCGCTGGCGGATCAGAAGATCCACATTCCCATGGAGGGACGGCTGGAGTCCCTGAATGCGGCCATGGCGGCGGGGATTCTTATGTACGAGGCCAGCCGCCAGAAACGAAGGAGATAGAAATGTTTCGATTATGGGTGAAAGAATGGAAGAATAACCGGATGCTGCGGGATACTACTGTCTGTGACGACAGTGCGGATACCCGTACACATAAGGTGTTCCGGACCCTTGAGCAGGCATGCTATGAGCTGGATCTGGGAAAACCCATCTGGCTGGATTCCAATATAGAGGACTTCAGGCGTCATGCAAAGGCCCGGTTTTACCAGGACAGTTTTATTGAAACAATTCCTTTCGATTATCTGGAAATACAGATCATCGAGGAGGACTGACCCTCCAGAGGATACCTTTATGGCCATCCGGCCAGGAAAG
>CAYLWI010000017.1:0-28500 GCA_964387345.1 uncultured Eubacterium sp. | reverse complement strand
TTCCGTTCAGGGAATAGGTAACAGTGTAAACGGAAGAAGCCCTTCCGGTTGTGGTAAGTCCGTTCCGGTAATCCACACTGATAATTTCCAGTGTGCCGGCTGCCTCCTGTGATACTCCCTCTGCCATGGCCGGGCTGGATAACGCCAGCGTCATCGTCATCACTCCGGCCAGGGCCAGGAAGCGTCTCTGCAAAACTTTCTTTTTCATAAAATTTCTCCTTTCGTTGAGTATAATGTTTTGCTTATTTTTCTATTATGCCAAGAAAAAAACAGCCCGGAAAGGATGTTTTTTGTGAAAAAAGTATAGTTTCCTGACTTATTCGCCAGGATTTATAGTCCGAAAAAATCCTGGCAGGTTTTTTTATCTCTTCTGATCTGCTCCTGCAGCGCTTCCACAGATTCAAACTTCCGCTCCGGGCGGATATACTTCACAAAAGCCACCCGGATTTCCCTGTCGTAGATATCTCCGTGAAAACCAAAAAAGAAGGTTTCAATCCCTACCGGATAATTACCTCCGATCGTCGGTTTCTTTCCGATATTGCAGACGCCGCAGTACTGCTTTCCATTGACCACAGCGCGCACAGCATATACTCCGTTGGGCGGAAGCAGCTTCTCCGCCGGCGGCGTCTGATTTGCAGTGGGAAATCCGATGGTACGGCCCAGCGCGTTTCCGTGAACCACCGGAGCGGAAACAAAGTATTCATATCCCAGGAGGCAGTTCGCCTCTTCTATATCCCCCCGGGCGATACATCCGCGGATACGGGTGCTGCTGATATCCGCTCCCTTATACTGCATTTTCTTCACAATTACCGCCTCATATCCAAATTCCGGCGCATACCGGCGCAGTTCCCGGTAAGTGCCGCCGCGCTTATATCCGAAGCAGAAATCAGTGCCCGCCACAAAGCGTTTCACGCAGATCTTTCCGGTCAGCAGTTCCAGAAATTCCCTGGGGTCCAGACTGCGGAATTCCTCCGTAAAAGGGCATTCCACCAGAACATCTGCTCCCGCTTTTTCAAAAATATGAAGCTTTTCCCTATTGGTGGAAAGAACACGGTATTCCGGCTGCTGAAGCGCTGCCGGAGGGATATCAAAGGTAAATACAACACTTTGCAGTCCCTGCCGTTTTCCTTTTTCCAGCTCCTCCATGAGATACTGATGCCCGAGGTGGAGACCGTCGAACTTCCCCAGGGTAACCACCGATGGTTCTTCAATATGAAACTCCAATGTATCCTTTATATATCTCATACGTACCCAACTTCCCTGTCATCATTCATTCAGAATTGCACATACCGGTACACAGTGTTCTACAGGAACATCTTTACCGGTATATAGCAATATTTTTCAGAAGAATACTCATAGATTCCACAGAACTGTCCTGCCGAATCACGCATCCGGACCCATCCCTTTTCCGGTCCGCCGCCATCTCTTTTCTTCTCCGGAACAGGAACCATCTGCTCCCGCCGGATACCATTCCCGTTATAGAGCAGTTTATCCGCGTTTTCCTTCGTACAGAAAACCGGGCAGGAATGGAAGACCTCTTCCATCGGACGTACTGCCTCCGCCAGTGTCCCCCTGTCTTTTTTCTCCTGGATCTGGGACAGCCGCAGCGCGCTCTCCAGCTCATAACCGGCGGCTCTGGTCCGCAGGAGATGCTCCAGCGTCCCATAACACCCAAGCCTCCCGCCAATATCGTGGCAGAGAGTCCGTATATAGGTTCCCTTTGAGCACTGCACGGTCATGGTTACCCGGGGAATTGCAATCTCATCCACAGTGATCCCATAAACAGTAATCTTCCGGGGCTTCCGCTCCACCACCTGCCCTTTTCTCGCCAGATCGCAGAGCTTCTGACCATTCACTTTCAGCGCGGAATACATGGGAGGAATCTGGCTGATCTCTCCCACAAAAGACTTTATCACCTCGTGAATCTTCTTCTCCGTGATTCCATCCAGACTTCCACGGGCAAGTACATTTCCGGAAATATCCTGGGTATCTGTATCAATTCCCAGAAGCATGACTGCCCGGTACTCTTTCTCCCGATCCGTCAGCATATCACACACTTTTGTGGCCTTTCCCAGGCAGACCGGAAGCACTCCCTCCGCATCCGGATCCAGCGTGCCCGTATGGCCGATTTTCTTCTGTCCGAAAATACCTCTCAGCTTTGCCACCACATCAAAGGAGGTATATCCCTGTTCCTTATATACATTTATGATTCCGTGATACATACGCCCTCCGGAAGCTGCCGCCTGATTTTTTCCAGCACGCGCTTCAGAATCTCAGCGGGATCCTTTGATTCTACAGAAGCTCCCGCAGCCCTCACATGACCTCCGCCGCCAAATTCCATGGCTATTTCTGCCACATCCACCTGTTCCGCGGACCGCAGGCTGATTTTATAACCAGTATCGGTTTCATAAAGAAATACGGCCGCCTCCACCCCTGCCGTGGAGCGCAGCTGGCTTACCAGGCCATCCAGTTCCTCCGGCTTCGCATGGAAAGCCTCCATATCTGCCTTTGTGACAACTGCGCAGATACACTTTCCGCCCAGATGCAGCGTACTTTCCATCATGGCCTTTCCCCAGATCTTCTGCTGGGCAAAAGTTCTGATAAAATAAGTTTCATCCACAATCTTCGGATAATTAATCCCACGGGCCATGAGCTGTCCCGCGATTTCCATGGTTCCGGGCGATGTACAGGAATACTGGAATACTCCGGTATCATGAACAATCCCCAGGTACAGACACTCGGCGATTTCTTTCGTGATCTTTCCGGGATCTATGAGCTGATAAACAAGCTCGCTGGCAGAACTGGCGTCGGGCGATACGAAATTGTCGTCCGCGAAATTCTGATTTGTCACATGATGATCCACGCAGAGCGTATGCCGCGCGTTTTCAAACAACCGTCCTGCGGCGCCCAGTCTCTCCCGGTCGCCGCAGTCCAGGGCAATAAACAGATCGTACACTGCGTCGCCTGCGGCCTCCGGATCTGTCCGGATCCGGTCCGCATTTTTCAAAAACAAAAACTTTTCCGGAACCGGTTCCAGATACAGATCCACAGAAATCCAGGGATAATTATCCCTGATATAATTGTAGACAGCAAGGCAGGATCCTGCGCAGTCCCCATCGGGACGCACATGACCCGAGATTGCTGCTGAAGCAGCATGCTTCAGACAGGAATCCAGTAAGTTCATTTTTCCCTCCTTTCCGACGCGGCTGCCGCGCCGCCGGGGCAGATCCGGAAGATTACTTCCAGACTTATCTCCTATTCTTCGGAAGAGAAACCGCTGTTCCGCGATTCTTTTTCACTAAGCTCATCTATCTTCTTTGACATACGGATTCCGTATTCGATTGACTGATCCAGGATAAAACGGATTTCCGGAGTATTCCGCAAGTTCAGGGAATGAGCCAGACAACGTCTGGCATATCCCGCCGCGCTCTTTAATCCGGCGATGGTATCCTGCCGGTCCTTTTCATCTCCCAGCACGCTGATATAAGCTTTACAGGTCTTCAGATCCGGAGCGACCTCTACAAGAGACACGCTGGTCAGCGGATGGATCCGCGGATCCTTGATCTCATTGCGGATAATATTGCTGAGCTCCCGCATGACCTCCTCATTCAGTCTGGTATTTTTTATACTGTTCTTTCTCATGGCAATTCCTTTCGACAGGTCCTCCTACCGGGGAACCTCCACCATTTTATAAGCTTCTACAATATCAAGCTCAGCGATATCATGAAAGCCTTCGAATACAAGGCCACACTCATATCCGGCCTTCACTTCCTTTACATCATCCTTGAAACGTTTCAGTGAAGCAAGCGCGCCTTCATAGATCTGACTGCCTTCCCTGGTAATCCGTATCTTGCAGCCACGCTCAAACACACCATCCAGCACATAGGAACCGGCAATATTACCCACGCCGGAAGCCCTGAAGATCTGACGCACTTCGGCGTGACCGATCACTTTCTCCTCATAAACAGGATCCAGCATACCCTTCATGGCGGCCTCAATATCCTCAATGGCCTTATAAATAATATTGTACAGTCTGATATCCACTTTCTCCTGTTCGGCAGTTGACTTTGCCACAGGATCCGGCTTTACATTAAATCCGATAATAATCGCGTTGGAAGCGGCTGCCAGGGAAACATCAGATTCGTTAATGGCTCCGACGCCTCCATGGATCACCTTCACCACAACCTCCTCGTTGGAAAGTTTCGTAAGGCTCTGCTTTACGGCCTCCACAGATCCCTGTACATCCGCCTTCACAATCAGATCCAGTTCCTTCAGGTTTCCGGCCTGGATCCGGGAGAACAGATCGTCCAGGGACATTCTGGCCCTGGTCTCAGCCAGCAGCTTCTCCTTGTCCTGTGAAACAAAGGTTTCAGCGAAGCTTCTGGCGTCCTTCTCAGAATTACATACCACAAATACCTCTCCGGCATCCGGTACGCTGTTCAGTCCCAGGATCTCCACCGGAGTGGAAGGTCCCGCCTCTTTTACCCGTTTTCCTTTATCATCATTCATGGCGCGGACTTTACCGTAACTGCTTCCCGCGGCCACGGACTGGCCTACCTTCAGGGTTCCCTTCTGCACCAGAACCGTCGCCACAGCGCCGCGGCCTTTATCCAGCTGCGCCTCGATCACAAGGCCTCTTGCGTTACGGTCAGGATTGGCTTTCAGCTCCAGCACCTCCGCGCTTAACAGAACCATTTCAAGAAGCTCCTGGATACCCTCTCCTGTATGGGCGGAAACAGGGACGCAGATGGTACTTCCTCCCCAGTCCTCGGGAATCAGTTCCTGCTCCGACAATTCCTGCTTTACACGGTCGATATTCGCGCCTTCCTTATCAATCTTGTTAATGGCGACAATAATCTCCACACCCGCGGCTTTCGCATGGCTGATGGCCTCTATCGTCTGGGGCATCACGCCGTCGTCCGCGGCAACAACAAGGATTGCGATATCTGTAGAGTTCGCCCCGCGCATACGCATGGCAGTAAAAGCTTCATGGCCCGGCGTATCCAGGAAAGTGATTTTCTGGCCATTGACTGTTACCACAGAAGCGCCGATGGCCTGGGTAATGCCTCCGGCCTCCTTGGCGGTTTCGCGGGTATTCCGGATCGCGTCCAGCAGGGATGTCTTCCCATGGTCTACATGCCCCATAACGCAGACAACAGGCGGTCTGGGAACCATGGAGGATTCATCCTCTTCTTCCTCCTTCAGAAGCTCCGCGATCACGTCCACCTTCTCCTCGGGCTCCGCGATACAATTAAACTCCAGCGCAATTTCCTCTGCTTTGTCGTATTCGATCTCCTGGTTTACCGTCATCATGACTCCCTGCAGGAGGAGCTTCTTTACAATCTCAGAAGCCTGGATCTTCATGATATCTGCCAGCTCGCGGACTGTCATTATCTCCGGAAGAGTGATGGTGCGCACCTCATCGGTTTTCTTCTCGGCATGGGACTGCGGCGTGGCGTTTCTCTTTTTATGCCCCGTCTTTTTCTCCAGGTTGATAAAATTCTCCTGCTTCCGGTTCTTCTTATCGTAATCCTGTTTTTTCTTCTTACTGGCAGCATTATTATTGTTCCGGGAATCCTTCCCTCTGAGCTCATCCAGGGACGCCCTGGGCACATCTCTGTTCATGCGGGAGATCTTGTCATCTAATCTGTTTTTCGTATCCCGGAAACGCTTCTGACTATCCGCGCGGCTGCTCCGGCCACCCTGATAATTGCCGGAATTCGTCCGATTATTCTGATTACCTTTCTGATTTTTGTAATCCTTTCTCTCACCCCTGCCATTTCTGTCGCCCTCCTGCTTTACAGGTCTGTCATTATAAACATTCTGCGGCCGGTCCGCATAAACATTTCTTCTTTTCGGCCTTTCCACCGGCTTTGAGGCTTCTGCTTCCGGATGTACCACGGCCCTTTCTGCCTCTGTCTGGACTGTAAGCTTCTGCGCAGGTCTTCCAGCCTCCGGGCGGGGCGTTCTCTCTGCCGCCGGACGGGCCGGCCTCTCCCCTGCCGGGCGGGCCATTCTCTCTCCCGCCGGACGCGGACGTCTCTCCCCTGCCGGGCGTTTCGGGCGCTCTCCCACCGGACGTTCATTGGTAATACGCGTATGATTGCCGCCTCTGCCTCTCTGTCCGCCTTTTCTGTCTCCCAGCTTGCTGTTCTGGGGATTATAAACAGCAGAAATACTCGCCTTCTTCTTGGGACGTTCCTTCTTTCCCCCGCCCTCTGAAGCTGCATTTTCCTGGGATGAAGCCTTTTTCTTATAATGGCTTTTCACCAGGGATATCGTATCATCTTCCAGCACACTCATATGGCTCTTCACTTCTATATCTTTTCCCTCCAGGAAAGCTATTATATCCTTTGAGGGTACATTCAACTCTTTCGCAAGTTCATGAACTTTCATTTTTGCCATGCTCTTTCCTCCCTATTCAGTTGTGAAATATAATTTAAGCTGTTTTCAATGGAATCCGAAAATCCAGGATCTGTCACTGCTACCATGGAACGGTACTCTTTCCCGATCCGTCTGCCCAGATTCTCCTTATCCGAATAAAAATATAACGGAACCTCATAAAAATCTGTCATATTTTTCATTTTTTTCTTTGTATTATCAGAAGCGTCCCGGGCGACAATCACCAGACAGGCTCTCCCTTCCTTTACCGCCTTTTCCACGGCAAACTCTCCGCTCTTTATCTGTCCTGCCTTCTGTGCCAGGGAAAGGGCTGACAAAATTCTGTCATTCGGCAATTTGTTCCATCTCCTTTTCTAATGACTCAGCTGTTTCCTTCGGTATGCTCATCTTAAATGAGCGTTCCAGTCCGTGATTCCTGACGGCCATCTGAAGACACTGGGGATTTCTGCAGATATATGCGCCCCTTCCGTTCTTCTTTCCGGTAGTATCAATACAGATTTCGTTCTCCGGGGTACGGAGCACGCGGATCATCTCTTTCTTTTCTTTCATCTGCCGGCAGCCGACACACATCCGCATCGGTATCTTTTTACTCATTCTGACGCCTTTCTTTCAGCCTCTTCTTCCTCGTCCTCATACAGTTCCTGCCCACCGGCAGCATCGTCCTCATAGTTCTCTTCCTCACCGGCAGCGCCGTCGCTGAATGCCTCATCCTCTGTCATTCCATCCCCGGCAACGCTGTCATATGCGGATTCCTCCTCCCGGACAGCCCCATCTTCATACACAGTCTCATTGTAAGCCTCCCCGTCATAGCCGTCATACTCATCATACTCTCCGTCGTATTCGTCGTATTCATCATAATCCACATCTTCATACTCGGTTTCATAATCCATGAAATCACCTGCCTCACGGGCCTGCGACTCACTCTTGATGTCAATCTTAAAACCAGTCAGACGGGCCGCCAGACGGGCATTCTGGCCTTCTTTTCCGATTGCCAGGGATAACTGGTAATCCGGAACTACAACCTTGGCAGTCTTTTCCTCTCCGTCCGCAATAACAGAGATTACTTTCGCGGGGCTCAGGGCGTTCTGAATCAGCAGGGCCGCATTATCATCCCAGTTAATAATATCAATCTTCTCCCCGTTCAGGATATCTACAATCGCATTGACGCGGGCCCCGTTCATGCCGACACAGGCTCCCACCGGATCCACATCCGGATCGTTGGACCACACGGCCATCTTAGTTCTGCTGCCGGCTTCCCGGGCAATGCTTCTGATTTCCACAATACCGTCACGGACTTCGGAAACCTCCTCCTCAAATAACCGTTTCACCAGCTCGGGGTGGGTACGGGATACCAGGATCTTCGGCCCTTTGGAAGTGGATTTCACATCCAGGATGTATACCTTGATACGCTGGGTCGGCTCAAAATGCTCGCCTTTTATCATCTCATTTTCACTGAGAATCGCATCGGCCTTTCCGAGATTAATGCTGACATTCCTGCCGATATAGCGCTGGACAATACCGGTCACCACATCCCTGGATTTGCCGTAATACTGATCATAAATTACTTTGCGCTCTTCCTCACGGATCTTCTGAAGAATAACATTCTTCGCATTCTGCGTGGCAATACGGCCGAAGTCTTTGGACTGGATCTCCTCCCGGATCACCTCTCCGGGCTGGATGGTGTCATCACGCAGTCTGGCCTCGGCAAGGGAGATCTCCATGACGGGATCCTCCGCTTCTTCCACAACTGTCTTCTCCGCAAAAACATGAAATTCACAGGTATCCGGATTAATCTCTACCTTCACATTATCTGCCTTTCCAAAATGATTTTTGCAGGCTGTGATCAGAGAATTCTCAATTGCCTCCAGCAGGATCTTCTTGCTGATATTCTTTTCTTTTTCAAGAATTGTCAGCGCTTCCAGCAGCTCTCTGCTGTCGTCCTGTTTGCTGTTTTTCGTGGTCTTAGCCATTTCCCTTTCTCCTCCTATTTCTCTTTCTGTTTTCTTTCTATGAATATCCGGAAGCTCGCCATCCGGAAAATTTCTGTCCTGGAAATACTGTCAGAAATCAAAAGCCAGCCGGATCAGCGCGATTTCTTTCTTCTGAAAAGTCATCTCTTCTCCGTCTCCGGTCTCAAGCGTCACAGTATCACCGGTCCAGGCCTTCAGCACGCCGGTAAACTCTTTTTTCCGGTCAATGGCACGGTAGGTGCGGATCTCCACATCCTTTCCCATGCTGCGGATATAATCCTTTTCCTTTTTCAACGGTCTCCCCAGTCCCGGAGAGCTCACCTCAAATATATAGGATTCCTCAATAAAATCCTCTTCATCCAGAAGATCATTCATTCTCCTGGCCACTGCCTCGCAGTCATTCACCGTAATGCCGCCTTCCTTGTCAATGTAAGCACGGAGATACCAGGTACTGCCTTCCTTCACATATTCCACATCCACAAGTTCAAATCCGAACTCATCCATCAGCGGCAAAAGCAGGGCTTCCGTACGGCTCTCATAATTCTCCCGCCTGGTCATTCCTTCACCTTCTTTCTGCTTTTCCATTACAATAACTGAGAGTGGGCTTGCACCCACTCTCATTCAAAACCACATATTCTCGTATAATACTTTAACACAAACCCGGAAGATGTCAAGGATTTCCGGGAAATTTCTTTCATAACTTCCAACCAGCCTTCCGCTATTCCCGCAAATCCTCTGCCAGCCGGCGTCCGGGGATTCCGCAGGAAGCTTTCCGCTATTACTCCTCCTCTTCTTCTGATGTTCCGTCCTCTTCCTCTTTTTTCAATTCAATCGCCGCCGTCTCGATCTGATGCTCCGCAATACTGCTGACATGAATGATCATATTCTGGATTTCCAGATCTATGTTCTGGGGACCTTCATCCGGTATCATGCCAAGAGCGTCAAAGACAAGTCCCGTAAATGTATCCACATCCGAAGCCGATTCAATCTCAATATCCAGGGCGTCCTCCAGATCAGATAATTCTACATTTCCATAAATGTACCATGTATTCTCACCTGTTTTTTCGATATAAGGATCTTTATTCCGGGGATCGTCGGACTCGTCATTCAGCTCCCCGACCAGCTCCTCCACCAGATCAAAAATGGTGACAACTCCTACCATTCCGCCATACTCATCCAGCACAACTGCCATGGAATTTCTGTTCTTCTGCATGTTCCGGAAAAGGACATCCGCCTTGATAGTTTCCGGGACAAAGTATGCGGGACGTACAGCGGAGGCAAGAATATTCTCCTTCGTCTTATTCTCCAGACGGAAATAGTCCTTGGCGTTCAGAATACCAACTACATGGTCCGGCGAACCGTCGCATACCGGATAACGGGTATGGCGGCTGTCGTGTATTGTTTCCGCCCAGGTATTTTCATCGTCATCCATCCAGAGAATGGACACATCGGTCCGGTGGGTCGCGATCTCACCGGCATTGATGTCATTAAATTCAAACACATTCTGGATAAACTCTTTCTCCTGGTAAGCGATAATTCCCTTCTCGCTTCCGGCGTCCACCAGCATACGGATCTCCTCCTCGCTGACCTCCTCCTCCGTCTCTGCGGGGTCTATGCCAAACAATCGCAGCACCAGATTGGTAGATACTGAAAGAAGCCATACGACCGGCTTAAAAACAACGGAAATGGCGCTGACCAGACCCGATATTCCCATGGCAAGCTGTTCTGATTTTTTCATGGCGAGCCGTTTCGGGACAAGCTCGCCGAAAACCAGTGTAAAGTAAGATAATATAATCGTAATTACAATTACCGCAATCGTGGATAATGTAGAGCGGGGGATCTTCACTCCCAGTCCCACCATCCATTCCACCAGCGGCTCAGAAAAATTATCAGCCGCGAACGCACTGCCAAGAAAGCCAGACAATGTAATCGCCACCTGGATTGTCGCCAGAAACTTTGCGGGTTCCCGGGTCAGACGAAGCAGTCTCTTTGCCCGCGGATTTCCCTTTCCCTCCTCAGCCATATGCTCCAGCTTCGTCTCATTCACAGATAAAACCGCAATCTCGGCGCAGGCAAAAACGGCATTCAGCGCAATCAGCACTACCTGCAGCAATAATAGTAAACCTATGGAATCATCCATAATTCATTCAACCTCTTTCTTACTTTTTTAATTACTTATGTATAAAAAATCACCCTAAAAAAAGCATAAGACATGGTCCGTGTATCCATCAAAGATGCACAGGCCATGTCTTACCTTATATATCAAAAAAACAATTCCATACATTGCCGGTTCTCTCAGGGTTAGCGTCACTGTCACAATCGTCCATTATATATGATCGTCCTCCTTCTTCAATGAATGCTGAGATGGATTATATCGTACAATGACTCTATTGTCAATAAGGCATAAGTAAAATGTATGTAAAGAAAAACGCGCCCCCGCACAGGACAGGCGTATGTAAGACGTTTTACTCTTTTCTATATTCCATCAGCAGATCCGCGGCAGCAGCTCTCCTCCCGGCTGGGGAAGCAGCGTCTCCGCTCCGATCTCCGTGGTGGTCACCACTTTTCCCGGCATGGAATCCGTGACCTCGCCAATGATTGCCGCCCCGGAGGAGTATTTTCCCTGCTTCAGCGCCGCCAGCAAAGTTTCCGCCTGCTCCTTCGGCGCAATCACCACCAGGGTTCCCTCATTGGCAAGATACAGAGGATCCAGTCCCAGCATTCCGCAGACGCCCCTCACAGCCGGGTCTACCGGAACAGCGTCACTGTTGATGCGGATCCCCACATTGCTCTCCGCCGCAATTTCATAAAGCACCGTTCCCACTCCGCCCCGGGTCGCATCCCGGATGACATGGATATCCTTCGTGGCCCCGATCATGGCTTCCACCGTTCCCCACAGAGGAGCACAGTCGCTTTTAATGTCCGCCTCAATGCCGAGATCCTCTCTGGCAAGAAGAATCGTACACCCGTGCCGTCCGATGTCTCCAGTCACAAGGACAGCGTCGCCCGGCTTCGCGAAAGCTCCCGAGGTGGAAACTCCTTCTGTCAGCCTTCCGATTCCCGTGGTAGTTATAAAAATATTGTCCACCTGTCCTTTTCCTGCCACCTTGGTATCTCCGGCCACAATCTTCACTCCGGCCTCCTCCGCCGTCTTTTCCATGCTGGCGGCAATTTCCTCCAGCTTATCTATGGAAAATCCTTCTTCAACAATAAAGGAACAGGTCAGATACAGGGGCTTTGCTCCCATGCAGGACAAATCGTTGACTGTCCCGCAGACACTGAGCTTCCCGATGTTTCCGCCGTTAAATTCAAAGGGAGATACGATAAATCCGTCTGTGGACATGGCGATTTTTCCGTCTCCCACATTCAGGACCGCCGCGTCGTCCGCCGTAAATTCCGGATTGGAAAAATGCGCCCGAAATACCTCATGTATCAGTTCCGATGTCTGTTTTCCACCCGCTCCGTGGGCAAGAGTCACTTTCTTATCTGCCATAGCTAAATCCTCCACTGCTTTTACTTTCTTTATGGTCCGTCATCTATTTTCTCCGGAAACTTTCTTCCGCGCGTTCCTCATCCGCTTACAAACTCATTCCGTACTGGTAATAAGCCGAACAGCTTCCCTCGTTGGAAACCATACAGGCTCCGACAGGATGCCTGGGAGTACAGACTGTGCCAAACACCTTACAGTCTGACGGCTTACATTTTCCCTGCAGCACCTCGCCGCAGCGGCAGGCGGGATTGGATTTTCCATTCATGGGCGGCACCCGGTACTTCAGCCGGGCGTCATAAGCCTCATATTCTTTCTTCAGCTTCAGTCCGGAACCTGGAATAATCCCCAGCCCTCTCCACTGGGAATCACAGGGCTCCATCACCTGGTCAATCATGCCCATGGCCGCCGGATTCCCCTCCGGACGGACCACTCTGGGATAACAGTTGACAAAGAAAGGTTTTCCTTCTTTGGATTTTTCAATAATAACCGCCAGGGCCGTCAGAAGTTCCTTCGCCGTAAATCCTGCAATGACGCCCGATACTCCCTCTCCGGCCAGCTTCCTGCATTCCTCCTCCCCTGTAATAGCGTTCACATGCCCCGGATACAGGAAAGCGTCCGCGCTGCCCTTCAGAGCCTGGTATGCCCGGGGCATCGTTTTGTTGGCAGTCAGAACAGAGAAATTATCCAGACCGGCCTCTGTTGCTTTTTTTACGGCAAGACAGACTGCCGGGGTTGTTGTTTCAAACCCTACTGCCAGAAAAACTACCTGTTTTTCGGGATTTTCACCGGCAATGGTCACGGCGTCCAGAGGAGTGTAGACAATTTTCACCTCCGCCCCTTCTGCCCTGGCTTCCGCCAGGCTCATATCTGTCCCCGGCACCCGGATCAGGTCTCCAAAGGTACAGACAGTCACCCCTTTTTCCAGTCCGAGATAAACCGCCTCATCAATAAAATCCACCGGCGTCACGCAGACCGGACACCCCGGTCCCGAAATCAGTTCTATATTCTCCGGAAGTATTTTGCGGATTCCCAGGCGGAATATTTCATGGGTATGCGTTCCGCACACTTCCATGATCCGGAGATCCGGCCCGTCATAATTTTCGATAATGGCCCTTGCTTTTCTGATTGTATCTTCCATGCTGCTCCTATCCGTGATCCTGGAAGATCAGCCTGCCGCCGTTTGCAGTAACCGGCGGATCCCGGATCACTCTTTTTTCTTTACTTTTATCCGGCTCTCCGGTCACAGAAGCCCGATAATATCCTCCGCCTCGCTCTCATCATCCCCGTCAATTTTCGCAATAGCGATTCCCGCGTGAACCATCACATAATCGCCGGGTTCCAGCTCATCCAGCAGTTCCACGGATACCTCCCGCTTTGCTCCGGACGCATCCACAACCGCCATTCCGTCTTTCATGCCCACAACCTTTGCCGCAAGTCCTACACACATAGTCTGTTACTCCTTTCCTTGCCTGTTTTCCGGCCATAGAGGCTCTCATACCATATATTTTCTATTTCAGTTCTTTTCCTTTTCTGTCATTCAGATAAACCAGCCCATACGCTGCCTGCCCCAGGGACAGGCCCCCGTCATTTGGCGGGATCAGGCTGTGCCGGTACACCGCGAATCCGTCTTCCTGCAGCAGACGGTCACAGAGCTTCAGCAGCAGACGGTTCTGAAATACGCCGCCGCTGAGAGCACAGGATTTTACGCCGGTCAGTTCCGACGCCCTCCGGCATCCCTCCCGGATCTGCTCTGCCAGGGCCAGATGGAAGAAATAAGCCAGCCGGCATACGTCTTCCCCCGCCAGCCTCAGTTCTGCCAGCAGCCGCACCAGACGATCCGTGGGGAGGAGAAACCGGTCATCCGCCGGAACTTTTTCTGAAAAGTCTCCGGGGGAATCACCCTCATTCACCGCCAGCTTTTCCAGCCACGGCTTCATTTCCCGCTCCGGATCTGCCCCGTTACGGCAGGAGCGCTTTTCATATTCCTCCGCCCGGAACTGGAGCGTTGTGGACGCCTCCCCCTCAAAAGAAGACTGCCTGCGCACGCCCAGAATAGCGCTGACTGCGTCGAACAGCCGGCCGGCGCTGGTGGAAACCACACTGTTGATTCCCCGGGAAGCCATCTGCAGGTAGATCTTCTGCATCTGCGGCTCACAAAGTTCCAGCTCCGCCGCGATTTCAGCGGCATTGTCCGGATACAGGGCGTTGATCATAGATACCGCAATCCGCCAGCCTTCCTTTGCGGAGGCGTCTCCTCCGATCTGAAGAAAGGGAGAAATGCTCCCCAGCCGCCGGAATTCCCTGTAATCCGCCAGAAGGATTTCCCCGCCCCAGATGGCGCCGTCCGTTCCATAGCCGGTTCCGTCAAAGGAAACTCCGATCACCTTCTCTGACAGCGGCACATTATTTTCTGCCATACAGGACAGGATATGGGCGTAATGGTGCTGGATCTTTCTGACCGGAATCCTCTGTTCCTCCGCAACCATCGTTGTATTATACTTCGGATGCAGGTCGCAGACAGCCAGCTCCGGCTCTGTCTCCAGCAGTTCCTCCATCCGGACAATGGATTCCGCCAGCGCCGCCACCGTCCGGGGATCCGCCATATCTCCCACATAGGGGGAAGGATACAGCAGCTGGTTTTTCCCGATACAGAAGGTGTTTTTCAGTTCGCCGCCCACCGCCAGCACCTGTCCCTCCAGCATCCCGCTCATCATGACCGGGAGAGGCGCGTAACCTCTGGACCGGCGGATCATATAAGGTTTCTTTTCATAGAAATCCATAACTGAGTCGTCTGCCCGGAGCCGGATCTTCCGGTTATGGGATAATATAATATCACAGAACCCGGATAATTCCTTTTGTGCGTCCTCATCTGTGCGGCAGATGGGGGCGCCGGACACATTTCCGCTGGTCATAACAAAGCAGTCTGTGGTCATGGTAATATCATCATTGTAGTCAAACAACAGCATCTGCACCGGAGCATAGGGAAGCATCACGCCGACCCTGGGATTATCCGGCGCCACGGAAGACGCCAGTCCGGATCCTGGAATCTCCGTTTGTCCGGCGCCGGATTCCGCCGCAGGCTGTTCTCCGGTTTCTTCTTCCTCCGGACTGCGTTTGTCCAGAAGAATGATGGGTTTCTGATGGCCGTCCAGAATCTCCTCCTGCTCCGGAGTCACATGGCAGTATTTTTTTACCACGTCCAGATCCCGCATCATCACGGCAAAAGGCTTCGCCGGACGATGCTTCAGTTTCCGGAGCCGGGCGACCGCCTGCTCATTTCCGGCGTCACAGCAGAGATGAAAGCCGCCGATCCCCTTTATGGCAACAATCTGTCCCTCCAGGATCGCTTTCCGGACATAAGTAATTGCGTCCCGGCCCCGCTCCGGCCTCCCCGGCAGATACACCTCCGGCCCGCAGTCATTGCAGCAGACCGGCTGGGCGTCATATCTCCGGGTTTCCGGATGGGTATACTCATACGCGCAGGCGGGACACATGGGAAACTCCCTCATGCTGGTCCGCTCCCGGTCATAAGGCATGGCGTCCAGAATGGTCAGCCGGGGACCGCAGGCTGTGCAGTTGACAAAGGGGTGCATGTATCTGCGGTTGGAGGGATCAAACAGCTCCTCCCTGCATTTCGGACAGGTGGCGATGTCCGGGGAAACAAAGATATCTCCTGTTTCCTTCTCACTCCCGATAATGTCAAACCGGGAAAACTCCATGTCCTCACAGTCGTGAATATCAATCTTCAGAATCGCCGACCGTTCCGGAGCCTCATACTCCAGAGCCTCCCGGAATTCCGCCAGTCTGCCGGCGTCTCCCCGGGCGTAAATCTCCACATAGGAACCCTTGTTCGCAACGCTGCCCGTCACTCCGATACGGTCCGCAATCCGGCTGACAAAAGGCCGGAAGCCCACCCCCTGGACGATACCGTATACTCTTATGATTTTTGTCGTTGTTGTTTTATCTGAACCCTGTTTCATATCTGAAATCAGTCCCTCTCTCCCGTCTCCTGCCTTCCGGCACTGTCCCGGCGGGACGGGAAAAAATCATTTTCCATATTTTCAATAAATCTCTTCCTCATACTCTCCGGATACCGCGAAATGGGGAATATGGATAAATCTGCCCTGGTATTTTCCCAGCGCCCGCTTCAGCATCCGGTCGCCGATGATGACATCGAACTGTTCCCGCTCCACATAAGCGGCAAACTGATCTTCCTTCTCAAAAACAATATCCTGAGGCTCTTTCAGCTCCGGAAGCTGCATAAACCATGTGCCGCAGACAATCTCCGTTTTACCACAGGCTTCCGCTTCCCTCTGCTCCTGCTGACGGATTGTCCGGCGGATCTCATCTGCCGCCGCCTGCTGGTGGACAATCAGAATCTTTCTGCCGGAAAGGCCTTTCAGTTCCGCCTTCCATTCCTCCCGCAGCATAGGATAGGTCACTTCCCAGGGCGTTCCGAATTCCCGTTCCAGATATTTTGCCGCCCTGACTCCCGCGGGAGAAACCACAAAATTCTTTTCTGCCTTTCCCGCCAGCTTTACTTCGTCCAGACCGGCCCCCATGCCGTAGCAGTACACCTGGTTATATCCCCGGGCCTTCAGCCGGTTTCGGATAATCTCTCCCGCCCTCACATGGCCCGTATCCAGGGGCGTTGCCCCGATCACGCCTGCGATGCGGGAATCTTCCTCCCGGCGCATCTCTTTATCAGCAAAGGTCCGGAACAGCTCCATATAAGCGTCCTCCTCGCCTTTATCATACATTCTGGTTCCAGTACATTCCACAGTCATCACCGGCAGGCCGCAGCGCTTTTCCGCCATCCGCTTCAGAGCCCTGAAGTCTGTGGCAATCACCGCCGGAACCGGAGTTCCGATGAGAGCCGCAAATTTTCCATCCAGGCGGGCAGCCGCATCCTTCAGCTTTTCAATCAGACGGTCGTCCCGCCCCAGAATAGCGTCCATATCCCGCAGCCCGGCAGAAAACAGGGCGCTTTTTTTCAGAAACCAGCGGGGTTCGTCAAAGCCGCAGATATTTCCCGTACATCCTCCCGCGTCACAGATCACCGTGATGCCGCCCAGCTCATAAAAGACAGATACTGCTCCCGACTGATCCGGCGCAAAGGGAGATAAATATTTTAATAATCCTTTCACTTTCCATTCCTCCCTGCCAGAGCATCCCCGAATTCCAGAAACAGATCCCGGAGTCCCGCATAGCCAAAGGGCATATGCTCATCATTCCAGGGAACGTTCACACTGTCCGGATGATAATATGCCGCGTCCTGTCCGACGGAAATGTCTGCCGGACAGCCGGAACAGTCATAATTCAGCATAGTCGGGGACAGATTCGTATAAATCCTGGTATCCGGACTGATGGCTGCAATCTTTCTGATATAAACAAAATTTACATTTGTGATGGTTCCGTAAATCTCCGGCACCTTATGACCATACCGCAGCAGCGCCAGGGACAATTCAAAAGGATCTGCGTTCAGCCACTCGCCCACCACAAAGGTCTGCTCCGGATATCTCTCTGAAAAATCCCGGACAGCCGCCATGGCCTCCTCATAATAGGCGCTGTCGTCGATTTCCACGCCCAGGGCGGCTCCGAGCAGTTCATACTGCTTTCTGATTTTATCAATCTGATAGACCCGTGTCAGTTCCAGGGAGGGAATTCCCAGCCGCTTTTTAAAATCCTCCGCCGCCAGACGGCTCTCCGGATTGAGAACAATATTAAAATTCGCCTCCGCCATGGACTGATATTCTTCAAAAGTTCCGCATCTGGAAATCTCATGAATCTCCCGGATTCCCAGTTTCTTCAATATTTCATATAATTCGCAGGAATCCCGGAAAGGAGCAAACTCCCCCAGCAGATTCACCACATTCCTTTTCCGGGGACGCCTTTCCAGAAGCTGGTACACCGTTTTCCGCACCGACGTCATGGGCGGCACCCTGCCCTCCCTGGTCAGCGCGTACATATAACAGGGCAGGACAGGCACGCCCGCATATTCCGAAGCCTTCCGGCAGACGCGGTCCATATCGGTTCCCAGAAGGGCGTCCACACAGGTAATGCAGATCATCACCGCCGTCGGACGCGTCTCGCAGGCTTCCACCACTTCTTTTACGGCTTTCGATATTTTATTCAGATGACGTCCCGTCACAATGTCGGTCTCATCCTGGAGCATATAAAAGAACCGCTCCGCATACCCCAGCTCATTCAGTCTCATGGTATTTCTTCCGCAGCATCCGGGCGCCACCAGAAGCATGACAGATCCCGGAATCGCCAGCCCTGCCCGCTTTACGCCGAACCCCTGGGCTCCCGGGGAATTAAAAGCCAGCGTGGCCGGGGAACTGTAAATCAGATGCTTCTGAGACTGCAGCTCATCGGGAATATTGTCTTTTCCCCGCTCCGCCAGTGCTTCCGCCGTTATATAATATACGTCCTTACTCATGATTTTCTTCCTCCAGCAGACGCTTTGCAAGATCCATATAAGTCCGGCTCACCGGAAGAGTCCGGTCGCCCTCAATCACCGTCATTCCCCGATCCTCAAACCGGATAATATCCTGACTTCTGGGAATGTCCGCTATGATCTCCAGCCCGTTTTCCTTCGCGAAAGCGCTGACCTTTTCGTACTCGTTTTCCACGTTTCTGCGGTTCAGGATAATGCCGCCCACAGAAGCATAGCCCCGGTCCTCAAAATTTTTCACCGCCGTATTGATATTGTTGGCGGCGTAGAGAGCCATCTTTTCCCCGGAGGTTACAATCAGAACCCGCTCCGCGTAGCCTTCCCGGATAGGAGCCGCGAAACCGCCGCAGACCACATCGCCCAGCACATCGTAAAGCACTACGTCCGGCTCACAGGTTTCAAACAGTTCCAGATCTTCCAGCAGGCTGAAGGTGGTAACAATTCCCCGTCCCGCGCAGCCCAGTCCCGGCGTGGGGCCTCCGGTCTCAATGCAGAGAACGCCGCCGAAGCCCTCCTTCGCGATCTGGTCAATCCGCTCCGGTTCCTCGTCATGCTCCCGGATATAGTTCATCACCGGAAGCAGCGGATGTCCGCCCAGCAGGTTAATGGTGGAATCCGCCTTGGGATCGCAGCCGATCTGGATCACCTTCTTCCCGAGAACCGCAAAAGCCGCCGCCAGATTTGCCGTGGTGGTTGATTTGCCGATTCCTCCCTTTCCATATATCGCTAACTTTAACATTCTTCTATCCCCTTGCCTTTTCTATCTTTTTCCCGATCAGATCCGGATTCACAGAATCATAAATCCTGCCGGAAAACGCCTCATGAGGCAGTTCATAAAACTGTTTCCCATCTGCCAGCGACCGGTACAGCGGATCCGCGATCACCACCTCCGCCTTGCCGATCTCCCGGATCAGATCGTCCTCCTCGGGCGTTTCCCGGTCGCCCCGCCGCAGCAGATATTCGTCCGTGTCCAGGGGGCAGAGCAGCCTTACCGGAATCCCCGTATCCATCTCCACGGCTTCCGCCAGGGATCCGCCAAAAACGCTCTCCCCTATGATCACGGCCCGGACTTCCCCCGGCTCTGATTCCTGCAGCCCCTTCTGGTAAGCACAGCGATTCACCTTCGCCGCCGCCGACTGCTTCAGCATGGCCGCCAGCCGCCCGGAAAACCTTTCTCCAAAAGGAACTCCCGCAACATAGGGAATCCCGAAACGCTCCTCCAGCACTTCCGCCGCGGCCAGCCCGCCATAGGAAACTACCAGATTTACATCCGCATCTTTCAGATGTCTCACATCCTCCAGACTGCATCCCATGGAAAGACAGACGCCCGGCTCCATCTCATGATCCCCGATCCACTGTTTCATAGAATCCGCGCTGCCGTTGACGGAAAAATCCAGCGGCGTAACGCCCAGAATATTTACAACTGTCCGTTTTTTTTCTTTTTCCTCATGAACAGCGCCGCCGGCAAACTCCTCCGTAATCCGCTTCAGCGCCATGGAGACGCCTGTGGTATAATGATGCATCCCATTGGCAGGAAAGCCGAAACAGGGGATCCCCGTCTCCCGGCTGACAACCGCCGCGATGGCGTCCAGATCCGTCCCGATCATATAGGGGATCGGAGCCCCCACCAGGGCAATAAACTCCGGGCGCAGCTCCCCCGCCGTCTCAACCAGATCCCCGATAAATTTTTCATCGTCTCCCATAATAGCCTCTGATTCCGAAATGGCAGAAATAAAAATCATGCTGTCCGTATCGTACCAGCGGGGTTCGTCATGGGTAGTATATGTAGAATTACATCCGGAAGCGTCGTGCATCACCACCATGCCGCCCAGCTCAAACAGGGCGGAGCAGATGCCGAACTCATCGGATGAATATGTAGAAATCAAACCTGCTACCTGTTTCATATGCAGCTCTCGCAACCATATCCCTTTTTCTGAATCAGGGCCTTTCTGTCTTTTTTATGAAAAAACGCGTCCTCCAGCAGACCCGCGATCCGGATGATACCGTCAAATCCGTAATAACCGCCGCCCTCCGCCGCATTTACAAAATGATCTGTTCCGGTAAAATAAGCCGCCTTCTGGCCCACCGCCAGCGTTTTTCCCTCTCCATGCTCATACAGGAAACGCATTTCCGGGCGGCTGGTGGCAGATATGACAATTTCCGGATAATTTTTCTGAATCCACCGGAAATTTTCTTCATCCTCCGGCAGAAATGCATCCGCATAAATCTCAGTCACATGGAAGCCATGCTCCAGCAGCATCCGGGTAAAACTCAGAATCCGGAAGGTAAAAGTATAATCCACCGCCACAGGCACATCGCCGGTTACTTCTCTGGCGTGAGCCAGCGCCTGCTCCGCTTTCGCTTTTAATCCGGTAAAATCCGGTTTTTCAATTCCCAGTTTTCCGGCAAGCTTTCTGTAATTTTCCTCCAATTCCCCAAAATCAAAGCTGAAAGTCAGATACAGGTAATCCTGCCCCAGACGCTTTTTCAGATCCTCCGCCGCCGGAATCGCCATAGGCTCGCAGGCCAGGTTCAGAGCAGCTTCCGCCATCGCCATATAATCCTCAAAGGTTCTGCAGCGGTAGAGATCCCAGAACTCGTACCCGGCGTCCTCCACCATGCGGACCAGTTCACAGGAAGGCGAAAGGGACAGATTGCTTCCGATAAAATTTACTTTTTTCCGGTCCAGGGGCCGGGATTCCCACATGCGGTACATCTGGATCCGCATCTTCTGGTCCGGGGTCAGACCGCTTTTCCGCAGGGTGGGAATCATATAGCAGTCCACAAACTTTATATCCGGAAAACGTTCCCTCAAAACAGAAAACACCATTTTCTGATCATAGGCCAGGAAAAAGTGCTGGCAGCTGATAAACAGCAGTATCGCCCTGGGTCTGTATTTCAACTTTCCTATAATATCTGTCACGCCCCCGATCATCAGCTCTTCCATGCCGCCGTCCAGCACATTTTCCTCCCTGATCTGGATGGCCGAATAACGGTCCAGGGCATTCATCTCCGCCGCCGTCAGCACCACGCCCCTGAGACAGCCCTGGGCACAGACAAAAATCTGATGGGACTCCGGAATAAGCATTCCCGTATGGACGATATTCCAGTTTCCACGGGCGGGGGAACTGTACTCCAGTCCCTCTTTAAAAGGCGCGGGAAAAGAGGTCTCCCCGATAGGGACTTTCGCCCCCTCTGTATTCCGTTCTTCTCCAACTCTTTTTAACATAATTCCTTCCCTGTATCCCGAAAACGGATCCTTTCTCAGTCATTTCCCGGGACAGCGTCCGTCTCACAGCATTTTCTCCGCAAGGCCCCGGTAAGCGTCCGCCTGGGCGCTGTCCGGAAAAGCCTCCATCAGTGTCATGCGGCGCTCTTCCGCCTCCTGCACCAGTTCTGAAAAATCAATGACCCCGGTAATTTCCGTGTGGAAATCATCACACAGCTCCTGTACTTTCGCCTCTTCCTTTTTTACATTCCTGCGGTTCAGAATGACGCCGCCCAGCTCCGCGTATCCCCGGCCCTTAAAATTCTCAATGGCCGACGCGATATTTGCCGCCGCGTAAATAGACATATTCTCACCGGAAGAGACAATATATACCCGGTCTGCGTAGCCGCTCCTCATGGGCATGGAAAAACCGCCGCAGACCACATCTCCCAGCACATCGTAAAATACAATATCCGGCTGGTAAACGTCATATATTCCCTTTTCCTCCGCCTTTTCCAGGGCGGTAATAATCCCTCTTCCGGCACAGCCCATTCCCGGGACGGGGCCTCCGGCCTCCACACATATCACGCCCCCATATCCGGTACAGACAATCTCGTCCAGTTCAAAATGATTCTTTTTGTTCCGGAAGGTCTCCAGCACTGTGGGAAGCTTCTCCCCATGCCTCAGGGCAAGAGTGGAATCCGCCTTGGGATCGCATCCGATCTGCAGCACACGGTATCCTTTCAAAGCCAGGGCTGCGGCCATATTGGAAACAATCGTGGATTTTCCGATACCGCCCTTTCCGTAAATCGCTATTTTTTTCATCTTTCTTTTTCCTCCTCCCCGGCCCGGATTTCTGACCGGACAGGGGAAAGTGGTTCCCCTGTCCGCCGCCATAAAATCAAAAAGAAAACCCCTGTACCTGCAAAGGGTACAAGGGCAACATCTTCCATCTGTCTCCGGCATCTCCTGCTTATGTACAGAAACACAGAGAACCGCGTTTATTAAAAGGATCCTTCTGTCACACTCATTTGTCTTCCCCTTCAGGTCTGCCCTTATGGTCAGATTCATGATCTGCATATGCAATTATTACATATATTATAAGATCCCGCGGTTGTAAATGTCAATGCCGGTTTTAGCAAAACAGCACGTTATTCCGGCCGCTTTATTACTGTGCACTCTGTTCACAGCAGCACAATCTTTACTTTTCCTCAAACATACCGAACCCCGCCACTTCAGTGACCGGAAGTGAAAATACAATCGCCGCGGCCGCTGTATCCGGGCCCGCCTTTCCCAGAATTGCTTTCATGATTTCCGCTTTCTGCTCTGCTCTGGATACAATCAGAATCACTTCCTTTTCCTGGGCAATGCTCACCTTATAGAACTTTTCTTCTTCGGCTGCTCCCGTACCCTTTCCATGAATCACGGTTCCTCCGGCCGCCCCGGCCTCCCGGGCCGCATTCATTACCATATCCGTCCATCCGGAATTGCAGATTACAACGACAAGTTCATAAGAATAATTTATCTCCGGCGCTTTTCCCTCCGGCTGCTGTCCATCATTTAAAAGAGCCATGGTCTTTCCTCCTCCCACACTTTTTACGGGAACCGCCACAATTATGCCGTGCCCGGGGACACCAATATACAGGTTTCTTTTCTCCTCCTGGATCAGCTGCTTTGTCTTTTCCTCTGTTGCCACAGCAGCAACGACCCTTTTGTCGCTGGAATCAATTCCCAGAAGCTCCAGCATACTTCTGACTGCCGTTCCTTTTCCAATAAAGCCAACCCCAAGAGGGATATTCAGTCTCCGGCAGATTTCTCCCAGCGCATTTATCTGATCGGGGTTAATGATTGATATAACGAAATTCACTCTGCCTTCACCTCCCAAAGCTCCACAATATCCTGGTCTCCATAAGCCGGCTGCTCCACGGCTGTGCGTTTCTTCTTTAACTCATAATATAATCCGACGATCTGTATAGACAGAAGCGGCATCATCGCCACCATGGAAACGATGCCAAAGGCATCCGCAAGTACATTTCCTCCAAGGGCAGTGCTTGCGCCAATGGAAAACTGCAGCATGAATGTGGCAGTCATCGGACCCGAAGCCACGCCGCCGGAGTCAAAGGCGACTGCCGTATAAAGGGGCGGCACCAGGAACGAGAGAATCAGGGCAATCGCATAACCGGGAATCAGGAACCACAGAATGGAAATCCCTGTGAGCACACGCACCATGGCCAGTCCCATGGCAATGGCGATGGCAACTGAAAGGCTGCGTTTAATAGCTTTCCCCGGAATCGCGCCGGCGCTGACATCCTCAATCTGCTTCTCCAGGACGACCACCGCAGGCTCTGCGGAAATAATAAACCATCCCAGAATCATGGCCAGCGGAATCAGGATAAACTTCATATTGCCGGCAAGCTCCATTCCCATCAGTAAGCCCAGGGATGAAAAACCGACATTTACGCCGGTAAGGAACAGTACCAGTCCCACATATGTATAAGCAAAACCCATACAGATCTTTGCCAGGCTCCTTCTGTGTATGCGGAGCGTAACGATCTGGAACAGGAAAAAGATTGCTACAATCGGAAGCATGGCAATCGCCATCTCCTTAATATACTGGGGAATCCCCATGACATACGCCACACCGATCTCTGTGGTTGTAGAATACGACGATATCGCCACATCCACCGCAGTATTATCACTGGGGTAGAAAAATCCGAGAATCAGCACCGACAGAATGGGACCGATAGAACAGAGGGCAACCAGACCAAAGCTGTCCGCCTCTGCCGTCTCATCACTCCGGATATGGGCCACGCCGACACCGAGCGCCAGAATAAAAGGCACTGTCATCGGTCCTGTGGTAACGCCGCCGGAGTCGAATGCGACCCCAAGAAAATTCTGGTCTGAAAAAGCCGCCAGGGCAAAAACAACCGCGTAAAAAATAATCAGAAACCAGCGGAGCTTTATTCCGAAAATAATCCTCAGCATACTGATCGCCAGGAAAAATCCGACGCCGACGCCGACCGTCACCAGTAAAACCATACTGTTAATGTGAGGCACCGTCTCTGCCAGCACCTGAAGATCCGGCTCTGAAATCGTAATTGCCAGACCCAGCACAAAACTGACGATCAGAATCAGCGGCAGATTCCGGCTCTTTGTCAACGCCGTTCCTATCTTATTTCCTATGGGAGTCATGGAAACATCCGCTCCCAGGGAAAAAAGACTCATTCCAAAAATCAGAAACAGGGCGCCGATCAGGAAACAGAACATCACACCTGTCTGCACCGGAAAAATCGTCAGACACAGGATCATTACAATAATAATGATCGGCAGTACCGATATAGCTGATTCTTTTAACTTCTCAACAATTGCTGTACGGGTTCTTCTCAGATACTTTCTTTTGAACATAAAACTTCCTTCCATAATGACATTTGACTGAAGAATCATAACATAATCAGTATACAATGCATTATGTCACAATGTCAATTAATTCATAATTTATTCATTTCTTCTTAATGTATCCCTTTGCAGTCAGAAGCTCTGCACAGAGAACAGAGCCGCCTGCCGCTCCGCGGAGGGTATTATGAGCCAGGCCGATAAACTTCCAGTCATAAATTGTATCCTCACGGAGACGGCCGATGCTCACGCCCATACCGCGCTCATAATCCACATCCAGTTTTACCTGTGGACGGTCATCCTCCTCCAGATACTGGATATACTGCTTCGGCGCGCTGGGGAGATCCAGTTCCTGGGGCTCGCCCCTGAAATTCACAAGAGCCTCCACAAGCTGCTCCTTTGTGGGATTCTTTCTGAACTTCACAAAAACAGCCGCTGTGTGTCCGTTCAATACCGGAACACGCACACACTGGCAGGTGATCTTCGGCTCTTCCGCCGGAACGATCACACCCTTTTCGGGATCAATCTTACCCCAGAGACGAAGAGGCTCCTTTTCAGACTTCTCCTCTTCACCGCCGATATAGGGAATGATGTTCTCCACCATCTCCGGCCAGTCATTAAAAGTCTTTCCTGCCCCGGAAATTGCCTGGTAAGTAGTCGCCACCACCTCATAGGGCTCAAACTCTTTCCATGCTGTCAGCGCAGGGGAATACGCCTGGATGGAGCAATTTGGCTTTACAGCAATAAATCCGCGGGTTATTCCCAGACGTTTTTGCTGGTAACGGATCACATCCATGTGCTCCGGATTGATCTCCGGAACTACCATGGGAACATCCGGCGTCCAGCGGTGGGCGCTGTTATTAGAAACAACCGGAGTCTCTGTCTTTGCATAGGCCTCCTCAATGGCCCTGATCTCGTCTTTTGTCATGTCAACGGCGCTGAATACAAAATCAACCTCTGCGGCAACCTTCTCCACTTCATTGACATTCATTACTATAATGTCTTTCACTGCCTCCGGCATGGAAGTTTCCAGTTTCCAGCGGCCGCCGACCGCATCCTCATATCTCTTTCCTGCGGAGCGGGGACTGGCCGCGATGGTGGTCACCTCAAACCAGGGATGATTCTCCAGCAGAGAAATAAATCTCTGGCCTACCATACCTGTGCCGCCTAAAATTCCAACTTTTAATTTCTGTTCCATCATTCTTCAATCCTCCCGTTTCTATATACAATCAGCTTTTGTCCGTGTGGCACGTACAATTGTCGTTTATGAAAGCTATCTTACGTCAAATCTTCTAAAATTGCAACCCCTATTTATACAAAACCTCCAAAATTATGGATATCTTACACTTCTGGACAGGAGAAACAGCTTCATTTGGTAATTATTCCGGGCGCCGGATCAGCTTTCTGACAGATATGCCCGTTCCATCCCAATCACCTTTTCCATGGCTTCTTTTCCAGGCGCCCCCAGGGTCAGCCGTTTGTTCACACAGGTCTCCATGGAAATGGCGTCATATATGTCCTCCTCAAACACCGGACAGATAGCCTTCAGTTCCTCCAGACTCATATCGTCAATGGCAATGCCCTTTTCAATACAGTAAAGCACGATCCGCCCCACAATCCCATGGGCGTCGCGGAAAGGTACGCCATGATTTACCAGATAATCCGCCGCGTCAGTGGCATTGGTAAACCCATGGCGGGCGCTTCTGCTCATGACGTCCTTTCTGAACTTCATGGTGGAAATCATTCCGGTAAACAGAGCCAGACATCCCTTTACCGTATCAATGGCGTCAAAGGTCAGCTCCTTGTCCTCCTGCATGTCTTTGTTGTAGGCAAGAGGAATCCCCTTCATGGTGGTAAGAATGGACATCAGAGCGCCGTAAACCCGGCCGGTTTTTCCCCGGACAAGCTCCGCAATATCCGGATTCTTCTTCTGGGGCATGATACTGCTGCCGGTACTGTAAGCGTCGTCGATCTCTACAAACTGATACTCATTGGAGTTCCAGATGATGATCTCCTCGCAGAACCGGCTCAGATGCATCATGATCGTAGACAGGGCAGACAGAAACTCAATGACATAATCCCGGTCAGAAACAGAATCCATACTGTTTAACGTGGGGCCATAAAATCCCAGCAGCTCCGCTGTGTATTCCCGGTCCAGGGGATAAGTGGTTCCTGCCAGCGCTCCCGCCCCCAGAGGGCAGCAGTTCATCCGCCTGTAAATATCCTGCAGACGGCCACGGTCCCGCTTAAACATTTCAAAATATGCCCCCACATGGTGGGCCAGGGTCACAGGCTGGGCCTTCTGCAGATGAGTAAAGCCCGGCATAATGGTCGCTGTATTTTCTTCCATAATCTTCAGAAGCTCTTCCAGCAGTTCTTTTACAAGGGCGTCTGTCTCCTTCACTTCCTGGCGGGTATAGAGACGCATGTCCAGGGCTACCTGGTCATTTCTGCTGCGCCCGGTGTGCAGCTTCTTTCCGGTATCCCCCAGACGGTCAATCAGATTTGCCTCCACAAAGCTGTGGATATCCTCGTACTCACCGGTAATCTCCAGTCTTCCTTCTTCCACATCCCGGCAGATCTCCTCCAGGGTTTTTACAATGTCCCGGGACTCCTCCTCCGTCAGAATGCCCTGCTTTCCGAGCATTTTCACATGGGCGATGCTGCCCTCAATATCCTGCTTGTAAAATTTCTGGTCAAATGATATGGACGCATTGAAATTGTATACCAGTTGATCGGTCTCCTTTGTAAAACGTCCTCCCCATAACTGTGCCATAAGTGGTTCCTCCTATCCTTTCCTTTGATTGATATCTTTCTATATTTCTGTCCGGGACTGTACTCTCCGGTCACGCTCCTGTTTTGAGTAGATACAGCCGCAGTAATCCTGACGGTAAAGCCCATACTCCTCTGAGAGTTCCGTGGAACGCTTATATCCATTTCTCTTCTTGAAATCAGAATTCAGAAACCTGCAGCCATACTGTTCCTCCAGCTCCTCCCCGATCTCATTCAGCCTGCGGGCGTTTTTCAAGGGACTGATGGTCAGCGTCGTGGTAAAATAATCGTACCTCTTTTCTTTCGCCAGCCGGGCAGTCCTCTCCAGACGCAGACGGTAACACCGGAAGCACCGCTCTCCGCCCTCCGGAACCTGCTCCAGCCCTCTGGCAATTTCCGTAAATGCCTGGGGCTCATACTCTCCCTCAATAAAGGAAACGGGATATCTCACAGGCAGTTCAGAGATCAGCCGTTTCTGCTCTTCCACCCTCTTCTGATATTCCTCCGGATCCGTGATGTTCGGATTGTAATAAAAGACCGTAATGGAGAAATAATCCGACAGGTATTCCAGCACGTAACTGCTGCAGGGCGCGCAGCAGCTGTGAAGCAGAAGCCGGGGAATCCGCGCATCTGCCCCGTCCGTCCCTTCCTGCTCCCGATTTAATTGTAAAATCAGTCGTTCCAGCTCTTTTTGATAATTTCGATTCATAACTTATTTAGTGTAAACGATTCTTTCTGATTTTACAACATAAAAATGCGGCACAGCCATCCATGACTGTGCCGCAGATTCATCCAGCAGGACTTATTA
>CAYLWI010000016.1:22536-31040 GCA_964387345.1 uncultured Eubacterium sp. | reverse complement strand
CAGAAAAGGAGGGACGGAAAACATCCGTCCCTCCTTTTTGCCTGCTCCTTGCAGGTATGCCTTATGAGCGGCTGCCACCGGGCAGTCTTTTATCATCCATGATATATTCACAGCTCCTTATTTACAACACGTTTTACATAGGTTGTATGGAGCAGCTCATGGGCCCTGTGGCTTCCGGGTTCGTCGAGGTAAGTATCGTAAAGCTCTATAATGGCAGGATTCTCATGGGACTTGCGGATCGGATTGTTCTTATCGATGTTATAAAGAACCTCCGCGCGTTTTGCACGGATATCCACGGTATTCCGTATATATCCCGGCTGCTGGGGCTGTCCGCCTCCGTTGACGCAGCCGCCCGGGCATCCCATAATCTCAATGAAGTGGTACTCTGCCTCTCCGGACCGGACTTTCTTCAGCAGCTCCCTCGCATTTCCAAGGCCGGAAGCAACTGCCACTTTCACTTCCATGCCCGCAACATTGTAGGCAGCTTCTTTGATGCCTTTCGTACCTCTCACATCTGTAAAATCAACGCCGGGAAGTTCCTCGCCGGTCAGCTTCTCCACCGCGGTACGGAGAGCCGCCTCCATAACGCCGCCGGTCGCTCCGAAAATCACGGCAGCGCCTGTCCCAAGTCCCAACGGCAGATCAAACTTCTCGTCGGGAAGTGTCTCAAACCTGATTCCGGCACGTTCGATCATTCTTCCAAGTTCCCTTGTGGTGATGGCAAAATCCACATCGGGGACACCGGCGCCATCCTCATCATCCCTGCCGATTTCAAACTTTTTGGCCGTACAGGGCATGACGCTGACAACAACCATCTTCTCTTTATCAATTCCCATTTTCTCAGCATAGTAAGATTTTGCAATGGCGCCAAACATCTGCTGGGGAGATTTGCAGCTGGACAGATTCTCTGTCATATCCGGGAAATAATGCTCACAATACTTGATCCAGCCCGGTGAACAGGATGTGATCAGGGGAAGCACCCCGCCGTTCTGCACTCTGTCAATAAACTCATTTGCCTCCTCCATAATTGTAAGGTCGGCGCTGAAATTAGTATCAAATACTTTGTCGAATCCAAGTCTCCGGAGAGCTGCAGCCAGTTTCCCTTCCACATCTGTTCCGATTGGATACCCGAAAGCCTCCCCCAGGCCGGCACGGACTGCAGGCGCGGTCTGCACAACAACATATTTGTCGGGATCAGCCAGCGCGGCAAATACTTCCTGAGTATTATCTTTTTCATAGATCGCTCCGGTCGGACATGCGGCAATACACTGTCCGCAGGAAACACAGCTGGTCTCTCCCAGTCCCATATCGAAGGCGGAACCGATAAAGGTGGCAAATCCGCGCTCATTAGGCCCGATTACCCCGATCCCCTGGACTTTCTCACAGACAGCGCTGCACCGGCGGCAGAGAATACATTTATTATTATCGCGGACCATATGCGCAGCGGAAGCATCCAGATCATAATGGATCCTCTCACCATCATACAATCCCTCATCGTCTACTTTATAATCACGGCAGAGCTTCTGAAGCTCGCAATTGCCGCTTCTGACACATGACAGACATTTTCTGTCATGATTGGAAAGAAGAAGCTGCAGGGTCTTCTTTCTGGAAGAAACCACCTTCGGCGTATTGGTATATACTTCCATCCCTTCGTTCACCGGATAGACACAGGCGGTTACCAGGGATTTCGCCCCTTTTACTTCCACAACGCACATCCTGCAGGCGCCGATCCCGTTGATTTCTTTCAGATAGCATAAGGTCGGTATCTCAATATTTGCGAGACGCGCTGCTTCCAGGATGGTGGATCCCGCAGGAGCAGAGATCTCAACGCCATTAATTTTAATATTTACATATTCCATGAATGATACCTCCGTTACTCTTTGTAGATCGCGCCAAACCGGCACTTCTCGATACAGGTTCCGCACTTGATACACTTACTGTTATCGATATAATGAGCTGTCTTAAGAGCGCCTTCAATGGCGTCCACAGGACAGTTGCGGGCACAGAGCGTACATCCTTTACATTTAACCGGATCAACCTTAAATGTGATCAGCTTCTTACAGACGCCGGCCCTGCACTTCCTATCCACAACATGCTCCACATACTCATCGCGGAAATAACGGAGAGTGGATAATACCGGATTCGGAGCGGTCTGTCCCAGACCACACTGCGCATTTTCCTTAATGTAGTAGCACAGGTCCTCCAGCTTGTCGATATCTTCCAGTGTTCCCCTGCCCTCAGTAATCTTTTCCAGAATCTCCAGCAGTCGTTTGGTACCCACACGGCAGGGGGTACATTTTCCACAGGACTCATCTACTGTAAACTGCAGGAAGAATTTGGCAATGTCTACCATACAGGTATCTTCATCCATAACAATCAGGCCGCCGGATCCCATCATGGAACCGATGCTGATCAGATTATCATAATCAATAGGAATATCAATATGCTCCGCAGGGATACATCCGCCGGAAGGACCGCCTGTCTGGGCTGCCTTGAACTCCTTTCCTCCGGGAATGCCTCCGCCGATATCCTCAACCACCGTCCGGAGAGTCGTACCCATGGGGATCTCCACCAGGCCGGTATTGTTGATCTTCCCTCCCAGAGCAAATACCTTGGTTCCCTTTGACTTTTCCGTACCCATGGACGAGAACCATTCCGGTCCGTTCAGGATAATCTGGGGAATATTGGCCCATGTTTCCACGTTATTTAAAATAGTCGGACAGGCAAACAGACCCTTTACCGCAGGGAAAGGCGGTCTCGGACGGGGTTCTCCCCTGTTTCCTTCAATGGAGGTCATCAGGGCGGTCTCCTCTCCACAGACGAAAGCGCCTGCTCCCAGACGGAGGTCAATGTCAAAATCAAATCCCGATCCGAAAATATCTTTTCCCAGAAGACCATATTCTCTCGCCTGGTTAATGGCAATATTCAGACGTTCCACCGCAATCGGATACTCTGCCCGGACATAAATGTATCCCTGGGTGGCTCCGATGGCATATCCCGCAATGGCCATGGCCTCCAGAACCACATGGGGATCTCCCTCCAGAACCGACCGGTCCATAAATGCGCCCGGATCTCCCTCATCCGCATTACAGCAGACATACTTCTGGACATTTCCGCGGTTTCCGGAAGCAAATCTCCACTTTAGTCCGGTCGGGAATCCCGCGCCGCCCCGGCCGCGCAGACCGCTGTCCAGAACTGTCTGGATTACCTCATCGGGCGTCATCTCAGTCAGCGCCTTCCCGAGGGCTTCATATCCGCCGGTACCAATATATTCATCTATACTTTCGGGATTGATTACACCACAGTTTCTGAGCGCGATTCTGTGCTGTTTTTTATAGAATACCGTCTCATTCAGGGAACTGACTGTTCCATCATCTTTTTTGGCCTCATGATAAACAAGACGCTCTACCACACGGCCCTTCAGCAGATGCTCCGACACAATCTCCGGAACATCATCCGGTTTTACCCTGGAATAAAAAATAGATTCCGGATATACGATCATAACCGGTCCCTCGGCACAAAGTCCATGGCAGCCGGTCTTAACAACAGAAACCTCGTCTTCAAGGCCGTTCTTTTTTATTTCATCTTTCAATGTCTGGATAATCCGGGCACTTCCGGAGGATGTGCAGCCGGTACCACCGCAGACTAATACATGCGTACGATACATATAGTCACTGTCTCCTTATTTTTCTTCCATACGAAGCAGGTATTTTTCAACCACATTGCCCTTGATCAGATGCTCTTCCAGAATTTCCAGAGCTTTCTCTTCGTTTACTTTTACATATGTAACTTTCTCTTTGCCAGGCTCAAACACCTCTACAATCGGTTCATACTGACAGAGACCGATACATCCGGTCTGCGTAACTGTAATACGGTCCAGTTCTCTGGCCCGGACTTCATTTACAAGCATATTCAGCACAGGACGCGCCCCACTGGCAATCCCACAGGTAGCCATGCCGACGACAACGCGGGTGTTATCTTCTCCCTCGGAACGGATCCCGATCTGTCCCTTCATCTTCTCTCTAATTGCTTTTAATTCTTCCAGTGATTTCATTCAGACTCCTCCAATTCAGCAATCACTCTTCTATAGTTTCATTAATTTCTGTCTCGTTTTCTTCCAGATAGCTCTGTATAAATTCAGAAACCTCCGGCAGATCAAGAGGAACCTCGCCGAGAATCTCTCTTACTTCCCTTGTATCCAGGACAAAACTCCTGGCATCCGTCCGCCGTTCATATACGAAATCAATCGCCGGATTCATCGTGATCAGCCCGAGAATCGTGGCGTTGATATCTCCCAGAGGCATACAGTCAATATGATCTGTATGAAAACACGCCTTCACAACTGTTCCTCTGCCGCAGGCAGACTGAATCGAAAAACTTCCTCCTGTGCATTCGGCCGCCTGCCGGAAAAACGGAATCCCCAGCCCGACGCTCCGCGTGGTTCTGGTAGTGAAAAACGGATCTGTAACAGTAGTGAGCATTTCCTCCGTCATCCCATGTCCATTGTCTGCAACAGTAACTGTCAGCAGGAACCGGTCAGAATCTGTTTCAACCTTTATATGGATCAGTGAGGCTTCTGCAGAAATTGAATTCTGGGCGATATCCAGAATATTAAGTGAAATCTCCGGCAGCATTATTCGTACTTAGCCAGAATTCCGTCAATCTCATCCGGATCCAGACGACCATATACATCATCGTTGATCATCATAACCGGAGCAAGCCCGCAGGCGCCGATACAACGGCAGGCATCCAGGGAAAACCTTCCGTCCATTGTACACTGGCCGCCCTGAATCCCAAGCTTTTCCATAAGCTTGCTGTAAATATCACCGGCACCCTTGACATAACATGCCGTTCCAAGACATACTGAAATTTTGTACTTTCCCTTGGGGTAAAGATTAAACATAGAGTAAAAGGTAGCTACGCCATAGATCTTCTCCAACGGTACTTCCAGCTCGTCAGAGATGATTTTCTGGACTTCATATGGAAGATATCCATAAATGTCCTGCGCCTTCTGCATAATAGGCATCAGACATCCCTGGGTATCCCGGAGCTGTCCGATCACTTCCAGAAGCTGCTCCTTCTGTTCTTTTGTTCCATTGAACGGAACGCGATTCGAATTATCCAAAAAAATATCCCTCCTATACCAAGTATGTATCCCTACTCACTACAAATGATATCATATCATCATCATTCATAATTTTCAACAAAAAAAAGCCGGCCGGCTTTTGTTGATGAAAAGGGCGGATATATGCTATAATATTTAAAAATTGACCTTTTGGAAAGGGCATTATTATTTGGAGGTTTTTTCACCATGACAATCAAAAAAGCAGCTGAACTGCTGGATGCCGAGATATTATCCAGGGAAGTGGATCTGGACAGGGAGATCGAGACGATCTGCGGGGCGGACATGATGAGCGACGTACTCGCCTTCATCAAAAAGAATGCTCTCCTTCTCACCGGACTGTGTAACCCCCAGGTAATCCGTACAGCGGAAATGCTTGATATTATCTGTATTGCGTTTATCCGCGGGAAAACACCCACTGCGGAAATGATCCGGATGGCTGAGGAGCGGGGGATTTACCTTATCCGCTCAGATCTCCCCATGTATGAATCCTGTGGAAGACTTTACCAGGAAAGGGGATTCTGAACATGAACAGTATTCATTATCAGTTTGAAGTGGATGGCTCGGATTTTTCCAGGGCCGGCGAAGCAAGCAGTAAGCTAAAGCAGAAGCTGAAAGAAATGAATCTGCCTCCGGATATTATCCGCCGGTGTTCCATTGCCATCTACGAGGGAGAGATCAACATGGTAATCCATGCCAGCGGGGGCGTTATTGACGTAGATATATTTCCCGACCGGATTCTTATGGTTTTAAAAGATGTGGGGCCCGGCATACCGGACATTGAACAGGCCATGCAGGAAGGATTTTCCACGGCCAATGAGGAGGTCAATATGCTTGGCTTCGGAGCTGGTATGGGCCTTCCCAACATGAAGCGTTCCTCCGATGAGATTCATATTGATACGGAATTGAACGTCGGAACCACCGTTACCATGACGATCCGTTTTTAACAGAGTTTTTGCAGGAATATATTATGGAGATTACTATGAATAAATTTTACCATTCTGTCTACCTGTACGCGGACAGATGCAGCGGGTGCTTTACCTGTCTGAAACGCTGTCCCACCCAGGCGATCCGGATCAGGGACGGGAAGGCGTTCATCATTTCCCAATACTGTATTGACTGCGGGGAATGCTATAAACACTGCCCCCATCATGCAAAGCGCTGCCGCCGGGATGAATTCGATAAGGTACGCGCCGAATTCCCTTACCTGATTGCTCTTCCTGCGCCGACTTTGTACAGTCAGTTTAATCATCTGGAAGACGTCAACATTGTACTGACAGCCATTCTCCGCTCCGGCTTTGACGATGTTTTTGAAGTCAGCGCCGCCGCGGAACTGGTATCCGAAGCAACACACAAGTACATACTTTCCCACCCGGAGCAGTGGCCGATCATCAGTACGGCCTGCCCTACCATCGAGCGGCTGATCAGGGTGCGTTTTCCCAATCTGATTTCACACCTGCTCCCTGTCCTTCCGCCCATGGAAGTAGCTGCGCAGCTTGCGCGGGAACGCGCCATCAGAAACACGGGATTACAAAGCGATGAAATCGGCGTTGTATTTATTTCTCCCTGCCCCTCCAAGGTAGCTTTTACCTTCGCTCCCCTGGGTCTGGCAAAAAGCAACGTGGACCGGGTGATTGCCATTAAGGATTACTACCCGATTCTCCTCCCGCATATGAAGGACGCGGAAAAAAATATCCGGCAGCTCTCCCATTCCGGGCGGCTCGGGAAGAGCTGGGCGGTCAGCGGCGGGGAAGCCACGGGCATCAAATCCAATGAATATCTGGCGGCGGACGGAATTGAAAATGTCATCCATGTCCTGGAGGATATCGAAGATGAGAAGTTTGAATCCGGCCTCCAGTTTGTGGAATTAAACTCCTGCAGCGCAGGATGTGTAGGGGGAGTTCTTACAGTAGAAAATGCATATCTGGCCAAAACAAAAACAACCCGGATCAATCGTACGGAACCGTTTTTGAAAACAGACAGTTCTCTCCTTACAGACCATACCCTGGAAGACTTCGCCTGGTCTGAAGCCATAAAGTATGAGCCTGTCTACAGTCTCGGGGAAGATATCTTCGAAAGTATGGAAAATATGAAAAGAATGGATCAGATCCTGGAATGTCTGCCGGGACTGGACTGCGGCTGCTGCGGTTCGCCCACCTGCAAATCCCTGGCTGCCGACATTGTGAAATCCAATGGAAATGCCAGAATTGCGGACTGTATTTTCCTTGACAGGGAAAAGGCCGGGGATCTGCTGGATGAGCCGGATCGTGAAGCTGACAGAGAACAATGATCAGAAACAAATAGCGAGGTACCCACATGACAGTAAACGATATAATTAAGAATATGGAACTTGAAGTGATACATCTGGGGAACGGAGATGCAGAAATCAGCGGCCCCTATTGCTGCGATCTCCTCAGTGTCGCCATGGGCAACGCCCCTGCCGGCTGCGCCTGGTGCACAGTCATGTCTAATATGAATACTCTGGCAGTGGCCTCACTGGCAGACGCCGCCTGCATTATCCTCTGCGGCAATGCCAGTGTGGACGACAACATGAAACTGAAAGCAGTGTCCCAGGACATCAATCTGCTTCGCACGGACCGGGCAATTTTTGACGCCGCCCTGGCGGTTTACCAACAGATCCATGGCTGATTTAGCGTATGATCTTCATATCCACTCCTGCCTTTCTCCCTGTGGGGACGATGACATGACGCCGGCCAACATAGTGGGAATGGCAAAAGTCATTGGTCTTGATCTGATTGCCCTGACTGATCATGGCAGCTGCAAAAACTGCCCGGCTTTTGCTTCTGCAGCCAGAAAATACGATATGAAAATTCTTCCCGGTATGGAACTGACTACTGCGGAGGAAGTGCATGTACTATGCTATTTTCCTTCGCTCGGGGATGCAATGGCTTTTGATTCATATGTCTACCGGCATCTGCCGGATATCCCGAATACTCCGGAACTTTTTGGCAATCAGATTATCTATGATGAAAATGACCGGATTATGGGAACAGAAGAAAAGCTGCTGATTTCCGCAACCTCCATTCCCTTTGATCACGTTTCTGATCTTGTCGGGGACTACAATGGAATCATGGTTCCGGCCCACATTAACAAGCCGTCCACCAGCCTGCTGGGGAATCTGGGCTTCATCCCTCCCGGCAGCCGTTTCGCCTGTGTGGAAGTCCGGGATCCTGCCGACTGGCCGGAGCTGCAGCAGACTTATCCCTACCTGAAAAGATGCAGAATGCTGAACAGTTCCGACGCCCATGATTTCAATACGCTTCACGAACCGGTTCACTTTATCCATCCGGAGGACACATCTCCCGCCGCCATACTAAAATATCTGGAAACTGTATACTGATTCTATTGTGGAGGAAAATAT
>CAYLWI010000016.1:0-22436 GCA_964387345.1 uncultured Eubacterium sp. | reverse complement strand
AAAATATCTGGAAACTGTATACTGATTCTATTGTGGAGGAAAATATGAGAAAAAATCTCTTAAAAAAAAGAAAACGCCTTCCACAGAAGACATTTCAGACAAATAAACCATGTAAGAGGGAATCAGGAGGTCAGCTCCTGATTCCCATATTTTTCGCCCAGATTTTCAACAGTTCCATCCTCATTCTGGATATCAATATGATTCAGCTGCATTTTCAGGTTGCTGCGGACAGACGCAATATATTCCGCGCGGAGCGCCGCCTGTTCCTTCTTCTCTGCATCCGTCAGCCCTTCTGCTTTTGATTTATGATATAATTCATTGATTCTGGCAATCTTTTTCTCTGTCATTCTCCTCCCACACCTTTCTGTTATCTTCTGACCGGAGAATCATCCGGTCAGTGCTCCTCCAGATAATCCTGAATATCAAACCCGGCATTTTTCTGTCCTTTAAAGAAGGTTCCACGGAAATCCCCTTCTATGATATCATGAAGAATGCCCACATCCTGCGCATTCGCGATAATCATATCGGCTCCGGAGGCTGTGGCAATCCGGGCGGCTTTAAGCTTCGTCGCCATTCCGCCGGTTCCCACATCGCTGCCGGTAGATTCTTTTGCCATGGCGTCAAACCGTTCATCCATCCGCTCCACAATCTCCACCAGGGTAGCATCCGGATCCTCACGGGGATCATCCGTATAAAGTCCGTCAATATCAGACAGAAGAATCAGCAGATCCGCGTTCACCAGGAACGCCACAAGAGCCGAAAGAGTATCATTGTCGCCAAACTGCATCTCATATGTAGAAACTGTATCGTTTTCATTTACAACAGGAATCGCCCCCAGGCGGAACAGCTGTTCAAAGGTATTCCGGGCATTTTCCCTGGAAACAGGAAGAAACATTGTATTTTTTGTAATCAGCACCTGTCCCGCCGTATGATTATATTCCGCAAACATTTTCTGATATGTCATCATCAGCCTTGCCTGTCCCACCGCCGCGCAGGCCTGTTTCATGGAATTCTCAGAAGGATATTTTTCAAGCCCGAGAGCCTGTCTGCCTGCCGCAATGGCTCCGGAACTGACCAGACAGACATCAATCCCCCGGTTTCTCAGATCGCAGAGTTCCCTCACCAGCTTTTCTATTTTATAGTAATCCATATCTCCCGTCTGCACATGCTGCAGGGAAGAAGAACCGATCTTTACTACCACTCTTTTTTTGTACTTAAAATAATCATTCGCATGCATAGAAAAACTTCTGCTCCATTTTTAAATTCTTTTTATAAATCATCTGCTATTATAGCCGCTGAATATCTGTCCGTCAATTTATTTTTCTGATGTATTTCCAGTAAAGCTGATTACCCGGCAGCCATCAAATATGTTACAGGATACGGCAGATGTAAGGCCGGCGGGCCGGGAGCCCATCACTCCCGGCCCGCCGGCCTTGTGTAAATCAGATATCCAAAACTCTGACGGTTTATAAAGACCGGATAATCTTCTTCGGGCACTTCTCGGCACACTTACCGCATCCGGTACATTTCTCCTGGTCAATGTGGGCAATATTATCAGCCACCGTGACAGCCCCTGCCTCACATACCTTCTGGCACATCCGGCATCCGATACAGCCCACCTTACACGCCTGCATTACAACCTTGCCCATATCCCTGGAGCTGCACTGTACAGCGAACTTCGCCTCATAAGGAACCAGTTCGATCAGATTCTGGGGGCAGGCCTTAATACATTTGCTGCAGGCCTTGCATGACTCTTTGTTCACTACAGCCACACCATCTGCAATGTGGATGGAATCAAAAGGGCAGGCCTCCACGCACTCTCCAAAACCAAGACATCCATGATTACAGGACTTCGGCCCCCCGTTGGAAATCTGCTTTACCATATGGCAGGACTGCTCGCCGATGTAATTATAATCGACGCCTGCCTGGTCACAGGTGCCGCCACACTTTACATACGCAACCATACGGACCGCCTCTCCGGCATCCTTTCCCATGATCGCGCCAATCTTCGCCGCCACGGGAGCTCCGCCCACAGGGCAGGCGCCCACTTCCGCTTCGCCTGCAACGATAGCGGCCGCCAGACCGGAACATCCCGCATATCCGCATCCTCCGCAGTTATTTCCGGGAAGAGCGTCAAGAACCGCTTCCTCGCGGGGATCAACCTCTACTTTAAACTTTTCACCGGCAACACCCAGGACGATACCGATGACAATACCAACAACGGCCACAACCACTGTGGCAATTACAATTGCCTGAACATCCATCTGTATACCTCCTTAAATGACGCCGGAAAATCCCATGAACGCAATCGCCATAAGTCCTGCTGTTACCAGAACAATAGCGGAACCCTGGAACGGCTTCGGAATCGCGTTATACTCAATCTTCTCACGGATACCAGCCATAATCACGATTGCGATGGTAAATCCGACTGCTGTCGCGAAACCATTAATCGTACTGACACCAATGCCATATCCGTACTGTACATTATTCAGTGCTACGCCAAGAACCGCGCAGTTTGTTGTAATCAGCGGAAGATAAATACCGAGCGCATTATAAAGGGACGGCACTGATTTCCGTAAAAACATCTCCACAAACTGTACCAGAGCGGCAATAACCAGAATAAATACTATCGTTTCCAGATATGTAATATCAAACTGCTGTAAAACAAATTTGTCCAGCACACTTGTTATAAAGGACGCGATTGTAATAACAAAAATAACCGCCACGCCCATACCGGCCGCGGTTTCCACCTTCTTTGACACGCCAAAGAAAGGACATAAACCAAGGAACTGGCTCAGTACAACATTATTTACAATCGCGGAACCAATTGCAATCAAAAGAACTTCTTTCATCTGAAACCAACCTCCTATGCTTTGTTTTCATCTGCGCCGGCAGTAAATATCTTCTTCTCATCGGAAACTGCGCAGACGCCATCGCCGCAGGCAGCACAATCGCCAAAACATCCCGCCGCTTCCTTTACCTTCAGCCCCTTCTTCCTTCTCGCCTCTTTAAACGCGTTCTGGATGGCAATCAGCATTGCCAGCACGAAGAAGGCCCCGGGAGCAAGCACGAAAATCGTAACCGGCGTAAATCCCGGCGTTCCCGCAGCTTCATCTGCAAGAGGGAGAATCTGTACGCCAAACGCCTGGCCGGCGCCAAGAATTTCACGTACAAGACCAATACATGTCAGCGCCACAGTAAATCCAAGTCCCATTCCGAGACCATCAAATCCGGAAAGAACCGGTCCGTTCTTGGACGCATAGCTTTCCGCCCGGCCAAGAATAATACAGTTCACAACAATCAGCGGGATATAAATTCCCAGGGATTCATAAAGATCCGGCACATATCCTTCCAGAAGAAACTGTACTATCGTAACCAGCGACGCGACAACCACAATGAATCCGGGAACCCGGCAGCTATCCGGAATCACATTGCGGAGCAGAGAGATCAGTATGTTTGCCAATACGAGAACCAGCGTCGTGGAAAGTCCCATTCCGATACCGTTAATCGCGGATGTTGTGACTGCCAGCGTCGGACACATACCAATCAGCATCACGAAGATAGGGTTCTCTTTTACAATACCATTATGTAAACGTTCTACACACTTATTCATTGAGCAATTCCCCTCCCGTCAGACTCATCAGATATCTGTAATAAGCAAGACCGGCATTGACCGCCCTGGTAACAGCGTCCGAGGTGATCGTCGCGCCGCTGATGGCGTCAATTTCATCCTCAGAATCCGCGCCTGTCTTTGTTACCACAAACATATCGACCTGCTTATTTTCAAACTGTGAGGAGAAATCCTCCTCTGTTGCCTTCATTCCAAGACCGGCAGTATCATCAATGCTGGTAATGGAATAACCGTTCACTGTTCCGTCTACACGGACGCCAAGTGAAAGAGTTACATCTCCGCCGTAACTGCTGGGATCTGTTGCATTAATCACATATCCGAGAAGATTGCCATCCGCATCCACCGCCTGGACACATCCGTCAATGGTATCATCGGGATAACCGCCTTCTACTGCGGCCTGGGTCGCAGTCTCCGTGTCAAAACCAGGAAGCTCCACAAACTCCTCCGCGTCCTCAAATACAGTGCGGTAAGCCTCCTGCTGGGCCTCCTCGTTGGCCGCCGCAATGGGCTCCAGTGTAACCTCATGAACTACTCCGAGCAGGAAGCCCGCTATCAGTGTGATCAGGCAAAGGATCAGGGCATCTTTCATGATTGTTTTCTTCATTACTTCTCGCCTCCTTTACCAAAGGGTTTCGGTACCGTAAATCTCTCAATCAGCGGCACTAACACATTCGCAAAAATAATGGAATAGGAACATCCCTCCGCGGAAGCTCCGAAGAGACGGAAAATTCCCAGAAGACATCCACAGATAATACCGTATATGATTTTCCCTCTGGGGGTAATGGGGGAAGTCACGTAATCTGTCGCCATGAAGAAGGCTCCCAGCATAAGGCCGCCGCCGCAAAGCTCCTGGACAACAAAAGGAACCAGATCGCCTGTGGTAAGATGTCCGCCAAATAAAATCACAAAAATCGCGAAAGTAACAATATATGTACCGGGAATTCTGAGATCAATAATACCCATGGCAATCAGGAAAATCGCCCCGATCAGGATAGCTATTACAGAAGTCTCGCCGATCGTACCTGAAATACGTCCGGTAAACATGGACATCGTGTTTTCGTACAATCCTCCGTCAGCCAGATAGGACAGAGGCGTCGCGCTGCTCGTTCCATCCAGCGGAACCGTGGCAAAGCTGGTCATGGGACCGGTAAAAGCCAGCAGCAGGAAACACCTCGCGCCCAGGGCAGGATTCATAAAATTCTGCCCCAGTCCGCCAAAAAGCATCTTCACCACCACAATGGCAAATGCGCCGCCCACAATCGCGATCCAGAAAGGAATTGTACTGGACAGGTTCAGGGCAAGGAGAAGACCGGTGACAATACAGCTCAGATCCCCTACCGTCTGTTTCTTATGCGCGATCTTGTTATAGATAAATTCGGAAACAAAACAGCTTGCGATTGTGACAACGATGACCGCAAGAGCCCGCGGGCCGAAGTTGAAGATACCAAATACAGTAGCAGGCAGTAATGCAATAATAACGCAGAGCATGATCTTGTCTGTACCCATTCCGGATCTCACGTGCGGTGATGATGTCACATTATATAAATCACTCACAATAATCCACCTCTTTCTATGATTTCTTACGTTTATTTGCCAGAACTGTCTTCTTCATCACGCGGATCGCCTGGACCAGATTTCTCCTGGCCGGACAGATAAAGCTGCAGCTTCCACACTCCACGCATTCCAGGCCATGCCAGATTTCAAACTGCTCTTCCTGCTGGTTCTCCGCATAGTCAGCCAGACGGGACGGAATGAGACGCGAGGGACATGCCTCCACACAGCGTCCGCAGTTAATACAGTGGGTCGCATGGGCCTCTGCCTTCTGGACTTCATCCTCTGTCAGACACAAAAGAGCAGATGTGGTCTTTGTCGTCGGCACATCCAGCGTAAACATGGCAAATCCCATCATGGGTCCGCCGGAAATCATTTTCCGGGGCTTTGTCTTGAAGCCGCCGGCAGCATCTGAAAGTTCCTGGAAACTGGTTCCGATATAGATAGAAAAGTTCTTCGGCTGGGACACTGCGTCCCCGGTAACGGTAAACGTCCGGTTCATAAGCGGCATACCCAGTTTTACAGCATTATACACCGCAACAATCGTATCCACATTGTCCACAATGCATCCCGCATCTGCCGGAAGCATAGAAGAATTAATCGCCCGCTTTGTAGTCGCATAAATCAGCTGGCGCTCAGATCCCTGGGGATATTTTGTCTTCAGAGCCTTCACCTCCATACGGGGCTCATCCTTCACAAGATCAGACAGCAGTTTAATACAGTCCGGCTTATTGTCTTCAATACCGAAAATACCTTTCGCATTGCCAAACAGGGAAAGCAGAATCCGCATACCTTCCACGAGCTTTTCCGGCTCCTCCAGCATTCTGCGGTAATCAGCCGTCAGGTACGGCTCGCACTCTGCGCAGTTCGCAATAACATAATCAATTTTTTCCGGCTCCTTTGGAGATAATTTTACATGAGTCGGGAAACCGGCTCCGCCCATACCGACGATTCCGGCATTTTTAATTTTATCCAGAATTTCTTCTCTGGACAATGTGGAAACATCTTCCACTTCTTCAAATGCGACAGAATTGTATTCTCCATCATTTTCGATCACAATGGAATCCACCATATCTCCCACAGCCACCCGTCTCGGTTCAATCTTTTTTACCTTACCGGAAACGGAAGCATAGACTGGCGCAGATACAAATCCACCGGCTTCTGCGATCATCTGTCCTCTCAAAACAGCATCTCCCACTGCTACAACAGGTTTTGCAGGCGCTCCGATATGCTGTGATAACGGATAGACCAGATCACCTTTGGGTAAGTATTCTGTGATCGGCTGATCCTTCGACAGTTTTTTGCCGTCATAGGGATGCACGCCGCCTTTAAAAGTACATAAACCCATCATCCATGCCTTCTTTCTTTTTGTTATTTTTTCAGAGAAATTTCAAAGAAACTGATAGATTCTTCACAAACCCACTCTCAAAATTCTCTTCATTGTACCATAATTATATAAATTAATACAGAACTGTTTTCCAAAAAAAACAAAAACGTCTGAATAATACCTGTTTTGCAATCTGCGCTATTCCAGAGTATAATGAAAATATCTGCTATTTGTATCCGTCACGCGGCAGATATCATACACGGAACAGAAGAAGTGAAGGCCTGGAAGTAAACTTCCAGTTCTGCCCCGATGACGCGACAGGCGCGCCAGAAAGGAGAAGCATGAAAATATACAGCGGCACTTTTCCCTCTGACAGACTGACTGCCTTTCAGAGGAATTTTATAAATGAAAAAATGTTATTTCTGGACATTGAGACAACCGGACTGTCCCCCTCCCGCGACCGGATTTACTGCGTCGGATGCGGATATCTTATGGGAGGACAGATACAAAGCGATCTGTTTTTTTCGGAAGCTCCGGAGGATGAAGCGGAAATACTGAAGGATTTTTATCATCTTCTCTCACGCTTTGATACCATTGTCACTTTTAACGGAACGACCTTTGACCTTCCTTTTATCCGGAAAAGAACCGGCATACTTCTTCCTTCCCTGCCGCTTTCGCCGGAGACCGCGGCCATGAATTCTATTGACCTGTACAGGGAGGCCGCCCGCCTTAAAAATTTTCTGGGGCTTCCTTCCTGCCGGCAGAAAGCAGTGGAACAATTTCTGGGATGCAGCCGCGAAGACAGGTATTCCGGTGGAGAACTGATCAGCATTTACCAGGAATATGTCTCCGGACGGAATCCGGATCTGCTCCGCCTCCTGCTGCTCCATAATTCCGAAGATATCAGAGGAATGTTTTCACTGACCGGTATTCTGGCCTACAGACAGCTTGGGGACGGACGATTCTGTATCACAGATCTGATTCGTGAAAAAGAAAATGACCAGAATTATCTGAATATAAAAATTGTTCCGGAATATGAATTCCCATGCAGCATCCACAGGCAGACAGAAGATGCCTTTCTTGCTCTCGGACAGAAAACCGCAATGGTCCGTTTCCCTCTGAGGCACGGGGTTCTGAAGCATTATTTCTCCGATCTGGAAAATTATTACTATCTTCCGGACGAAGACACAGCCATCCATAAAAGCATTGGAGAATTCGTGGATCCTTCCCACCGGAAAAAAGCCACAAAAAAGAACTGCTACATAAAAAAAGAATGTGATTATATAACCATTCCTGGCAAATCGGCAGACAGTTACCTGAAACGGGAATACAATGAAAAGAATACTTATCTGGAAATCCCCGCCGGCAAAGATTCCTGCCGGGACTTTCTTCAGAATTATTTTCTGCAATGGACCAGATAAGCCCTGCCCCTCTCACGCAAAAAAGGACAGGGAACTGTACAGACTCTCCTGCACAGGCCTCTGTCCTTCTCTTTTGTCGCTATGGCTATATGGGAATATTCTCTCCCATACGCCTTTACTCCTCCGCTGCCTGAGGCTCTTCCGCTGCGGCTTCCTCTGCCGCCGGCGCCTCTTCAGCAGCAGGCGCTTCCTCCGCCTCGCTCTCTCTTTCCTCTTCTGCCGGAGCGATCGCCTTCATACTAAGGCTGATCTTCCTCGCCTCTTCATCGAAGTCAACGATCTTTGCCGTGATCTCCTGTCCGATGCTTAATACGTCGGAGGGCTTTTCCACACGTTCTCTGGAAATCTGCGAAACATGAAGGAGAGCGTCCACGCCGGGCGTCAGTTCCACAAACGCCCCGAAATCAGTCATACGCGCCACCTTTCCGGTCACAATCGTACCCGGAGCATACTTTTCTGCGGCATTGATCCAGGGATTCTCATCCGGGAACTTCACACTGAGGGCAATCCTGGTATCATGGATATCTTTGATGAATACTGTCACAGGCTGTCCCACCTTGTAAAGCTTCCGGGGATTATCGACATGTCCCCAGGACATCTCTGAAATATGAAGCAGCCCGTCTGCCCCGCCAAGATCAATAAATGCGCCAAAATCTGTAATATTCTTCACAGTACCGTCAATTACATCACCAATCTGGATACTGTCGATCAGCTCCTGCTGTTTCCGCTGCTTCTCCGCCACAAGGAGCTGCTTGCGGTCGCCAATCACACGTCTTCTTCTGGGATTGAACTCAGTCAGCACAAACTCAATCTCCTGTCCCTTATATTTGCTGAAGTCCTTCTCATAAACATCAGAAACAAGGCTTGCAGGAATAAAAATACGCGTCTCATCAATCATCACGCTGATACCGCCGTCCAGCACCTGGGTCACAGTCCCCCGCAGCACCTCATGCTTCTGGAAAGCCTCCTCCAGACGCCTGCTGCCTCTCTCTGCCGCAAGACGCTTGTATGTAAGCAGCACCTGGCCTTCCCCATCGTTTACTTTCAGAACCTTTGCCTCCATGGTATCACCGGGGACAACCGCGGTAGTCAGGTCAAGACTGTTGTCATTGGTATATTCGCCGCGCGTAATAATGCCGTCCGCTTTATAGCCAATATTCAGGATTATTTCATCCGGTTTCACATCTATAACTGTGCCTTCGACTACCTCTCCATTTCTGATTGTTTTTGAAAATTCATCCAACATTTGTTCAAAATTCATCTCTGACATACTTTTGAACCTCCTCGATTATATTGTTTGGGGTGGACGCCCCCGCTGTAATACCTACGTAGTCGAAACGCGAAAAACCAGTATGTTCCAGATCTTCTTTCGTTTGTATAAAGTAAGTATTCTGACATTGCCCGGAGCAGATCTCATATAATTTCCTTGTATTGGAGCTGCTCGCCCCTCCAATCACAATCATTGCATCCACCTGGCAGGAAAGCTCCCGCGCCGCCTCCTGCCGTTCTTTTGTGGCACTGCAGATGGTATTATGAATCACATAATCTATGTCCTTTTTCACCATACCTTTACTATAATACCCTCTTTTCCGGATAATTTCAACTAAATCTTGAAATTTCTTATAATGAAATGTGGTCTGCGCAACAATACACACTTTTTTTTCCTGATTCAGATCCAGATTCCGCGCTTTTTCCTCCGAATCAACGACAATTGTCCGCTCCGGATCAGACCATCCCACAATCCCCCGGACTTCCGGATGCTCCGCGCTCCCTATAATAATTACAAGATATCCCTGTTCCGAGTATTCCTGTACCAGGTGATGGATTTTTTTCACAAAAGGACAGGTGGCGTCGATCACTGTCAGACCGGTTGCCGCAAGATCCTCCTGCAGTTTCCTGGGAACTCCGTGGGAACGGATAACGATAGTTCCCGAAGATAATCCTTCTGCCTCTTCCAGGGAATCAATCACTTTCACGCCCCTCCGCTCCAGATCAGCCGTAACTGCTTCGTTATGAATAATCGGCCCGAAGGTATAGACCGGCCGATGATTTCCGGCAGCCTCCCTGTAAACGGTATCCACAGCGCGGTTTACGCCAAAACAGAACCCTGCTTTAGCTGCAAGTTCTACCTTCATAAAAACTTCTTCCTTCCTGCCTTCCGGCGCCCGGGGAAAGCCCTGCCTCTTCCGCCATCCGGCAAATTATATCTGTTACCTGGTCAGCATCAAGCTCAGAAGAATCCAGGATTTTTGCGTCTTCCGCCGCTTTCAGCGGCGCAATCTCCCGGTGCATGTCACGGTAATCCCTGTCCTCAATATCTTTCGCGACTTCCTCCAGATTACACGCTTCGCCCTTTTCTGTCAGCTCTTTATACCGGCGCAGGGCCCTTGTATAAACGCTGGCGGTCAGATAGACCTTCAGCTGCGCGTCGGGAAGCACACAGGTTCCGATGTCTCTTCCATCCATAATCACATTATTCTCTGCCGCCAGCTCTCTCTGAAGGCTCAGCAGCTTTTCCCTGACAAATGGATATCCGCTTGTGGCAGAAGCCATGTTCCCCACCTCTTCCCTGCGGATTTCACCGGAAATATCCTGACCGTTCAGAAACACTTTCTGCACTCCGTTTTCATAAGCCAGCCCGATCCTGATCTGATCACAGGCCCTGCGGAGAGCCTCCCCGTCCCCGGCGTCAATATGATTCGTCAGGAAATAATAAGCCATTGCCCGGTACATTGCGCCGGTATCCACATAAATAAAGGACATTTTTTCCGCCAGCTTTCTGGCTATTGTACTTTTCCCCGCGCCCGCCGGACCATCGATTGCAATGTTAAAACTCATATCTGAATATTCCTTCCATATATCATATCTTTTATCCCTGTTCCATATGATCTGCCCTCCGGGACGCGCCCAGCCCGGCCAGGTGTCCCGTTGACCAGGCAATCTGAAGATTAAATCCGCCGGTAACCGCATCCAGATCCAGCATTTCTCCACAGATATACAGGCCGGACACCAGCCTGGACTCCATGGTTGACGGATCTGTCTCCTTTACCCGGATACCTCCCCTGGTAATCACAGCTTCCCTCATATCTCCCAGACCGGTAACCGTTCCGGGAAAATGCTTCAGTACCTTCAGAAGCCGCTGCCGCTCTTCCCTTGTCACAGAATTTACTTTCTTTTCCGGGTCAATGGCCGACAGGCGGACGACCACAGGAATCAGCTTTGAGGGAAGCAGCTTCCCCAGGGAATTCTTATACTGACGGTTCCGGTTTTCAGAAAAATCCCTCAGAATACGCATGTCCAGTTTTTCTTCCGGAAGAGAAGGCTTCAGATCTATCTCAAATTCCAGCTCACCCTTCAGATATTTATCCGGGATCACGCTGCTGGCCGTCAGCACTACAGGACCGCTGATCCCCTGATGGGTAAAAAGAAGTTCGCCGAATTCCCGGTAAAGAGCTTTCTTCCCGGATTTTATGGAAAAAGTAATATTTTTCAGCGTCAGCCCCTGCAGTTCTGTAATATAGCTTTCCTTCGCCATCATTCCAATCAGGGATGGCCGGAGCTCCGTCACCGTATGTCCCAGCCTCTCCAGCATCCCGAAACCGCTTCCGTCGGATCCCGTGGAGGGATAGGAAACTCCGCCGGTCGCCATAATCACCGCATCACAGTCACATCTCTGTCCCTTTTTCCCGGCGGTATCATATACCAGGCCGCAGACACGCTTTCCCTCCCCTGTCTCATCTGTAAGAATCTCCCTGACATCTGCTCCCAGTACAACCTTCACTCCCGCCCGCTCCATGGTTCCGGAAAGAACCCGGATGACATCGGAAGCATGATCAGACTGAGGAAAAACCCGGTTCCCCCGTTCCACCTTCAGCTTCAGCCCACGGCTCTCAAAGAATTCCATCACAGCCTGATTGTCAAACTGGTACACAGCGCTGTACAGAAACTTCCCATTCCTGGAAAAAGCCGGAAAAAGCTCTTCCACCGGACAGGCATTTGTCAGATTACATCTTCCTTTTCCGGTAATATAAAGCTTTTTCCCCAGCTTTTCGTTGTGTTCAAACAGTATCACCCGCTGTCCCGCTTCCGCCGCCGCGCAGGCTGCCATCATTCCCGCGGCGCCGCCGCCCACAACCGCCGTTTTACTCATCTGCCACATCTCTCACTTTCCCATATCTCATTTTCAGATGATCATCAATATAATTGATTTCATCACTTTCATAGACCTGATACTCATCCCAGATCTGCTCCAGGGTTTCCAGAGTATCTGCCACTTCATCCTGTTTCCGCATACAAAGAGCCACAATCAGCGCGTTAATCACGCTTAAGGGAGCCACCAGAGAATCCACAATAGACGCCATATCGCTCTTTGCGATCAGATTACAGGATGAGTAAAGATTCATGGGAGAGTGGATGCTGTCCGTCAGCGTAATCACCTTTGCGTTCCGGTTGTTGGCGAACTCCATGGCCTTCAGTGTACGCATGGAATAACGGGGAAAACTGATCCCGATAATCACATCCTTTTCACTGATACGGACCATCTGTTCAAACAGCTCCGTAGAACTGTTCGTATGCAGAAGATGCACATGATCCATAATCAGGTTCAGATAAAAGGCAAGAAAACTTGCCAGGGGAGCGCAGCTCCGGATTCCCACCACATAAACGTGTTCGGCGTTCAGTATGATATCCAGCGCCAGTTCAAAAGCATCCTGGTTAATCTCTTCCAGGGTTCTCCTGATTTTTTCCGCGTCTGACCGAAGTACAGACTCCAGTATTCCGGACTCGCTGATCCGTCCATAGGTGACTTCCATTCTCTGGATCGAATTCAGCTTATTCCGCACCAGCTCTTCCAGCGCCTTCTGAAATTCCGGATATCCTTTATACCCCAGAAACGCGGCATAGCGGACGACTGTGGATTCACTGACGCCCACAACCTTTCCCAGCTTATCTGCCGTCAGAAAAACAGCTTTGTCATAATTGTCTGTGATGTAGGTGGACAGCATCTTCTGTCCTTTACTCATGTGACTGTATTTCTCATTAATCCTGTTTAATAACTCATTTGACCGGCTCATTTTTTATCCTCTGTCTGTGACATATGCGGACTGTAAAAATCCACACAAAAGTGTAACACAAAAAACAGAAAAAAGGAACTGCTGCATAAAAAATTTCTATCGCTGCTTATCCGGCCGGATACTGCCCATTCTCTTCACAGCAGCGTCAGACCGCCGCTTTTTTCAGAACCCACTTCAGACACCAGGAATAATCAAACAATTCCGCGGACTCTTCCAGCGTTATTTCCCGGGACGCGTAAAGATTCTGGTTCAGATAAATCTTTTCTGTTCCGATTACGTTTCCCTCCTCTGCCGGCGCCGTAACTTTTTCCGGCAGATCATAAACAATCTCTATCTGGTCCTCATCGGAGAGGAACCCGGATATGGTCTCTCCGGTCGTCTCTGCCTTTATAGTTTCCGGGAAACAGATCTCTCCTTCCCAGGAAACAGCTTTCTCCAGAGGCAGGGAAAGTTCCTCCTGGCCATCCAGGATCACACGGTCGGAATAATGGCTGTCAGCATAGGCAATCAGATTCCTGGAATCTGTCCATTTGTAATTTCTGTTATTGGGCCATCCGCAGGCCAGAAGCGCAAAGGTATATGTATGTTCTCCCGACCTGTAAGCTCCCACATAACAATATCCTGCGGCCGACGTAAACCCGGTTTTTCCGCTGATTGCCCCGTCCATCATGGTGAGAAGTGAGTTGTGATTTGTCAGCGGATAGGTTTTCGTCCCGTCCACTGTCGAAACCTGTCTGGAGGAGGTTCCTGTGATTTCCAGGAAATCTTCGTTCTGGATACAATAAGCCATAATGAGCGAAAGATCATATGCAGTTGTCCGGTGTATTCCTCCTTCGTCCTCAGCATCCAGTCCGTTCGGCGTAATAAAATGACTTCCCAGACATCCCAGCTCCACCGCCTTCTGATTCATCAGGGCGGCAAAAGACTCCACGCTTCCGCTGATCTGTTCCGCAACCGCTACCGCCGCATCGTTGTAGGATTCCAGCATCAGGGCATAAAGAAGATCCCTCAGATAGAACTGATCTCCCGGAGAAAATCCCATCTTTACCGCAGGCATTGTACAGGCATAATCCGAAACAGTCACCACATCATCCAGACTGCCCTTCTCAAGAGCCAGGATACAGGTAAGTATTTTGGTGGTGCTGGCATTTGCCATGGATGTGCCCGCCGCTTTCCCATACAGAATGCGTCCCGTATCCGCATCTGTAATTACAGCGGCCTTTGCATACAGGGTCAGATCATCGCTGTGAAAATCCGAAAAGGCTTCCGGGGAATATGTATCAGAGTAAGAAGACGCAGACGCCGGAAAGGCCACTCCGGAAATCAGCAAAAAAACACAGACAGGGAAAACCGCGCAGGATACAAGCTTCCTCGCAAATACACGCGGGATCAGGGAAAAAATCGTTTTCATTCCGGTGCCGCTCACTTTTAAGAGTATTCTGTTTCTATCTTTATGCCTGCACGAAAGTAATTATAATAAAAAATCCTGCCAGGATAAAAACTACCGGCAGTACCCTCTTACAATCTTATAAAAGGATACCGCCGGTAATCTTTCCATTTATACAGCCAGGCTGTCAGAGAATCCCTCCGGATCAGTCGTTCAGACGCTTTCTGGAAGACCGGAACATATAGAACAGAATAATGCTTACAAACAGGAATGCAAAACTAACCGCAAGCTTCGCCAATTTCTTCATATGCAGATTCCCCCTTTCTTTTCGGAAATGGAATCCCGCTCTACAGGATTTATCATATGGGAATACTACCCTTTAAATGTGAACAAATTATGACATTAAAATAAAATTTAAAGAAATTTTATTTTCTATTCTGTTTCTCTCCAGGCATTTCCCATGCACGGTGATCTGTATGCAGCAGTTTATGGGCCACATGAGAGAGAGGTTTTTCAAAATACCGGTCATATGCAGCCAGAACAGCGGGATTCTCATGGGAAAACCGCAGTGTGTTTTTATGATCCAGTTCATAAAGCTTCTTTCCGCGCACATCTGCCAGCTCCACCCCATCCAGAATGGGCTGTCCGCCGCCGCCTGCACATCCGCCGGGACAGGCCATGATCTCCACAAAATCATACTCTGCTTCGCCAGACCTGATCCTTTCCACAAGCCGCCGGGCATTTCCAAGACCATGGGCAACCGCGGCCCTGACCTTTGTGCCCCCGATCTCCAGTTCTGTCTCCTTAATACCGTCCATACCTCGTACCATGGAAAATGCATCCGGATCCGGATTACGCCCCTCAAGTACAAAGTAAGCTGTCCGCAGAGCCGCCTCCATGACGCCTCCTGTGGCGCCGAAAATCACGCCTGCACCGGAACCGGTTCCCAGAGGCTGGTCAAACTCTTCCTCTGCCAGGAACTCCGGAACAATCATCTGGGATCTGAGCACACGGTCCAGTTCCCGTGTTGTCAGTGAAAGATCCACATCGGAACCTGCCCCCGCATCATTCATCACCGGGATCGCACATTCCTGCTTCTTTGCCAGACATGGCATAATGGAAACACAGTAAATACGTCCGGGATCCACATCAAGCAGCTTTGCATAATAACTTTTTGCCACTGCTCCGAACATCTGCTGGGGAGACTTGGCCGTAGACAGATTCGGAACCTGGCCGGGATACTGGGACTTCAGAAACCGCACCCAGCCCGGACAGCAGGACGTATACATGGGCCACTGATAATCCTCCCGGTGGTTCAGCCGCTCAATCAGCTCATTTCCCTCTTCCATAATCGTGAGATCCGCGGAAAAGTTGGTGTCAAATACATAATCCACGCCCAGAGCCCGCACGGCAGCGGCCATTCTCTTTTCTGTAGCCATCTTGCGCGGAAGCCCGAGTCCTTCTCCCCATGCCGCCCGTACAGCCGGAGCAATCTGTACTACCACAATTTTATCCGGATCGTAAACGGCATTCATAAACTCCTCCACATCATCCCGCTCATGAAGCGCTCCCACCGGACAATGGGTCACGCACTGTCCGCAGAGAGCGCAGTCGCTGTCCTCAATCTTCTTATTATCCGCCACATTCACACTGGTCCGGCGTCCTGTATTCACAATATCCCAGATATTGAGAGACTGTACCTTCTCACAGATCTGGACACAACGCATACATTTGATACACTTTCCGGCGTTCCGGATCAGGGGAAAGGTCCGGTTCCATGGCTTCTTCTCATAATTACGCTTAAACGGAAGATGCCCGATATTCAGGTCATTGGCCAGGGCCTGCAGGGAACAATTCCCGCTTCTTACGCAGGAAGTACAGTTTGTATTATGTTTCGACAAAATAAACTGTACATTCATTCTTCTGGAATGAATCGTCTTGGCGCTGTTGGTAAGCACCTCCATTCCTTCTTCTACCTTTGTGTTGCAGGCCGCAACAAGGGTATCTTTTCCTTTGATCTCCACCGCGCAGACACGGCAGGCGCCGATCTCATTGATCCCTTTCAGATAGCACAGGGTAGGAATCCTGATTCCCGCGGTTGCCGCCGCCTCCAGGATGGTAGTTCCCTCTTTCACCTGGATGTTTTTATGATTAATAGTCAGATTTACCATAACTCCTGCCGGCCTCCTCTCAGAACTCCACATCCGTGACGGTCGCATCTCAGACAGCGGCTTGCCTCCCGGAGAGCCTCCTCCCCGCTCATAGGCAGCTCAACGCCGTCAAAATTTGTTTTGCGGGCACATGCTTCCATCTCCCGGAGATTTACCCTTCCGCTGGCAACTTTATCATTCAGGATCGGCTCCGGAATCTCTACATCACAGGTTACCGGATGATGATATCCGAGATATTCGTCAATATTGGCCGCAGCTACCTTTCCGCCTTCAATGGCACGGATCACAGTAGCAGGACCAAGGACACATTCGCCGCCGGCGAAAACCCCTTCCGCATCCACGGAACCGGTACTTTCGGCGACAATCCTGCCGCGGTTTACCGGAATCCCGCACTTTGCAAAGGGTTCCGATACAATATCCTGTCCCACAGCAACCAGTATGATATCACAATCAATACGCTCTTCCGGTCTGCTTGCATTGCGGGGCGCCGGACGGCCGTTCTTCACCTCTCCGATCACCTGGGGCTGCACCCACAATGCCGCCGCCCGGCCCTGTTCATCTGCCTCAATCCGCACAGGCGCATTCAGCGTAACCATTTCCACCCCTTCAGCCATGGCGCTTTCCACTTCCTCCGGAAGAGCCGTCATGTCCTCCTGGCGTCTTCTGTACACCACCTTAACTGACTCTGCATGACAGCGGACCGCTGTTCTTGCACAGTCCATGGCCACGTTTCCGCCGCCTACTACAACGACATTCTTCCCGGTATAATCCGGATAATGATCATCTCCGATCTCCCGGAGCATGGCAACCGCCGAAATTACATTCTCACTGTCTTCTCCTTCCAGATGAAGCTTCTTGTCTGTATGGGCGCCGATCGCCACATAAACAGCGTCATACTCCTTCCGGAGCTTCCGCATTTCTTCTGTTCCGATCACAGTATTTGTCCGTACCTCGATACCGGTAGACAAAATCGCGTCTATATCCTCCTGGAGACGCTCCCTGGGGAAACGGTAACTGGGAATACCATAACGAAGCATTCCTCCCGGCTTATCCTTTTCCTCAAACACAGTACACTGATGCCCCATCAGCTGCAGGAAATAGGCCGCAGTCAGTCCGGAGGGCCCGCTTCCGATCACAGCTATCCGCTTTCCGGTAGACGGTCCGCACTCCGGCGTCGGCACAGAATCTGCGCTGGCATTATCCACCACATAACGCTTTAAGGCACGGATATTGACAGAATCATCTATCATCTTCCTCCTGCATCTCTTCTCACAGGGATGCTCACAGATCAGCGCGCAGGCGGTGGGAAAGGGATTGTCCTTACGGATCAGCTTCACCGCGTCGTCATATCTGCCCGCTCCCGCAAGAGCTATGTAGCCCGGCACATCCACATGGGCCGGACATAACGTCACACAGGGAATCGGCTGCTCAAAGGAACCGTGACAGGCATGATTCTTTACATGGGAAAGATAATCCTCCCCGAATCCGTCCAGTCCCCTGAGGACCATATTAGCCGCCTCGAATCCGATTGCGCAGTCGGCGGAATATTTGATATTCTCTGCCGTATCATGAATCAGCTTCAGGGTTTCCCCGTCTGCCCGGTCGTCCAGAACATCCTCCAGAAGCTCTTCCAGCTGTCCCAGTCCGATCCGGCAGGGGACACATTTCCCGCAGGTCTGCGCGTGACAGACCCTGAGCATGGAAAGCTGCTGTTCCACGGCACAGACCCCGGGCGGATTCGCCGCAATCCTCTGGGCAAGCTGCCTGCGCAGTTCTTCGCCGGCAGTTCTCATCCTGCCGGTCTCAACCACAGATAATCTGCTCATTCTTTCTCCTCCTTATCTGCTCAGAAAAGACACCGTTTTTCTGCCTTATCCGTATCTATATTCTGTAAATTATTAAAAAACCAGACAACGGATGTAACTATATCACAAGTCCCGAAAATGTTCAATAAGATGTTTTCTTCCAGCAGCAGAACAGCCATCCCGGATAATCCCGGATGGCTGTTCCTCTCAGATATCCAGCTTCAGCTGTACTTCTTCCTCCGCTTCACTCTTAAACTCCTCCACCTGCTCCGGATCCGGTACAGGCAGATCTTCCACAGACCGGGCCCCGAAACAGCGCAGAAACTCCTCTGTGGTCCCGAACAGAATGGGCCGTCCGGGAGCATCCAGCCGCCCCACTTCTTTAATAAGGTTATATTCCACCAGACGGTTCACCGCATGTCCGCAGGAGACGCCCCGGATTTTCTCAATCTCCACCCGGGTCACCGGCTGTTTATAGGCAACAATTGACAGGGTTTCCAGCAATACATCTGTCAGCATATGCTTCTTCGGCTGCTTCGCGATCCTGATCAGATACTCATACTGGCTTACCTTGGTACACATCTGATAGGAACGGTCCAGCTCTATAATCTGCAGGCCGCTGTTTTCCTTTTTATACCGGTCGGACAGGTTCTGTATCACCAGCCCGGTCTCCCTCTCTGACAGTTCCAGGGCAGAAGCAATCTTTGATAACTCTACCGCCTCGCCCATAGTAAACAGAATCGCTTCCGCTGCCGCTTCATACTCTTCCACTTTCATAAATCTCTCCTGTTTCCTCCATATCTTTTACCAGAATCTGTATATCGCCGAAAGCTTCCTCCTGGCTGGCCGAAATCCGTCCCATCTTCATCAGTTCCAGCACAGCCAGAAAAGTCACGATGATTTCCACCCTGCTGCCCTGCCTTTCCAGCAGTTCCCGGAAAGAAAAGGATTTATGTGTTCTGAGAAACCCATCCATGGAAACCATTTTTTCTTCCAGTGAAATCTCCTCCTTCTCAATCTTCCCAAACCGGGAACGGATGGGATCCACCTTGTCTTCCTGGCGTTTCATGACAGACTCAAAAATCCCGCGAAGGATCTTCAGATCCAGCCCCCGTGTCAGTTCATCCAGATCCGGCGGAATCTCATATTCCCGCACTTCATCGGGGATCGTGGGAACCTTATACATCTGACGGTCCGCTTCCAGCTGACGGTCCTTCAGCTCCATGGCCATGTACCTGTACATCTTGTACTGCAGAAGCTGTTCCACCAGCTCCGCTCTCGGGTCCTCTTCCTCTCCTTCTTCATCCTCTTCCTTCGGCAGCAGCCAGCGGGCTTTTATATCCAGCAAAGTAGCCGCCATGACCATGAATTCACTCATGACATTCAGGTCCTGCCGCTGCATCTGCCGTATATAATCCAGATACTGGTCTGTAATCTCCACAATAGGAATATCGTAAATGCTCACCTTATTTTTTTCCAATAAGTGAAGAAGAAGGTCCAGGGGACCTTCAAAAACCTCAAGCTTTACACTCAAATCCATTACGCACACTCCAATCTATTCCCTATTGTACTGAATCTGCCAAAAAAAGCAAGCTATTTCTGAGAACATACCACTTTTATCCCTCCGGTTTTATGCATAGAACCATCATTTTCAAAATAAGATTTAAGAAACCGACAATCCCAGGAACATAAATATGCGAAAGTCATTCCAACAGAACAGCAAAAAAAATTTCCGCCTGCCAGAGACTGTATTCTGCCTGTGCCTTTGTCTGTCTCTTTTCTTCTCCCCGTTCTTCCCAGCCGCCGCCTCGGAAGTCTCCTCCCAGGAACAGGAAAATGAAAGCCAGGATACTCCGGTATCTGCCGGCCCCGAAACAGCATCCCCTTCCGTTCTTTTAATGGATGCCGATACAGGGACTATCCTCTATGCAAAAGATGAAAATACAGAACGCCCTCTTGCCAGCGTAACAAAAGTGATGACTCTGCTGCTCACTTTCGAAGCCCTGGATAAGGGACAGATTTCCCTGGAAGATACTGTGACCGTATCGGAATACGCCGCCAGTATGGGAGGCTCCCAGGTATTTCTGGAACAAAATGAAACCCAGACGGTGGAAACCCTGATCAAATGTATTGCCGTAGCCAGCGCCAACGACGCCAGCGTAGCCTTGGCCGAATTTATTTCCGGTTCAGAGGAAGCCTTCGTCGCGCAGATGAATACGAGGGCCGCTGAACTGGGGATGGAGCATACCCAGTTTGTCAACTGCTGCGGCCTGGACGCGGAGGGACACTATTCCAGCGCCCTGGACATCGCCCTGATGTCACGGGAACTGACGGTAAATCATCCGGAAATCTTTGATTATACTTCCATATGGATGGAAGATATCACCCATCACACAGACAAAGGAGACAGCACATTCACTTTAAGCAGTACCAACCGGCTTCTGAAACAATATGAATACGCTACCGGTCTGAAAACCGGGTCTACCAGCCAGGCAAAATTCTGTCTGGCAGCTACAGCCACAAAAGATGACATAAATCTCATTGCCTCCATCATGGCTGCTGACGACAGCCAGACCCGGATTGACGACGCCATCAGTCTGTTTAACTGGGGATTTGCCAGCTGCCGGATCTTTTCTGACGATAATACCGACACTCTCCCGGAGATTCCCGTGACAGGCGGGATAAAAAGCAGTGTTTCTGTCTGCTACAGCAGCAGTTTCCGCTACCTGGATACTGCCGGATCCTCTGAAACCCTGAGCAAAACCTTTGAGCTGCCCGAAACGCTTTCCGCCCCTGTTTCCAGCGGAGACATCATTGGGAAAGCCGTCTATTATCTGGGCGATACCCAGGTGGGCGAAGTAGATATTCTGGCGGCAGAGACCGTGGAAATTCTTACTTTCAAGGATGCGTTCCGTTTGATCTCCGGAATTTTCTTTCTGGGAGACGCAGGAGAACTCCTGGCCTGAAGCGGGCTCTCAGATCAGATGATCCAGCGAAACTGTCCCCCAGCATCTCCGGCTGTCCGTCAGCCCGGTCTGCCGCGCCCCATAAAACAGCCGCATTTTGACTTCATTGGGGGACAGGTAAGGATATGCATTTAAAAGAAGCGCTATGACTCCGGATAAAACCGGCACTGCCATGGATGTTCCGCTTTTTCTGGTATATCCGCTCTTCCGGTTCAGACAGCTCACAATATTGGTTCCCGGCATAAGGATTTCGGGCTTGACCACGCACTCTGCCGTGGGGCCTCTCCCGGAATAGCCCTTCCCCTTACCCGCATCCCATCCGTCATCCATACTTCCTACTGTTATAACCTTTTTTGATATGCCCGGGCTTGTGATCGTATTCTCGCCGGGACCGTTATTCCCGGCCGCCGCAATCACAACAATTCCACTGTCCCACGCCCTTTCCACTGTGTCCAGCAGGCGTTTCTGGAGTCCGGGCTTCACAGCCGCGGTCATCCCCACAGAAACATTAATAATCCGCACCGTCCGGGGCGCCCGGCGGTTAATCCCGATGATTTCCTCCACGGCCCGGCAGGTGTCCTCAATCAGGCCATTTCCGCCCCTGTCCAGCACCTTGAACCCCAGAAGGCTGCATTCCGGCGCCACTCCATGCCGCCTGCCCTCATGTTCCGCGCCGATAATGCCGCTGATATGCGTTCCGTGTCCGTTATCATCATAGGGGCTTTTTCTGTTTTTTACGTAATCCTTAAAATATATAATTCTGTTCTGCAGATCCTGATGTGGATAAATTCCCGTATCCAGAACCGCAACGCCGATTCCCCTGCCAAAAAATCCTCGCTCATAGGCATAGGAAGCACAGATACTTTCCAAAATACGTTCCATAAGAAAAATCCTCTGTTCTCTGAAAATAAATTCAGATACCCTGCCGCACCGGCCCGCACGCCGGCCCGGGAAAGGATATCTGATATATTATATTCAGAAAACCGCCATGCAGTGCGCACAGCGGTTTCCGGATTCATTCAGCGGTATACCTTATAATTCTGCAGCCAGTCAAAAGCCGCATATTCCCGGATGACCTCCCGGATCATCGGTTCATCGTCCACAA
>CAYLWI010000015.1:5226-31270 GCA_964387345.1 uncultured Eubacterium sp. | reverse complement strand
TAATGAGATATGTTCCAGAATAAAGGAGGAAAGCAGTATGAAAAAGAAAATAGCAGCAGTGATGATGGCGGGAGCCATGGTATTTGGGCTGACAGCATGTGGAAGTACCGGATCGGATAACCTGTCTTCCGCGGAAAGCGCGGATGCAGAGGAGGATACTTCTTCAGGAGGAGACGCAACCTATACCATCGGTATCTGCCAGCTTGTACAGCATGAGGCTCTGGATGCCGCGACAGAGGGATTTAAGGATGCCCTGACAGAAGAGTTTGGCGATAATGTTGACTTTGATGAGCAGAACGCCCAGAATGATTCCAATACCTGTTCGACAATTATCAACAGCTTTGTCTCAAGTGGTGTGGATCTGATCCTGGCCAACGCCACAGCATCCCTGCAGGCGGCGGCAGCGGGAACAGATACGATCCCGATTCTGGGTACTTCCGTAACAGAATATGGAGTGGCGCTTCAGATTGATGATTTTGATGGAGTAGTAGGCGGTAATATTTCCGGAACATCTGACCTGGCTCCTCTGGAGGAGCAGGCGAATATGTTCCAGGAACTGCTTCCGGACGCTGAGACTATCGGACTGCTGTATTGTTCTGCGGAGGCCAATTCCCAGTACCAGGTGGATACGGTGAAGTCCTATCTGGAGGATATGGGTTATACCTGTGAATATTACGCATTCTCGGATTCAAATGATCTGTCCTCTGTGGTGACAAGCGCTGCGCAGGAATGTGACGCGATTTATGTTCCGACGGACAACACAGTTGCTTCCAACGCGGGTATTATTAATAATATCTGTCTTCCGGCAGGGGTTCCTGTGATTGCGGGAGAAGAAGGAATCTGCGGCGGCTGTGGAATTGCGACCTTATCCATCAGTTATTATGATCTCGGATATACCACCGGACAGATGGCGATCCGGATTCTGAAGGGTGAGGAAGATATTTCTGAGATGGAGATTGAGTATGCGCCCCAGTTTACGAAAAAGTATAATCCCACGATTTGTGAGGCGCTGGGAATTGATATTCCGGATGATTATGTGGCTATCGAAGAATAAGTAACTGCTGAACTTGATAAGTGTGAAAATGGGAGAGACGTCCGCGTTTCTCCCATTTTCATTGTCAATACAAAAAGGACATATAAATTTTACTAAAAAAACGGATGATTTTTCGGTGATTTTCTACATATTCTTTCTGCTTCAGAAAATATCTCTGATTGACGAAAGCTTTTTGCTTGTATTATACTGAAAAGGTATAATAGAAAACCATATTTACTATTTTTTGTGAAAAGAAGGGAAAAGGCATGAGCATTCAAGAGTTTAAACCGGTGAAAGAGGGAAAGGTACGCGAGATTTATGATATTGGGGACAGTCTGATCATTACGGCGACGGACAGGATTTCTGCTTTTGATGTGATTCTGAAAAACAAGATCACGGATAAAGGGACGGTTCTTACCCGGATGTCAGAGTTCTGGTTTGATTTTACAAAGGATATTATCCCCAATCATATGATTTCTACAGATGTAAAGGATATGCCGGAGTTCTTCCGGAATGAGAGGTTTGAAGGAAACAGTATGAAATGCAAAAAACTTCAGATGCTTCCGGTGGAATGTATTGTGCGTGGCTATATTACGGGAAGCGGCTGGAAGAGCTATCAGGAGAACGGCACAGTCTGTGGGATCAGGCTTCCGGAAGGTCTGCAGGAGTCTGAGAAGCTGCCGGAGCCTGTCTATACTCCTTCCACCAAGGCGGAGATCGGGGATCATGATGAGAATGTAAGTTATGAGAAAACCATAGAGATCCTGGAGGCGCAGTTCCCGGGCAGGGGCGCGGAGTATGCGGCACAGTTAAGGGATTATACGATTGCTCTGTATAAAAAATGCGCAGAGTATGCTCTGGGCAAAGGTATCATTATTGCCGACACCAAGTTTGAGTTTGGCCTGGATGAGAATGGAAATGTGATTCTCGGCGATGAGATGCTGACTCCGGACAGTTCCCGTTTCTGGCCTCTGGAGGGGTACAGGCCGGGACAGGGGCAGCCTTCCTATGATAAACAGTTTGTAAGAGACTGGCTGAAGGCTAACCCGGACAGCGATTATCTTCTTCCGGATGATGTGATCCGGAAGACTGAGGATAAGTATAGAGAAGCATATGAACTGCTGACCGGAAAGAAGTTCCAGTAATATGAATTTCAGATTCGGAGGATCTCAGATGGAGGAACATATAACAAATAATCTGCCGTCAGACGGACTGCATGAGGAGTGCGGCGTCTTTGGTATTTATGATCTGGACGGGAGCAATGTGGCGTCCACGGTTTATTATGGACTTTTTGCCCTGCAGCACCGGGGGCAGGAGAGCTGCGGTATCGCGGTCAGCGATACGCAGGGACCGAAAGGCCGGGTGGTTTCCCATAAAGATATGGGACTGGTCAGCGAAGGATTTACAGCAGAACAGCTCCGCTCCATGAAGGGAGATATCGGAATAGGACATGTCCGCTATTCCACGGCGGGAGCGTCCACCCGCGAAAACGCGCAGCCGCTGGTTCTGAATTATGTAAAGGGAACTCTGGCCCTGGCGCACAACGGCAATCTGATCAATGCGGCTGAACTTCGTCATGATCTGGAGTATACCGGGGCGATTTTCCAGACTACAATTGATTCAGAAGTAATTGCTTATCACATTGCCAGGGAGCGGTTGAAGACAGGCACAGTAGAGGAGGCCGTACAGCGTGCTGCCAGCCGGATGAAGGGAGCTTATTCCCTGGTTGTCATGAGTCCCAGAAAACTGATCGGGGCAAGGGATCCCTATGGATTCCGGCCGCTCTGTATCGGAAAGCGGGATAATGCCTATATTATTACTTCCGAAACCTGCGCCCTGGATACCATCGGCGCGGAGTATGTCCGGGATGTGCTGCCCGGCGAGGTTGTTACGATCAATGGGGATGGTGAGATTATTTCCGATATGTCCAACGCCATTCCGCGGGAAAGGCATGCCAGATGTGTTTTTGAATATATTTATTTTGCGAGACTGGACAGCCGGTTTGACGGAGTCAGCGTTTATGATTCCCGGATCAGGGCCGGACGGTTCCTGGCGCAGGATTCTTTTGTGGACGCGGATCTGGTGGTCGGCGTTCCGGAATCGGGAAATGCCGCGGCTCTCGGATATGCCATGGAGTCCGGTATTCCCTACGGCGTGGCTTTTATGAAAAACAGCTATGTTGGCCGGACCTTTATCAAGCCCCGGCAGAGCAGCCGGCAGCAGAGTGTCAAGGTAAAGCTGAATGTGATCAGGGAGGCTGTCCAGGGGAAACGGATTATCATGATTGATGATTCTATTGTCCGGGGAACCACCTGCAATCTGATTGTCAATATGCTGAAGGAAGCCGGCGCCACGGAGGTGCATGTCCGGATCAGTTCACCGCCGTTTTTATGGCCCTGTTATTTTGGAACCGATATCCCGGTGCGTGAACAGCTGATTGCTTATAACCGTACCATTGAGGAAATCCGGCAGGTTATCGGAGCGGATTCCCTGGGTTATCTTGAGATCAGCCGGCTGGAAGAGCTTTCGGAAGGCCTTCCGATCTGCAAAGGCTGTTTTACAGGGAGTTATCCCATGGATCCTCCCAAGGAGGATATACGCGGAGATTATGAGAAATAAAGCGTGACGGCGAAAGCCGCGAAGCGGCCCGGGCGTGTCGGGCAATATCAATAAAAAAGGAGAAGACATTATGAGCAACGACAGATATGTCAGCCCTCTTTCTGAGCGTTACGCCAGCAGGGAGATGCAGTATATTTTTTCGCCGGAAAAGAAGTTCCGTACCTGGAGAAGGCTGTGGATCGCTCTGGCTGAGACAGAGAAGGAGCTGGGACTGGATATTACCGATGAGCAGATTGAGGAGCTGAAGGCTCATAAGGATGATATTAATTTTGAAGTGGCCAGAGAGCGGGAAAAGCTGGTGCGTCATGACGTGATGTCCCATGTATATGCTTACGGAGTGCAGTGTCCGAAGGCGAAGGGAATTATCCATCTGGGAGCGACCTCCTGTTATGTGGGAGATAACACAGATATTATTCTGATGTCTGAGGCCCTGCAGCTTGTCCGGAAAAAACTGGTGAATGTAATTGCGGAGCTGGCCAGATTTGCGGATAAGTATAAGAGCCTTCCGACGCTGGCGTTTACCCACTTCCAGCCGGCGCAGCCCACGACAGTGGGAAAGAGAGCGACTCTCTGGACCCAGGAGTTTATGATGGATCTGGAGGATCTGGATTACGTGCTGGGTTCCCTGAAGCTGCTTGGATCCAAGGGGACCACCGGTACCCAGGCCAGCTTCCTGGAGCTGTTTGACGGGGATCAGGAGAAGATTGACAGGATTGATCCGATGATTGCGGAAAAGATGGGATTTTCCGCCTGTTATCCGGTGTCGGGACAGACCTATTCCCGGAAGGTGGATACCAGGGTCATGAATGTGGTGGCGGGAATCGCCGCCAGCGCCCATAAGATGTCTAATGATATCCGTCTGCTGCAGCATCTGAAGGAGGTGGAGGAGCCGTTTGAGAAAAATCAGATCGGATCTTCAGCCATGGCTTACAAGAGAAATCCCATGAGAAGTGAGAGGATCGCGTCAATTTCCCGATATGTGATGACCGACGCCCTGAATCCGGCCATTACCTCCGCAACCCAGTGGTTTGAGCGGACCCTGGATGATTCGGCAAATAAACGGCTTTCTATTGCGGAGGGATTTCTGGCTATAGACGGAGTCCTGGATCTCTGCCTCAATGTGGTGGACGGCCTTGTGGTTTACGACAAGGTGATTACGAAGCATCTCATGAGTGAGCTGCCTTTTATGGCGACGGAAAATATCATGATGGACGCAGTGAAGAAGGGCGGAGACCGGCAGGAGCTTCACGAGCGGATCCGTCAGCTTTCCATGGAGGCGGGCGCGAATGTGAAACAGAAAGGACTGGACAACAATCTGCTGGAGCTGATTGCGGCAGATGAAAGCTTCGGTCTTTCCCTGGAGGAACTGCAGGCCGCCATGGATCCGGCAAAATATACCGGGCGGGCGGAAGTCCAGGTGGAGAATTTCCTGAAGAATCATGTGAATCCGGTACTTGAAGCGAATAAAGAGCTTCTTGGTGTGAAAGCCGAGATTAATGTCTGAACGATATCTGGCTGATAAAGGGCTGCCCCCGGTCTGTAAACAGGCCGGGGATATTTTGTGCTTACCACAGCAGACAGCGGGGAATCTTTTCCCCTGTCCGTCTTATCGTTAAAAAAATCGTTAAAAAATTAACTTTAAACAATATCATGTCTTGCCAAAACATCCAAAAGAAAGTAGAATAGTAACCATAGAATTATGCAAATAGCATATATGGCTTTACATATCTGTATATCTGCAGATAGGTTGAATGAATATTTTTATGGAGGACAACAGAAATGGTAAATCAGTTAATGCAGGATTTCATTGAGAAGTTCGGTGATGGAGGAGAGATCCGCAGGTATTTCGCGCCTGGCCGTGTGAACCTGATCGGGGAGCACACCGATTATAACGGAGGACATGTGTTTCCCTGTGCGCTGACCATCGGCACTTACGCGATTGTCCGTAAACGAGACGACAGGAAGATGCGGTTTTATTCACGGAACTTTGAGAAGCTCGGTATTGTGGAGGGCAGTCTGGACAGCCTTGTGTATGATAAGGCGGCGGACTGGACCAATTATCCTGCCGGTGTGGTATGGGCTTTTGGTGAAAAGGGATATACTGTTGATAAAGGATTTGACATGCTTCTGTTCGGAAATATACCCAACGGTTCCGGCCTGTCTTCTTCCGCTTCGGTGGAAGTGGTAACCGGAGTGGCCCTCCGTGACCTGTTTGGGTTTGACGATGTGACGATGCAGGATATCGCGCTGTACGGCCAGTATTCCGAGAACAACTTTAACGGCGTTAACTGCGGCATTATGGATCAGTTTGCCATTGCCATGGGTAAGAAGGATCATGCGATTTTCCTTGACTGCAGCGATCTGTCCTATAGCTATGCGCCCATTAAGCTGGACAACGCAAAAATCGTAATTGCCTGCAGCAACAAAAAGCGCGGTCTCGGGGATTCCAAGTATAATGAGCGCCGGGCGGAATGTGAGCAGGCTCTGGCAGAACTCCAGACAAAACTTGATATAAAATCTCTGGGTGAACTTACAGAGGAAGAGTTTGAAGCCGATAAGGATCTGATCCGGAGTGAAGTGAGACAGCGCCGGGCAAAACACGCGGTATATGAGAATCAGCGTACCTTAAAAGCTGTGGAGGTTCTCCAGGCCGGGAATATAGAGGAATTTGGAAGGCTGATGAATGCTTCCCATGTATCTCTCCGTGACGATTATGAAGTGACCGGCATAGAGCTGGATACCCTTGTGGAGAATGCCTGGGAGCAGGAAGGCGTGATCGGTTCCCGCATGACAGGAGCCGGTTTCGGCGGCTGCACCGTCAGCATTGTAAAGACAGACTGCATCGACAGGTTTATTGAAAATGTAGGGAAAGCATATCTTGATAAGATTGGTTATGCCGCTGATTTTTATGTGGTGGAGATCGGTGACGGTGGCCGCGTGTTATAGGGAGGTTTTTTCATGATAGATACATATATAGCAAAGCTGGTCCAGTACGGGACTGAGGCCGGTCTGATTCCGGAGGAAGAGCGGATTTACGCGACAAACCAGATCCTGGAGGTGCTGGAGAAGGATGATTACGAGACTCCGGAAGAGACTTTTGCGGATGTGGATCTGGCGGACACTCTGGAGCACATCATGGAGTATGCCCTGGAAACAGGCGTGCTGAAGGACAGCGGAGTGACTTCGAAGGATCTTTTTGATACAAAGCTGATGAACTGCCTGACTCCCCGGCCGGCCCAGGTAATCAGAACCTTCCGGGAGAATTACGCGGAGGACCCGAAGAAAGCGACGGACGAATACTATAAGTTTTCTGTTGCCACCAACTATATCCGGAAGGACCGTATCGCGAAGGACCGCAAGTGGAAAGTGTCTTCAGAGTACGGAGATATTGATATCACAATTAATCTGAGCAAGCCGGAAAAGGATCCGAAGGCCATCGCCGCGGCCAGGCTGGCAAAGCAGTCGGCCTATCCGAAGTGCCAGCTCTGTATGGAGAATGAAGGATATGCGGGGCGGATGAATCATCCGGCCCGGCAGAATCACCGGGTCATTCCCATTACGATCAACGGTGGGGCCTGGGGATTCCAGTATTCTCCCTATGTTTACTATAACGAGCACTGTATTGTGTTTAACAGCCGGCATATCCCCATGAAGGTTGAGAGGGCAACCTTCCGGAAGCTTTTTGATTTCGTCAAGCAGTTTCCTCACTATTTCCTGGGCTCCAATGCGGATCTGCCGATTGTGGGCGGTTCCATCCTGAGCCATGACCATTTCCAGGGCGGGCATTATACCTTTGCCATGGAGAAGGCGCCGGTGGAAAAGACCTTTACCATTCCCGGTTATGAGGATGTGAAGGCGGCTATTGTCCACTGGCCGTTATCCGTGATCCGCCTGTGGGGCAGAGATGATGAGCGGGTCATTGACCTGGCGGATCATATTCTTGGGAAATGGCGCGGCTACACGGATGAGGAGGCTTTCATCTTTGCGGAGACAGATGGAGAGCTCCACAATACGATTACGCCCATTGCCCGGATGAGGGATGGCGGTTACGAGCTGGATCTTGCGCTCCGGAACAATATTACCACAGAGGAGTGTCCTCTGGGGGTATACCATCCCCATGCGGAGCTTCATCATATTAAAAAAGAAAATATTGGTCTGATTGAAGTGATGGGACTGGCGGTGCTTCCGGCCCGTCTGAAGAGCGAGATGGATGAGATGGCAGAGTATATTCTGGCGGGGAAGGATCTCCGTTCCAGCGAAACCCTGGAAAAACATGCGGACTGGTATGATTCCTTTAAAGATTCCTACACTTTTACGGAAGAAAATGTGGAGGGGATTCTGCGGGATGAGGTCGGAAAGGTCTTTGTAAGGGTACTTGAAGATGCAGGTGTGTATAAATGTACAGAAGAAGGCAGGAAAGCGTTTGACCGCTTCATTGCGGTTTTATAAAAAGGAGGACTGATATCATGACGATTTTAGTAACAGGCGGCGCCGGGTATATCGGAAGCCATACATGCGTAGAGCTTTTAAACGCAGGCTATGAAGTGGTGGTTGTTGATAATTTATACAATTCAAGCAAAAAGGCTCTGGATCGTGTGCAGGAGATTACGGGAAAGACACTGAAGTTTTATGAGGATGATATTCTGGACCGGGAGGCAATGAACAGGGTTTTTGAGGAAAATAATATTGACGCCGTGATTCATTTTGCCGGCCTGAAGGCTGTGGGCGAGTCTGTGGTAAAGCCCATCGAGTATTATCATAATAATATCGGAGGCACGCTGGTGCTGGTGGATGTTATGAGGAATCATGGCTGCAGGAATATTATTTTCAGCTCTTCCGCCACTGTTTACGGTGATCCGGCGGAGATTCCCATTACAGAGAACTGTCCGAAGGGAATCTGCACCAATCCCTACGGCTGGACCAAGAGCATGCTGGAGCAGATTCTTACGGATATCCATACTTCGGATCCGGAGTGGAATGTGGTGCTTCTCCGTTATTTTAATCCCATCGGAGCTCACAAGAGCGGAAAGATCGGCGAGGATCCCAAGGGGATTCCCAACAACCTGCTTCCCTATGTGGCGCAGGTGGCCATCGGCAAGCTGGATTGCCTGGGAGTATTCGGCGATGATTATGATACGCCGGACGGTACCGGCGTCCGGGATTATATTCACGTAGTGGATCTGGCTGTGGGCCATGTAAAGGCGGTGGAGAAGCTGGCGGATAAGGAGGGCGTTTCCATTTACAATCTGGGAACCGGCAATGGGTACAGTGTGCTTCAGGTAGTTCATGCCTTTGAGAAGGCCTGCGGGCATCCGATTAAATATGAAATCAAAGCCCGCCGCCCCGGGGATATTGCCATGTGCTACTGTGATCCCGCGAAAGCAAAAGCAGAGCTGGGGTGGGAAGCGCAGTACGGTATTGAGGAAATGTGCGAGGATTCCTGGAGGTGGCAGAGCAGTAACCCCGACGGCTATGCAGACTGATGAGAATCTGCAGACAGGGAGGCAGGTTCCGGGGAGCAGTATGAGGAATAACTGGAAAGGATTATTGTAGTATGATTGATTTTAGTTTAACTCAGCAGGTGAAGAGAAAGCAGAAGCATTTCTCCAGGCTGTTGGGCCGGATAATGGTTATTTTTGCGGTGATGCTTGTTTTTTGCGGTATTATTTTTAACCGGGGGTTCTTTTTTCCTGCTTTTCTGTTTGCTTTTTTGTATTATATTTTCGGGTATGGCAGTGACAGCGCCTATGAGTATAATTTCGGGAACGAGCAGTTTTCCATTGATGTGATCAAAGGGAAACGGCGCCGTAAGACGGCCCACGTTCTTTATTACAAGAATCTGGAGGTGGTGGCGCCTCCGGATCATGAGGCAGTTGCGAAGTATAAAAAAAAGGGCGGCACAGAGAAGATCAGAAAGTATGACTATACATCCTATGAAGATGGCGTGCCATATTATACGATGATTATCAGACAGAATGACGAGAAGATCAAGCTTCTGCTGGATCTGAATGACGAAACGATGCATTTTCTCAAGATCCGTTATCCGATGAAGGTGTTTACGCAATGAAGAAGGCAAAGAAAAAGGTTGAATTAAGATATTATGATATTCCCCAGAATGAATTTCTGATCGCATTGTGGGGAGATTACTGGAAACGCCAGTACGGCACGGAGGGAAGTCTGATACATTTTCATAATCTGATGGAGATCGGGATCTGTCATTACGGAATTGGGGAGATGGTTATGGAACAGGAAACCCTGCCCTATCATGAAGGAATGATCACTGTGATTCCCCCCAATTATCCCCATAATACGATCAGCAGAGAGAATAAGGAGAGCTTCTGGGAATATCTGTTTGTGGATGTGGAGAAGATACTTCAGTCCATGTATCCGGACGATATTCTGTTTCAGCAGAAAATGCTGGAGAAAATCAATCATAAAGCGTATCTGGGAACAGAGGAGGAGGTTCCGGAGCTGGCGTCCATAGTGCGGTCCATTCTGGAGGAGACCTGCAGGAAGAGGGATTATCTGTACAGGGAAAGCATCCGGGGCCTGTCCCTGGCGCTTCTGGTCCAGGTGGCCCGGATCCATCCGGACAGTACGTCTTTTCCGGAGGAAATCCGGCAGAAAAAGGGGGGGTTTGAGCAGGTCCGTCCGGCGCTGGATTATATCCGCGGTCATTATGCATTTCCCATGAAGATTTCTGAAATTGCTTCTGTGTGTCATATCAGTGAATCTCATTTCCGGCGGCTTTTTGAGGAAAATATAGGGATGACTCCGGTGGAGTATCTGAATCGGGTGAGAGTCCATAAAGCCTGTGATCTGATTAAAAAGACAGGAAATTCCATGGAGGAGATTGCCGTGAAAGTCGGTTTTACGACTACATCTACGTTTAATCGCAATTTCAAGCGGATCATGGGGACATCTCCCTGTCAGTGGAAGAAACAGCCGGATAATTACGAAAGCCGTCTGACGGAATGCAGAATTCTGATTGAGAAGGGATGGTGACATTCCCGCAGACGGGAACCTTCCATGGTTACCATTCGGTGATTTGTTCGTAAAAATGTCGAAAAAACCCACTGATTTTTCCTGCAAATTGTAAAAATACCAATATTATAAAAATAGAATCTCAAATTTGACAAAATGATCAAAACGAACTCGGAAAATGGGGGAAAATTAGTTGTTTTTACGATAAAAAATAAAAAATGCATATTTTGCAACTGAAAATGCAAACAAAGAAGCAGTGTGCTCTGATATAATATGACTATATGAAGGCGGTAACCCTTTGGGAATTTGTTTAAAATCGACAAGGAGGATTCTGCCGCACCATATTAAATTATTCATGAGGAGGAGAACACATGAAGAAGAAAGTAATTTCAATTATGCTCGTAGGTGCAATGATCGCATCTATGGGCGCAATGGCTGGATGCGGAAGCAGCGATGGCGGTTCCACGGATGACGGTTCGGTCTCTGCTGCGGATGACTCATCCAGCGGGGACAGCGACCATACCCTGACAGTTATGGCATGGGACGCTTCGTTCAATATTCCGGCTCTCGAGGCGGCTGCAGAGGACTACAGGGAGAATGTAGATCCTGATTTTGAACTGGAGATCCTTGAGCAGTCTTCATCAGAAGACATCGAAACCCTGTTAACCAACGTTGGTTCTGACGCCAGCGGAAGTTCTGTTTCCGAGCTGCCGGATATCACTCTGTTCCAGGATCATTACTTCAAGCAGTATTATGAGATGTATCCGGATCTCTGGCTGGATGATCTGAATGACGCCGATGTGACATGGGATGATTTCTCTGCTGAGAAGCTGGATTATTCCACAGTTGACGGCGTTCACTATGGTATGCCTGTTGACGGCGGTACTGTTATCGCGGCATATCGTACAGACCTTCTGGCAGAGGCAGGGTATACCATTGATGATCTGACCCAGTGCTCCTGGGCTGAGTTCCTTGATATCGGTGAAGCTGTTTATAACGCGACCGGCAAGTATCTTCTCAGCATCAATGCGGACGGTAATGATCTGGTATACATCATGATGCAGGCAGAGGGAGAGTCCCAGTTTGAGAATGGCGAGCCGAATCTGGTTGATAATGAGACTCTGACAGAGATCATGAATGTCCTGGTTGAGGCGGTAGAAAGAAATGTTCTTTATCTTGCGAACAGCTGGGATGATTATACCAACCAGGTAATCCAGGGCGACATGGTAGCGGGTATTATAAATGGTAACTGGATTATCCCTACAATGGAACTGGTAGAAGAGAACAGCGGTCTGTGGGAGATTACCACACTTCCGACTCTTGAAGGCGGTGTGGACGGCTATGCTTCCAACGGCGGATCTTCACTGTATATTACAGCAAACTGCCAGAATACTGAACTGGCTGTGGATTTCCTGTCCTACACCTTCGGCGGCAGCCAGGAGACATATGACAATGCTCTTCTGTACGGCGGCGTTATAACAACCAACTCCACATGCGGTGAGTCCGATGTTTATTCTGAGGGCGTTGACTTCTTCAATGATCAGCCGATTTATCAGGAGATTGCTGAGTGGACGGCAAGTGTTCCGGTTATTGAGCAGAGTGATTATCATTACTCCTGCCGTGAGCAGATCGGCAACGCGCTCATCAATATCACCCAGAATGGTTATGATGTTGAGACAGCTCTTGAGGAGGCCGAGACGAACCTTCGTTTTACAATGGGACTTGATTAACCCGGTCTGGTGTACAGACAGACGGATTAAGGTTCCGCTTTGAACAATTTAAACGGGGAAACGTTTTCCACGTTTCCCCTGTTTCTTTAAGGGGGATTTCAAGTTGAAAAAGAAAAAAGGTATGGGTTTGCTGGCGAAGCAGTCCGCGGCCGGATGGGTGTGGGTTGCCCCGGCTACCGCTCTGATTGCCGTCATGAGTTTCCTGCCCATGATTCGCGCTTTTATTATGTCGTTAAAGACTGGTTCCAGCGCGAATATGGTATGGAATGAACCTGTTTTTAATAACTATGTGAGAATGTTTTCCGATAAGGTATTTCTCCGTTCCGTAGGAAATACATTCATTTATCTCGCTATCCAGGTGCCGATCATGCTGATCCTGGCAATCCTGCTGGCACAGCTGCTGAACAATAAGGATCTGAGATTCAAGGGCCTCTTCCGGACCTGTGTATTTCTGCCCTGCGCCACATCGCTGGTATCCTATGCGTTGATTTTCAAATCGCTGTTTGCAACCCAGGGGCTGATTAATACAATCCTTGTAAACCTGCATATTATATCGGAGAATTATAATTTCCTTGGAAATGCGTTCAGCGCGAAGGTTATCATTATCATAGCGCTGATCTGGAGATGGACCGGCTATAATATGGTATTTTATCTGGCCGGACTGCAGAATATCGAATACTCTGTATATGAGGCGGCGAAAATTGATGGAGCGAACGGAAGACAGACTTTCTTCAGAGTTACGGTACCGCTGCTGAAGCCCACCATTATTATGACATTTATTATGTCTATTAATGGTACATTGCAGTTGTACGATGAGTCGGTAAACCTGACAAACGGCGGACCGGCCAATGCGTCCATCACAATGTCACATTACATTTATAATAATTCCTTTGGCAGTAGTTCGACGAATTTCGGATATGCCTGCGCGATGTCATTTTTCGTATTTATACTGGTGGCGATCCTTTCTCTGATCAATATGAAAGTAGGTGATACACGTGACTAGAAAGAAAAACAAATCGATGGTTCAGCGCCGGCTGATTCCTACTTACATTTTTCTGATTATTGTATCCTTTATATGCGTGTTCCCGTTTTACTGGATGATTTCCGCGGCTACCAATCAGTCGATTGATGTGGCAAACGGACGTATTATCCCGGGCACCTACGCAATTCAGAACTTCCGGGCGCTGATTGAGCAGCAGGATCTGTGGGGAGCCATGGGGAATTCTTTCCTGTATGCAATTGTACAGGTACTGTTGGCGCTGTTTGTATGCTCTCTGGCAGGCTTTGGTTTTGAGCTTTATCATGATAAGGCGAAGGACAGAGTGTTTACGGTTCTGTTGCTTGCCATGATGGTACCGCAGGTCGCGACGATGATCCCGTTATTCCGGATGATATCAAGGGCGGGGCTGCTGAACTCCGTATGGGGCTTTATTCTTCCCTCCATATCGACGCCGTTCCTGATCATGTTTTTCCGGAATAACTCACGGAATTTCCCGTTGGATACGATGGAAGCGGCGCGGATGGACGGACTGAACGAGTTTATGATTTTTATCAGGATCTATTTCCCTATGATGAAGTCCACATACGCGGCGGCGGCAGTTATCACGTTCATGAATGCATGGAATGCTTATTTGTGGCCCAGAGTTATCATGATCAATGGTGAATCCCAGACCATGCCGATGCTGATTGCAAATCTTGCCGGCGGATATACGATTGATTATGGAGTGCTGATGATGGGCGTGCTTTTCTGTTCTATCCCGACAATGATTGTTTTCTTCGTGTTACAGAAACAGTTTACAGAGGGTATGACAGGCGCTGTAAAGTAGAACTCTATATGAAGGTTTTTCTGAGCTGCAATAAAAAGGATCCCGCGGAATGTCCGCGGGATCCTTTTTCGACGGTACAGGACATATTTTTATGCGTCAATGGCTTCCAGATATAATTCTACAGGAATATAATCTCCAAAACATTTCGGCATCAGAATACCTCCGTTCATAAGAGCATTTCCGGAATAAATGGCCCCGTCCTCCCTGAGACGGTATTTTTTTTCGGGATCCAGTCCCCTGAGATGAATGGGATACCGGAGCATGTTCGGCTCTGTCCGGAAGATGAGTCCCTGGATCAGCACTTTTTTCTGGTCCGTGGAAACATATTCCCATACGGCGTAATTATCCCGGAAGGGGTTGCTGAGGCGGTAATATCTGCCATTGTGGATCAGTGGTCCGTATTCCTTGAAAAGCTGGATCTGGAACTTTACTTCGTCCTTTTCTTCCTGTGACAGCCTGTTCAGATCCAGCTCGTACCCGAAACTTCCCGCCATGGCAGTGACGCCCCTGGCCTTGATGCTTGTCACACGACCTGTCTGGTGGTTGGGAACCGCGGAAACGTGGGATCCCATAGTGGAGACCGGATAGAAGAAGGATGTGCCGAACTGGATCTGTGTCCGTTCAAATGCATCTGTGTCGTCGCTGCACCAGATCTGAGGGCAGTAGTACAGGATCCCGGCGTCAAACCGTCCGCCGCCGCCGCAGCAGCCTTCGAAAAGGATATCCGGGAAGGCTGCGGTCAGACGCTCCAGCAGATCATAAAGTCCCAGTACGAAGCGGTGGGGAAGTTCCTTCTGGCGTCCGGGCGGAAGCAGTTCGGAATACCAGTCGCTGACACTGCGGTTGAAATCCCATTTTACATAAGTAATATTGGCAGAACTTAAAATAGCGCTTAGAGCATTAAAGAGATATTCCCGCACATCCGGGCGGCTGATGTCCAGCACCAGTTGAAACCGGCTCCGGGTAGGGAGCCGTCCGGGAATGCAGATTGTCCACTCCGGATGGGTCCGGTACAGATCGCTGTCCTCGGATATCATCTCGGGCTCAAACCAGATACCGAATTCCATGCCCAGGTCATTTACTTTCTTCACAAGGCCTTCAAGGCCACCCGGCAGCTTGTTCCTGTTTACATACCAGTCTCCAAGGCCCGAGTTATCACTGTCACGTTTCCCGAACCATCCGTCGTCCATAACCAGCATGTCGACGCCGAGCTCCGAGGCTCCTCTGGCGATATCCAGGAGCTTGTCTTCGTTGAAGTTAAAATAAGTGGCTTCCCAGTTATTGATCAGCACAGGTCTTTCGGTCAGCTTATATCTGCCCCGGCAGACATGCTCGCGGATGACGCGGTGGAACTGGTGGGAGAGTGTCTCCATACCGCTGTTGCTGAGAGACAGAATCACCTCGGGGGTGTAAAAACTCTTGCCTGGTTCCAGTTGCCACCGGAACATATGAGGATTCATCCCCATAACCAGACGGGTCTGATTCAGCTGATCATATTCCACCTGTGTCTGGAAACAGCCGCTGTACATTAAAACCGCGCCGATGCATGTGCCGCTGGTTTCGGTGCAGCCTTCCTGGCAGAGAAGGACACTGGGGTTGTGCTGATGGCTGCTGGTTCCCCGCTTGCTGGAACTTTCCTGTATGCCGTGGAGAAGAGGCAGACGTTCCGGCTTCCGCTCCTTGGCCCATCTGCCGTGGAAATGCACCCACTCCCATCTGCCGTAAGGGATGTCCAGACAGAGGCTGTGGGCCCTGATGAGCATTACATTTCCATGACCGTGATTAGTAATGACAGCGCTCCGCGTGATTACATCAAAATCGGGCAGCACCCCGTATTTTAAGATTACCCGTATGTCGGAAGCGGTATCTTTTAAGGTGATAGCAAGAGTCTGGGCTTCATACTCTTCGGCATAGACTGCCGGCAGTCCGGGTATGGAATACTTTCCGGGGAGGATCTCATAATCTTCATACCGCAGATCCAGCGCGGAGGCGCCATTTTCATATCGTACGCCGACAGCTGAGATGCGGAAATCCCCGATCCCCTCTGTGGAGTACTCCAGCGGCATGGTATCCAGAGAATAAGTACGGTTATCCTTCACATCGTAAATATTCCCGGAAAAACTTACATCGGGGTAGTCCAGCAGATATTCCATGTCCTGCCCGGTATTTGAGCCATACCAGAGATGCTTCAGAACGCCGTAGGCGTCGGCTTTCATCTGATACAGTGTATTTTTTGTTTCAAGGGAAAAAGTTGTCCCATCTACGCGAATTGCCATACTGATTCTCCTTCCAGTGAGGTAGTGTTGGATTTTTATCAGTCAATATTATAGCATGGGGGTTTTTTGGTTACAATTATTTTCCGTGAAAACAGGACAAAATCAGTTGTACTTTAAATTGATCATTGATAAAATAAAAAAAATTGTATGCATAGATAATCCAGGAGAGCAGACAGAATGGAAAAAGAGACCAGGAGAATTACCATAGACCAGGTAGCGGAGGCGCTGGGAGTGTCCAAGACAACGGTGAGCCGGGCGATTTCCGGGAAGGGACGGATCAGCGAGACCACCAGACGGAAAGTGCTGGATTACATTGAAGAATGTGATTACAGACCGAATCTTATAGCCCGGGGACTGGCCCAGTCCAGGACCTTTAATATCTGTGTAGTGATGCCGGAGGATTATCATTTATCAGACCTCTCTTTCTTTCAGCGGGCGCTTGTGGGAATTCAGCAGTTTGCGGGAGAGAGGGATTATGATATTCTGCTCTGCATCGGAAAAGAGGAGGAATGCAAAGATCTGGCGCGTATTCTGACAAACCGGAAGGTGGATGGCGTGATTCTGCTTCGCACTTATCGGAAGGACAGGCAGATTGAGCTGCTCCGGGAGGAGGGGCTTCCCTTTGTGGCAGTTGGAGAAACGGATTATCCGGGGGTTTATCAGGTCGATCATGATCAGAGGGCTGCCTGCCGCGAGCTGACCAGGCGTCTTCTCCCGGAGGCAGATTCAAAAATTGCCCTGCTGGGAGGCCGGGAGTCGCTGATGATTACGCGGATCCGGCTGGAGGGATTCCGCGACGCCTGCAGGGAAGCCGGCAGAGAAGCGCCGCGGGATCTTGTTTATCTGAATCTGGAAAGCAGGCAGGCGGCGGATCTGGCGGTGGACACGGTGCTGGATAAGAAAGTAAGAGGAATCATCTGCATGGATGATGTGATCTGCAGCTGGGCGCTGCAGAAGCTGCGCCAGGAGAAGAAGAAGATCCCGAGGGATGTCTGGATTGCCTCTTTTTATAACAGCTGGGTTCTGGAGAATACCGATCCGGCTGTTTCGGCGCTTTCTTTTGACGCCAGAGAACTGGGAAGGGAGGCCTGCCGGAAGCTGTTTCATCTGATGGATGAGGACGAGGTTCAGCAGAGGACGATCCTGCCGTACCAGGTGATACTGAGGGAATCTACGAAGGTTTCTTAAAGAATGAAGAAAAAGGGATTCCGTATTGACATTCCCGGATGGGAAATGGTATACTTGGAATAACTTGAGCAACCGATTGCGCAAACCAAAACCACAGGGTTTCCGGAAAATGATAACCGACTGAAGAAGTCTCCTTCAGAGGCTTTTGATGAATAAAACATTTCTATATGGAGGGTAATAGGATGGATAAATTTATTCTGAATGTCATCCACCGTCCGGAGATGGTGCCGGAGTATTCCGCGACTGTAACCGGGCAGGGAAAGGAGGAGGATATCGGAGACAAGGCGCTTCTGACGGAGTCTCTGGATATTTTCAGGACACAGCAGAGAATCGCCCATGAGTGCGGACTGAAGGTGACAATTCAAATGACTTACGCGTCTCTGTTCAATGATGAGGCTGTGGAGATCGCGAAGCATGATCACGAAGTATATGGAGACGAGATCGGTCTGTCTCTTCTGGGGCTTCCCTGCGAGGAGTTCCGTGAGAAGTATAAAACAAAAGACTTCTGCATCTGGATGTTTTCCATGGAGGAGAAGAAAGCGATTGTCAATGATGTATTTGAGAAGTTCCATGAGCGCTTTGGATTCTATCCGGAGTCCACTGGCTCCTATTACATGGATGCGGATCTGATAAATTATATCAAGGAAACATACCCGATGGTAAAATGCGCCATCGCCACCTGCTGGGAGGAAGGTCCCAAGGCTTATCATACCTGCAACAATTCCTGGTATACACTGTTTGACGGCGGCCCCTGGGCTCCCTGGATCCCATCTAAACAGAATACCCATGCTCCGGCGGCAAACGTGGCGGAGGACAGCGGTATTGTCGCGATTCCCCATCTGTCCCGTGATCTGATTGCCTGCTATGACGGAAACGGCTCCAATTTCGGAACGCATCCCCAGAACGTGCTGCGCGGTATGATTTATGATACAAAGACCTGGGAGTATCCGTATCTGTATAATCTGATCGATCAGTACAGAGATCTGGAAAAGTATAATAACGGTTATGCTTACAATATGATGTTTGTAGGTCCCGGATGGATGAATAAGATGGGCCGCTGGGAGGCTCCCTATGAGCTCCTTGTAAAGTCCTATACGGATGGCTGTAAATATTACGGCCAGTTAAAGAAAGAGGGAAAGCTGACGGACATGACCATGTCCGAGTTCGCTGATTACTACCGCCAGAAAAAGACATATACGGAGCCGGAGTGCGCCCTCTGGAGAGATATTCTGTATGGTTCAGACAAGCAGCTGTTCTGGTACTGCGATCCTTATATGAGAGCCTGCGTCAATATGGATCAGGGCGGAGCCATTGTTGACCTTCGTCCCTATGCCGCAAAGCTGGAGTGGCCGGTAGGCATCGGCACAAAGCATGTGCAGGACGCGTCGTATCCCTTCCTGATCCAGGAGAAATACCGCGCCGGTTATTTCACCCACTATGCAGGCGAGGGCACTGTCCGCAGCGCGAAGCTTTCTTACAAAGGCGAGGAAGTGGATCTCTGCCTCTGCCGAACAAAGGCGCATTTCTCCCAGGCAGGCGATACCCGTATCCTGACGTTGGATCCGGTAACCATTGAGTTCCGTGATCTGACGGTAACACTGCAGACAAAGGAATATTTTGAGGAGGGTTCTTCTTCTATTAAAATTGAGCGGAATATTCTGGAAATGAGCAATCCGGACGCGGAAGTATTTCTGAATGAATATATGGTGGCCTGCTATGGCACCACAGAGTATCCCGAGGATATGACAGGCATCACCCTGAAGTGCGAGGGTTCTGAGGAGAAGACCATCAATTATGAGTACCGCTGCAGGGAAGAGTCTCTCCGGGGAGCTTCTGCTGTCAGCGCAGTGATTCCGGCAATTGAGACAAAGGTTTCCCTGACAGCGTCCGCGGAGGCAGAAGGCTATATCAGGGAGGGATATGCATTCTCCCCGATGTTTACATTAGGATACAAAAAACAGATCTCAGATAAGGAGGTATTCGCGACATGGCTCAATCTGGAAAAGGCAAACTGAATTACAGATGCCCGTCCTGCTTTATGAGGGATCTGGACATCGATATGTTCTATGATAAGGATAAGGGAGAGTATTACTGCATCCGCTGTCAGTATACAGGAACTGAGGAGGATGTTCTGGAAAAGAATGAGATGGTCCGGTTCCGTTACCGGGCGATGAACAAGAGATTTACTAAATTCGATTTTGACTAACTGAAAGTTACTGTTCTGCGAACAGTAGCGGAGAAAACGCTGCCCGGTCGGAAAACAGAGTGGATAGTGACGCTCTCTGGCCGGGCTGTTTTTCTATATGTTTTAAATAATTTATGACCGGAAGACAGGAGGATATGGTGAAAAAATTTATTAAGGGAATGGATCTTTCCAGCATGTGGGAGCTGGAAAAGTGCGGCGCGAAATATTACGATCACGGCGTGCAGAAAAATATTCTGGAAATTATGAAAAGCTATGATGTGGATACCATCCGGCTGCGGCTGTGGAATGACCCTTATTCAGAGGAGGGAGCTTCCTACGGCGCGGGAGAGAACAGCCTGGAGCATGTAATCTGGATGGGAAAACAGGCGACGGAGGCCGGAATGGGAGTTCTTCTGAATTTCCATTACAGCGATTTCTGGGCGGATCCCGGCAAGCAGATCAAGCCCAAAGCCTGGGCGCATATGGGCGCGGAGGAGCTGGAACAGGCAGTATATGATTTTACCCTGGATTCTCTGAAAAAAATTATGGACGCGGGCGTCCGGGTGACCATGATCCAGGTGGGAAACGAGCTGACCAACGGGCTGCTCTGGCCGGAGGGCAGGCTGCCCAATTATGATAATGCTGCTGCTTTCGTCAGCGCCGGAATCCGCGCCAGCAGGGCGGCGGATCCGTCCATTCCCCTCATGATCCATCTGGATAACGGCGGGAATCATGAGCTGTATCTGGACTGGTTTGATCATTATATGGAGCGGGGAGAGGAGTTTGAGTATATCGGCCTTTCTTACTATCCTTTCTGGCATGGGACGTTACAGGATCTGGCAGCGAATATGAATGATATTTCTGTCCGGTACAACAAGGATCTGATTGTGGCTGAGGTATCCATGGGATACACCATGGAAGATTACAGGGATTATGAGAAACTGGGGGATCATGAGCGGAAGGGATACGCCACCCGTCAGGAGCTGGTGGATAAGCTGGATTACCCCATGACCATCCAGGGGCAGCTGGATTTTACCAGAGATTTTCTGAAAGTGCTGGAGGATGTTCCGGAGAATCATGGATGTGGATTTTTCTGGTGGGAGCCTGCGTGGATTCCGGTTCCGGGATCCGGATGGGCGACGCCTGCTTCCCTGGAATATATGAATGATCCGGGTCCCTGCGGCAATGAGTGGGCCAATCAGGCGCTTTTTGATTATGATGGAAATGTGCTCCCGACTCTGGAACTGATCCGGGATTACGGTCGAAAGCAGAGGAGCCGGAGAACTGAAGTCCGGGGCGGCAGATGAAAAGGACGCCCCACAAATGAATAAAAGAGAAGAAAGTCGGGAGGATATTGATAGTATGAGAAAACAACAGAATTTTAAATGGAAACAGCTTTCCCTTGGCACCTGTTATTATCCGGAGCACTGGGATCCGTCTTTGTGGAGAGAGGATCTGCGCCGGATGAAAGCGAATGGTATTTTTACCATCCGGATTGCGGAATTTGCCTGGAATAAGATTGAGCCCCATGAGGGGGACTTTACTTTTGAGTTTTTTGATCAGTTTCTGGATGTGGCGGAAGAGGAGCAGATGAAGGTGATCTGGGGAACTCCTACCGCCACACCGCCGGTATGGCTGACGGAAAAATACCCGGAGGCGCTGAACTGCCGCATGGACGGCGTGCCCTACCGTCATGGCATGAGACGCCATTACAATTATAATTCCCCGAAATATCAGGAACTGTCAAAGAGAATTGTAGAAAAAATAGCGGAGCATTACGCAAAGCGCCCCTGCATTGTGGGATGGCAGATCGACAATGAGTTGAACTGTGAAGTGGATGAGTTTTATTCCGAGAGCGACACACTTGCTTTCCGGGAATTTCTGAAAAATAAATACGGAACTCTGGACGCACTGAATGAAGCCTGGGGAACCATTGTCTGGAATCAGACCTATACGGCCTGGGAGGAGATCTACGTTCCCCGGACGACCATCCACAACAGTACGAATCCCCATCAGACGCTGGATTATTACCGGTTTGTTTCGGAAAGCTGCATCCGCTTTTGCAAAATGCAGAGTGATATTATACGCAAATATATGAAACCGGGTGATTTTATCACTACCAACGGTATGTTTGGCAATCTGGATAATCACAGGATGGAAGATGAGTGTCTGGATGTTTATACCTATGACTCTTATCCGAATTTTGCTTATTGCCTGGATGCGGATCCTGGGAATAATAAGATGCTGAAGGACCGGAAGTGGAGTATGAATCTGACAGAAGTCCGTTCCATCTGTCCCCATTTCGGTATTATGGAGCAGCAGTCCGGAGCCAATGGGTGGAATACCCGGATGGAAGCTCCCGCCCCGAAACCTGGCCAGATGGCTCTGTGGGCCATGCAGAGTATCGCCCATGGAGCGGATTATGTAAGCTTCTTCCGCTGGAGAACAGCCTGCGTGGGAACAGAGATTTACTGGCATGGCATCCTGGATTATGATAACCGGGATAACCGTAAGCTGGCGGAGGTTCGCCAGATCTGGGACAGGACAAAAGCTATTGCCGGTGTGGCCGGGGGAGAATATAAAGCTGCTTTCGCGGTGGTGAAAGATTATGACAATGCTTTTGATGCCCGGCTGGATGTATGGCATGGAAGAGTGGAAGATGGCAGTGAGAAGGAGATTTTTGTGGGCGCCCAGGAAAGCCACACCCCTTATGATGTGCTGTATATCAACGATGGGACAGCCCTGGAGGATCTTCAGAAATATCCGGTTCTGATTTATCCCCATGCCCTGATTCTGACAGAAAAGAGAGCGGATGCACTGATGGCATATGTACAGGCCGGAGGTATGCTGATTATCGGAGCCCGTACCGGCCAGAAAGATATGGATGGACATTGTGTCATGGCTCCCATGCCGGGACTGCTGAAAAATGTCAGCCAGTCTGATGTGCAGGAGTTTACTTTTGTGGGGCCTGCGGATGAGGCTGTTTCCATGGACTGGAACGGTGAAAAGATAGATACCGGAATTTTTAACGATATCCTTGCTGCGGATGGTCCGCAGGCAAAGGTGCTGGCTGTATTTGATAATAACTATTATGCAGGCCGTCCGGCGCTGGTGGAAACTTCTGCGGGAAAAGGACGGGCGCTCCATTTTGGCGGAACTTTTACCAGAGAAAACATCAGATATTTCCTGGAATATGCAGGCGTGCTGGAGCCCTTCAAAGATGTAATATCAGCTCCTGCGGACTGTGAAATTGCAGTCCGGGAGAAAGAGGGAGTGTCTTACCTGTTTGTGATGAACTATACAGCAGAGGAGAGGGTCATTATTCTGAACCGGGAAGCTGTGGATCTGGATGACCAGAAAGCAGTACAGGGACAGGTGATTCTTCCGGCATATGGAACAAAAGTATATCAGTTATAGTATGACTGGAGCATAATGAAAAAGGGGTTTATAGGTATGCCAGAAAAGAAGAACTTGCAAAAAGATCCCGCAAAAAGATAAAATTTTTCTTGTGTTTTGCCTGTCTGTGTGTTAGAATCTTACTTAGTTATGGGCATTGGAAGAGCCCTTATGGGATTTTTTTCACGGGAGGTGTGGATATTATGGCAACCGTCAGAGTGATTGTACAGATTGTGTTTATGATATTGAGTGTGATTATGACTATCGTTGTGCTGATGCAGGAGGGTAAGAACCAGGGGCTTGGTTCTCTGTCCGGAAGCAGCCTTGACAGTAGTTACTGGGGTAAGAACAAGGGGCGTTCCATGGAGGGGATGCTTGTGAAGATCACGAGGATTCTGCTGGTTCTGTTCCTTGCGATTTCCGCAGTGTTAAATATCGGAAGTTTTCAGTAAATGTACATTCAGAGGCTGTCGTAACTACGACAGCTTTTTTCTGTTTTACAGGAAACGCGTTTTATACATAGGAGAAGAAATCCGTGTTATACTGGATAGCAGAAAAGGATGGCAGAAGAAAACTGCGGAAGTAGGAAGAGGAATGAAAAAAGAGGAATTTGAAAAGAGAAAAAAAGTAATATATGATTTTATCTGCGACGATCTCTACCGCCCCATGAAGGTGAAGGAGATCGCCATACTTCTGAATATTCCGAAAGCCCGGAGGCCGGAGCTGCAGGAGGTTCTGGACGCGCTGGTACTGGAGGGAAAGATCGAGCTGTCCGGCCGGGGGAAGTACCGGAAAGGGCAGGAGCGTTTTCTGACCGGAGTCTTTACGGCTCATTCCCGGGGCTTCGGGTTTGTAACTGTGGAGGGTCTGGATGAGGATATTTTCATTGCGGAGCCTGATACCGGGGGAGCCATCCATGAGGATGTGGTAAAGGTGATGCTGATTCCCTCCTCCGGAAAGCGGCAGGAAGGGAAGGTCGTCCAGATTGTGGAGCACGGACTGAAATCCCTGGTGGGAACCTACGAGAAGACCAGTCAGAATTTCGGTTTTGTCCGTCCGGACAATCCCCGGATCCTTATGGACGTATTTGTGCCCGTGGAGCGGTCAAAGGGAGCGGTGGACGGACATAAAGTGGTTGTGGAGTTTACCTCCTATGGAGGAAACGGGAAAAAACCGGAGGGAAAGATAGTTGAGATTCTGGGACATGTGAATGACCCGGGCGTGGATATTCTTTCCCTGGTGAAGGCATATGATCTTCCCATGGAATTTCCCGAAAAGGTTCTGAACCAGGCGGAGCGGGTGTCAAAGCCGGTGTCTGAGGCGGATCGGGCCGGGCGGCTGGATCTGCGTGACTGGCCCATGGTGACCATCGACGGGGAGGACGCTAAAGATCTGGATGACGCGGTATCGGTGACAAAGGAGACGGATGGAACTTACTGCCTGGGCGTCCATATTGCGGACGTCGCCAACTATGTCCAGGAGCACAGCGCCCTGGATGTGGAGGCGCTGAAACGGGGAACCAGCGTGTATCTGGCAGACCGGGTGATTCCTATGCTGCCCCATACCCTGTCCAACGGGATCTGTTCCCTGAATCAGGGGGAGGACCGTCTGGCGCTGAGCTGTATTATGACGGTGGACGGCAGGGGAAATATTATCGGACATCAGATTGCGGAGACGGTGATCCGGGTGGACCGCCGCATGAGTTATACGGATGTAAATAAAATCATCACCCTGAAGGATCCGGAGACCACGGAAAAGTACCGGGAGTATGCGGAGATGTTTTTCCTCATGAAAGAACTGGCGGATCTTCTCCGGGCGAAGCGGCGGAAGCGGGGATCCATTGATTTTGATTTTCCGGAGACGAAGGTGGTGCTGGACGGGGAGGGACATCCTCTGGATATCCGGCCCTATGACCGGAATCCCGCCACAAAGATTATTGAAGATTTTATGCTGGCGGCCAATGAGACCGTAGCCCAGGACTTTTTCTGGCAGGAAGCGCCCTTCCTGTACCGGACCCACGAGACGCCGGATACGGAAAAAATCAGAAAGCTGAGTACTTTTATCAACAACTTCGGCTATCATATCCATATGGGCGGAGATGAGATTCATCCCAAGGAGCTGCAGAAGCTTCTGGAAAAGATTGATAATACGCCGGTGGAGCCGCTGATATCCCGGCTGACCCTGCGGTCTATGAAGCAGGCCCGGTATTCGATGGAGTGTGTGGGACATTTCGGCCTGGCGGCAAAGTATTACTGTCATTTTACCTCCCCCATCCGCAGATACCCGGATCTGCAGATCCATCGGATTATCAAGGAAATTCTGCGGGGGCGTATGAACGAAAAGCGCCGGGAGCACTATAACAAAATTTTGCCGGCGGTGGCGAAACAGACCAGTGATCTGGAACGCCGGGCAGACGAGACTGAGCGCGAGACCATTAAAATGAAGAAAGTGGAGTATATGGAGAAGCGGACCGGCAGGATTTATGAAGGCGTGATTTCCGGCATGACGAAATACGGAATGTATGTGGAGCTTCCCAATACCGTTGAAGGAATGATTCATGTGGCGGATATTCCCGGAGATTATTTTGAATATCTGGAGGATACCTATGAGATGGTTGGGGAGCATACGGGAAAGAGCTACAAGCTGGGACAGACGGTCCGGATCCAGGTAACCGGGACCGACCGTCTGCTCCGCCAGATCCGGTTTGCGCTGATGGATGATGAGACAGAGACGGATGATCTGGTTTCTGATGAGGATACTCCGGAGAGGGCAGAAAACAGCCCGGGAAAGGGGAAACCCTCCAGAGG
>CAYLWI010000015.1:0-5126 GCA_964387345.1 uncultured Eubacterium sp. | reverse complement strand
CAGCCCGGGAAAGGGGAAACCCTCCAGAGGATACCTCTATGGGCAGAAAATAGCCCAGGAAAGGGGAAACTATGGGAAAAAACAGTGTGAAACTGATTGCGAATAATAAAAAAGCATATCACGATTATTTTATCGAGGATACTTACGAGGCGGGAATCGCTCTACACGGCACGGAGGTGAAGTCTGTCCGCATGGGAAAGTGCAGCGTGAAGGAGTCCTTTATCCGGATTGAAAACGGGGAAGTGATTGCCTACGGCCTGCACATCAGTCCTTATGAAAAGGGGAATATTTTCAACCGGGATCCCATGCGGCCGAAGAAGCTTCTGCTTCACAGATATGAGATCAACAAGATCAGTGGAAAGATAGCGGAAAAGGGTTATACCCTGGTGCCTCTGAAGGTTTATATCAAAGGAGATCTGATCAAAGTGGAGATCGGTCTTGCCAGAGGAAAGAAGCTCTATGACAAGCGGCAGGATATCGCGAAGAAGGATCAGCGCCGGGAGGCACAGCGGGATTATAAAATGTCAGTGAGATAAAACGGATACCGGCCGGGGCAGGATGTGATTTCTCTGGAGACGGCCGGATAAGAGAGGTGTAAGCATGGAACAGCAGCAGCGTCTGGCCGCCCTGCGGTCGGAAATGAAAAAGAGGAACATTGATATTTATCTGATCCCCACATCGGATTTTCACAATTCAGAATATGTAGGGGATTATTTCAAGGTCCGTCAGTATATCTGCGGCTTTACAGGTTCCGCCGGGACTGCCGTGGTGACGGCGGATCAGGCCGGTCTGTGGACCGACGGCCGCTATTTTATCCAGGCGGCGGCAGAGCTTTCGGGAAGCGGATTTGATCTGTACAGGATGGGCGTGGAAGGCGTCCCCGCCATTGAGGAGTTCCTGGAGAGGGAGCTGCCGGATCGGGGAATTCTGGGCTTTGACGGCAGATGTGTCAGCGCTGCTCTGGGAGAGAAGCTTGCGAAAATCGCGGAAAAGAAGCAGGGAAGCGTTTCTGTGACAGAAGATCTTGCCGGCCAGATCTGGGCGGAGCGTCCGGCCATGGCCTGCAGTAAGATATGGATTCTGAAGGAAGAATACAGCGGAGAGACCGCGGTTTCAAAGCTTTCCCGGATCCGGGAGAAAATGGCGGCGGCAGGGGCGGACTGGCATCTGGTGTCCAGCCTGTATGATATTGCCTGGATTCTGAATCTCCGGGCGGACGATATTAAAAATGTGCCGGTATTTTTGTCTTTTTTGCTGATCGGAAAGGATGAGGCGCGGCTTTTTGTCCAGGATGAGGCGGTGGATGAGGAAGTCCGCGGTTATCTGAAGAACTGCGGCGTAAAGATCCTGCCTTACGGGGAGGTTTATGAGGCCGCGGGAAGGCTGCAGGCGGGAACTTCCCTGCTCATTGATAAAAAACAGGTGAACTGCCGGATTGTTTCGGCGCTTCCGCAGGGAGTGACGGCGCTTGATAAAGAGAATCCCTCCGAGCTGATGAAGGCTGTGAAAAATGAGACGGAGCTCCGGAATACACGTCTGGCCCATCTGAAGGATGGCGTCGCCATGACGAAGTTTATGTACTGGCTGAAGACAAACGTGGGAAAAATTCCCATGGATGAATATACAGTGGGGAAAAAGGCGGACAGCTTCAGGGCCTCCCAGGAGCACTTTCTGGATCTGAGCTTTGAGAATATCTGCGCCTATGGCCCCAATGCAGCCATGATGCATTACTCGGCGGATCAGGAGACTGCGGCGGAGATCTGTCCGGAGGGAATGCTGCTTCTGGATTCCGGCGGACATTATCTGGAGGGAACCACGGATATTACCCGGACTTTTATTCTGGGGCCTGTTACCCCGCAGATGCGTTTTCATTATACTACGGTGGTGCGCTGCAATATGGCGCTGGCGAATCTGAAGTTCCTGTACGGGTGCGGCGGTCTGAATATGGATGTGGTCTGCCGGGGCCCTTTGTGGGAACTGGGACTGGACTACCGGTGCGGAACCGGGCACGGCGTGGGTCATATTCTGAATGTCCACGAGGGTCCCAACGGGTTCCGGTATAAGGTTGTTCCCGAACGGAAGGACAGCGGCGTGTTTGAACCCGGCATGATCACTACTGACGAGCCCGGAGTTTATCTGGAGGGAGAGTACGGGATCCGCGTGGAAAATGAACTGGTCTGCGTGAAGGATGAGAAGAATGAGTACGGACAGTTCCTGCGCTTTGAGAATATTACTTACTGCCCCATTGATCTGGACGGCATTGATCCGGAGGAGATGAGCCGGAGAGAGCGGAAGCAGCTGAATGATTATCACAGAATGGTGTACGAAAAGGTGTCTCCTTTCCTGACGGAAGAAGAGAGAGTATGGCTGAAGGAATACACCAGGGAGATCTGACGACAGTATGAATGAAAAAATAGTTTTAATTGACGGACACAGTATTTTAAACAGAGCCTTTTTCGGAGTGCCGGATCTGACCAGTTCCGGGGGACTGCATACCAATGCGGTATATGGATTTTTAAACATTTTATTTAAGATTCTGGATGAGGAAAAGCCGGATTATCTGACAGTGGCTTTTGACCGCAGCGAACCCACCTTCCGGCATCAGATGTATGACGCTTACAAGGGAACCAGAAAGCCCATGGCGGAGGAACTGCGCCAGCAGGTTCCGGTGACGAAGGAGGTGCTCCGGGCCATGGGGGTTGTGACCGTGGAACAGCCCGGCCTGGAGGCGGATGATATTCTGGGAACCATTGCGGCCCGGGCGGAGGACGCCGGAATGGAAGTCAGCATTATTTCCGGCGACCGGGATCTGCTGCAGCTTGCCACAGAGAAGGTGAAGATACGCATTCCCAAAACAAAGCGGACAGGCACAGAGATTGAGGATTACACCGCGGCGGATGTGCTGGAAAAGTATCATGTTACGCCGAAGGAGTTTATAGATGTGAAGGCCCTGATGGGCGACAGCTCCGACAATATTCCCGGCGTTCCGGGAATCGGGGAAAAGGGCGCTACCAGCATTATTTCTGTTTATAAGAGTATTGAGAATGCCTACGCCCATGTGGATGAGATTAAGCCGAAGCGGGCGCAGACCGCCCTGGCGGAGCATTATGATCTGGCGCAGATGAGCAAGGCTCTGGCAACCATCGAGACCCGCGCGGACATTGACTATGATATGGAAGCTGCCCGGATGGGGGAGCTTTATACGCCGGAAGCCTACGCCTGGTTCAAACGCCTGGAGTTTAAGCAGATGCTGACCAGGTTTGAGGGAGCGGATACAGGAACCGCGTCCATGGAGGAAGGATTTGAAATTCTGAAGGCCCGGGAAACGGCAGATGCTTTTTTTGAAGATATGGCGGCAGAGCAGAAGGCCCGGACGGCGTCTGACAACATCCGGGTGGCGGTGGCTTTCCTGGAGGAGGCCGGACAGGTGTACGGCGCGGCCCTTGCCTGGGAAACGGATGCCGGGGACGGCGCAGAGAAGAGTGCCGGAGAGGCAGACGGGAAGACCGCGCTTCAGATCCGGGCGGGCTTTGTGCCCTGCAGCGGGGAGATTTCCCCGGAGTATCTGGATGAGAAAATCCAGCGGTTCTGTGACGGCGCGGGGAAGGTGACCGCTCCGGATGTGAAGGCGCTCCTGAAGCATGTGACGCTGAAAGAGGAGCAGGCGGTGGATATTAATCTGGCGGCCTATCTGCTGAATCCGCTGAAGAATGAATATTCCTATGACGACATTGCCCGGGATTATCTGGGAGAGATGATTCCCGCCAGGACAGACCTTTTAGGAAAGCGGAAGCTCCCGAAAGCGGCGGCGGAAGTCCCGGATGCTGTGGCGAAGATGGCCTGCTATATGGCCTGTACCGCGCTGAAGGCGGAGGAGCCTCTGTTTTCCGCCCTGGCGGAACAGGGAATGGAGAAGCTGTACCGTGAGATCGAGCTTCCTCTGGTATTCGTCCTGGATGATATGGAAAAAACAGGAGTCCGGGCGGACGGCGCCGCCCTGACCGCCTACGGGCAGCAGCTTGTGGGACAGATTGAAAAGCTGGAGCAGAGTATTTACGAAAAGGCTGGGGAGGAGTTTAATATCAATTCCCCTAAACAGCTCGGGGTGATCCTTTTCGAGAAGCTGAATATGCCCAATAGGAAGAAGACCAAGACCGGATATTCCACGGCGGCGGATGTGCTGGAGAAGCTGGCTCCCGACTATCCCATTGTGTCGGAGATCCTGGAGTACCGCCAGCTGACAAAACTGAAATCCACCTATGCGGACGGTCTGGTGCCCTGTATTGCCTCTGACGGGAGGATCCACACTACCTTCCATCAGACGATCACAGCGACCGGACGGCTCAGCAGCACGGATCCCAATCTGCAGAATATTCCGGTGCGGATGGAGCTGGGACGGCTGATCCGCAAGGTATTTATTCCGAAAGAGGAATATGTATTTATTGACGCGGATTATTCCCAGATCGAGCTGCGGGTGCTGGCCCATATGTCGGAGGATGAGAATCTGATTGCGGCCTACCGTCATGCGGAGGACATCCACCGGATTACCGCGTCCCAGGTGTTCCATGTTGCCCCGGAGGATGTAACTCCCCTTCAGCGGAGGAACGCCAAGGCGGTAAACTTCGGGATTGTTTACGGGATCAGCTCCTTTGGCCTGAGCCAGGATCTGAGCATTTCCCGGAAGGAAGCCCAGGAGTATATAGAGAACTATTTTGCCACCTTTCCGGGAATTAAAAAATTCCTGGACAGGGCAGTGGAAAAGGCAAAGAAGAAGGGATACGCGGAGACGATGTCCGGCAGACGCCGCCCGGTGCCGGAGCTTTCTTCCAGCAACTTCATGCAGCGGCAGTTCGGGGAGCGGATCGCCATGAATTCTCCCATCCAGGGAACGGCGGCAGATATTATCAAGATCGCCATGATCCGGGTGTACCGGAGACTGAAACAGGAGAATCTGAAGTCCCGGCTGATCCTGCAGGTCCATGATGAGCTGCTGGTTGAGACGGCGCCCGATGAGATTGAGCAGGTGAAGGCGGTTCTCGGAGAGGAGATGCGCTCCGCGGCACAGCTCTCCGTGGATCTGGAAGTAGATATGAATGTGGGAAAGAACTGGTACGAGGCCCATTGAA
>CAYLWI010000014.1:0-31839 GCA_964387345.1 uncultured Eubacterium sp. | reverse complement strand
TTAAAATGGAACTGCTTTGCTCCGGAAGCATAATCCTCCACAATCTGTCCATGACCATACAGCTTATACTTGTAACTTACCAGTCCTTCCAGTCCGACCGGCCCCCGGGCGTGGATCTTTCCGGTACTGATCCCTACCTCGGCTCCAAAGCCGTAGCGGTAACCGTCCGCAAACCGTGTGGAACAGTTCTGATATACCCCGGCGGAATCCACCAGATCCATAAATATCTCTGCCGTCTGCGCATTCTCTGTCACAATACAGTCCGTATGATGAGAGCCGAAATAATTAATGTGGTCTATCGCTTCGTATACATCCTCCACCGGCTTTACAGAGAGAATGTAGTCCAGATATTCTCTGGTATTATCTTCTGCAACGGCCTTTTCACAGGGAATCACTTCCGCAATCTCCTCTGTGCCCCGGATCTCCACCTGCTTCTGATCAAGAGCCTTCTTCAGACGGGGCATCAGCTCCTTTACCATATCCTTATGCACCAGAAGCGTCTCCACGGCATTGCATGCGGATACATACTGGGTCTTTGAATCAAAAATAATCGGAACCGCCTTGTCAGGATCTGCATCCTTATCCACATAAATATGGCAGATGCCGTCCGCATGTCCCATCACCGGAATCTTTGTATGATTCATAATATACTGTACAAAGCTGTTGGATCCTCTGGGAATCAGCAGATCCACCGAATCATGACAGCCCAGCAGTTCGCTGATCTCCGAACGGGCCTCCAGCTGCATCATGCAGTGCTCCGGCAGTCCGGCCTTCCGGGCTGCGTCATAAATAATATCAAACAGTTTTTTATTGCTCCGGAGAGCCTCGCTGCCGCCCTTTAAGATCACACAGTTTCCGCTCTTAATGCAGAGAGCGGAAATCTGCACCAGCGCGTCTGGCCGCGCCTCAAAGATCACGCCGATTACGCCGATGGGACAGGTCACCCGCTTTAACACCAGCCCTTCATCCAGTTCCCTGGCAAACTGTGTGTAAAACAGCGGATCCTCCATCTGGATCAGATCGCCGATTCCTGCCACAACGTCCTTCAGCTTCCCCTCGTCAAACTTCAGTCTCTTCAGTATGGGCGCTGCCACCCCGTCCTTTGCCGCCTGATCCATATCTTCGCGGTTCGCCGCAAAAATATCATCCCGATGCGCAAGCAGCGCATCACTTACCAGCTGAAGCGCCCGGTTTCTTGTCTCTTCTGTACTGGCCGCCATTCTGGGAGAAGCCAGCTTCACCTTTTTGATTTCTTCCTGAATATTCATACCTTTTCCTTTTCTATCTGCCCTGCTGAAGACAGAATTTCTGTTCTGTAATGTACAAATCCTGTATTATCATACCATGACGAAACCGGTTTTACAATAGAACGATGTCCTGCCCGGCGCCAGAGAATAAAGAAAGAATAAATATTAGGAATTCCAACTATCCAGCCGGAATATCCATCGGAATCTTGTTCTTTCCTCCAATGATAATTATCATTCCTTTATTTTTCTTATATTCATCCACAGCTTTCCGTTCTTCCATATTTCTATCCGGCTGCCGGACCGTCCTTACGGAACGTATATTCTTCTGGACATTGCTTCAATTAAGTCATATCCATCCCAGGTCAGTGTGAAATCCAGGGTATGTCCTGCCGGGACAATCCGGTCAGCTCCGGAAACCTGCCATGCCTCCAGTTTTCCCGCTATCATGTCCGGATCCACACCATAAACACACAGTGTCTGGCAATAGGCAGTCAGAATATCTTTTATTCCCTCCAGCGATTCTCCCCCGCTCTCTATAAAAAATCCTCCCGGAACGGTATACTCCCACATTTCTTTCCGCAGTTCCGGAACCAGAACCCTGATCAGCCGGCTGGTCTCACGCAGGATCCTGACGTTTTTATAAACTGCCGCCAGCATCATTGCCCCATCCAGTTTCTGCACTGCGACAGACGGCGGAACCTGGTAATTTCTTTCTTCCAGCAGATCTGCCAGAGCCGTCCAGAACCTTTTCCTGGCCATCTCCACTTCGGAAGCTGTTCCCATCCAGTAAATTATCCGGGGAGCCGAACACGCATTCTGGTCATTCAGATAAGTATCATTATAAAATCCCCGGACCAGAAGTATGACGTCCTCTGCCCCAATGACTGCGGCGGCATCCAGAACCGCTGCCGATCCTCTCGATGCAAAAGGAAGTTCCACCGCCCTGGACGGCAGGAGCGACCGGCGGATCTCCGAAACAGATGCATCTGATCCCCAGATTACACGGATATCACAGAGTCCCGACAAAAAATCCGTCACTCTCCTGTCATGCCCATACCGGCAGAAAACAATGCGTTTTTTAAATTCCGGATATTCCTTTTCCATTATCTCTCTCATCACACAGACAATCGCATCTTCCTGCTCTGTCCTCTTTCCAGGGAGCCGTACGATCACGCTGTTTCCCGCAAGCAGACCTGCCGCCATGGTAAAGGCAAAAAGCACCGGCATATTGGAAGGCGCGAAATGCAGGCTTATCCCCCTGCCCAGTCTTCTGGTATCCCCGGAGTCATACTCTGTCTTCATCTGTTCCAGATGCGTTTTCCGGCACCAGAAAGCAAATGCAGCTACTTCCGGCATTTTCCCCAGTTCTTTTTTCCGGCGGATTAATTCCGAAACTCCCGACAAAAACATCAGCGTTTTCTCCGAAAAAGGAACAACAGGCCTGTTCTCCCTGATGTGTTCCAGAACCTCTGCTGTTCCCAGTATATATATGATCTTTCCGCCTGTACCGGCAGGACGGATAATTTCAGAATTATATTCCTGCTGCATATGTATCACTGCACCCCCTGAGTTCCGCATTTTTCACTCTTCCGGTCACTTCAAAATAAACGCCTGCCCTGCCGCAGGGACAGTCGTCCACCCCCAGCATTCTTCCCTCATCTTCCGTCAGCAGATTATGGCCGGGATAGCTCCTGGGAAGCAGGGACATCACCTGGATCAGCCCCTTTTCCCCGGAATCGCAGAGAGAAAAATCCTGCGGACGCCGGAACAATATGGCAGAATAATCCGAGCAATGCAGATGGCCGCATCCACACTCCATAAAAATGCTTCCCGTCTGCTCCGCCATTCCATAATAGTCAATCACTCTCCGGATACCACAGACTTTCCGCAGCCTGCTCTTAAACCCGGCTTTCGATACCGCTTCCCGGGCCAGTTTTTTCCAGCCGCCCCCATGTACCAGTATTCCACTGGAGCAGTCCTGCCGGATCCCCAGGCGTTCCTGCTCCAGACAGAAGTATTTCCACACCATATATGTAAACCCGAAAATCAGGAACGGTCTGTTCCCATATTTTTCCAGAAACGCTTCCACAGCTTCCAGGTTCAGTGTCATATCATCATTCAGGGCAAATATCCGGCGGGTTCCAAAAACAGAAAATCCCTGTATCCCCGCCGCTCTGGCTGAAAAACGATTTCCGGGCCGCACAGTAGCCGGACAGTCAATCACCAGCATCGGCATCCGTTCTGTCCCAAGGAAATCACTTCCGATCACCGCCAGAGCCTGCTGCTGCCGGATGCGTGTATCCGCGTCCAGAATAATCTGCGATTTTACCTGTCCTTCCGTACCGGAGGAGGTTACCACCTTATAGTCTTCCTGTCCGTCATCCAGACTGCTCAGAACAAGCTTTTTAAACAGGGTTACCGGCAGAAAAGGAAGTTCACTGTAGTGTGCGATACCCGCACCGTTGTCATATCCCGCCGCTGCCAGAATATCCGCATAGACCCTGCAATGCTCCCGGTGATAATCTGTCAGCATGCGCAGCTCCCGTGTCATATAAAGATCTTTTTCTTTTTCCCTCATGGAAAAGGGATTCCTGCTCTCCATCATATCCGTCTGTCTCCCCCGGCCCGGAGTCTGTCATACTGAATCTTTCCGGAATCGTTTTTCGGTATCTCCGGCAGATAAAAAGCGGAAAAACTTTTTTTGTTCAGTTTCAGGTATTTTTCCGGATTAGTCATATTTTATTTCTCCTATCTCCGGCATCCTTACAGGAATCTTTCACAATCCTCTTTTAAAAATAATCGTTTCGCCAGAAAAAAGCAAGCCATAAATCATCTGTATACCAGACGATAAACCCTTTCCACTATTTTATAAACTTCTTTATTGTTTCCCCGAATTCTTCAATTTTTCCATAATCACCATCATCCACCGCATGAACAATACAATGGTTCAGATGATCCATCATAAGCACCTTTCCGGCATTCTGGATTGCAGAACGAACCGCTGCTATCTGTATCAGTATTTCAGAGCAGTCCTCTCCCCGGTCCACCATGCGTTTTACAGCCTCCAGATGACCGATTGCCTTCGCCAAACGATTTGACACCACTTTTGCATTGGGATGATTATGTGAATTCCCGTTCTTTGATACATCTGTATTCTTATCCGGATATTTCTTAGTTTCTTCCATCTGTCCTTTCCACCTTTGCTCTGCATATCTTCGCAGCCAGACAGGCTGCCCCATATCCATTATCAATGTTTACTACACCTATACCATTGGCACAGCAGTTCAGCATGGAAAGTAGCGGTGCCAGTCCGCCAAAATTTGCACCATACCCTACGCTGGTAGGTACTGCGATAACAGGTACTTCTACCAGACCTCCCACAACACTTGCGAGAGCACCTTCCATTCCCGCAATTACAATAACAACATCCGCCCGCAGGATCGGTCCATCCTGTCAAACAAGCGGTGAATTCCCGCCACACCCACATCAAAAATGCGATCCACAAAATACCCGAAAAATTCTGCTGTGAAAGCTGTCTCCTGGGCTACAGGAATATCTGATGTCCCTGCCGTAAGTATAGCAATAACTCCTTTGCCAGGATCAGGTCTTGATTTTTCGCCCATCATAATCACTTTTGCTTCTGGCTCAAACACTGCATCCGGAGCAATTTCCAGAACTACGCTAAAATCTTTTTCATCTGCCCTGGTTACCAGAATTCTCTTATTCTCTTTCATCATATGGGTAACTATTCCTGCAATCTGTTCCGGGGTCTTTCCCTGTCCGAAAATCACCTCACCTTGACCGGTTCTGAGATTCCGATGCTGGTCAATATTGGCATATCCGATATCTTCGTAAGGAAGTTTTTTCAGTTCTGTAAGAGCTTCTTCTATATCTGTTTTTTTATCTGCAATCTGTTTTAGCAGTTGTCTCAGGTATTCTACATCCATAATCTTTTCTCCTCGTATTTTTATATGATTAAAATAACTGACATTTTTCTGCCTTTCAATACCAGATTCTATATATTGCAATCCAGAAACACCTGCCGCAACATACATTTACAAAAAAATCCAGATCTGCTATATCGTACAATGCAGGAGTCTTCCTTACCAAAGGAGGTAAATATGAATCAATATATATATATATCAGACTCATCCTTGATATGCTGAATGATACCATAGAGTTTTCCACAAATCCGGACATAATCCAAAAACTATCAGAAATCCGTCAGGAACTGCTGCGTTTTCTGGAGCACGACATCGCTCTCAAAAAAATTATTGACAATCTGAATCTTAATCAGCCTGGTGGCTTCCTCCGGTGCAACCTTCCTGATTACCAGCCTCTCACACATTTCCCAGGAACAAAAAGCTGTTCCTTCCTCTTCCGGTTATTTCAATAAAGCTGTAGCACGATTTGAAAAACAGCTTCTGGAACGGATACTGGCGGAATCAGACAGTCTCCAGGACACCGGAAAAAAAACGAATATCAATGCCTCCGCCCTATCCAGAAAAATAAAGCAGTATCATATCAGACACCCTATTCCTAGAAAAGTTCAGTGAATAAATACTGAAAGCAGATATGCCCGCAACATAGCATATCTGCTTTCATTTTATTAAGATTCATCCTTTGCAGTACAGATTCCAAAGCGGGCGTCAGCCGCCGCTTTCACCATTTCTTCCCAGGATTTAAAGCGGGTACTCTCCTGTACAAAATTATCCATCAAAAGCGTGGCATATACCATTTTGTCTGAGTTCCAGTTTGTAATCACCGCACTGGAATACTGGAACCCTTCAAAATTTTCAAAATTAGTATTTTCATGCATAAAGTCATCTGTAAAAATGGTGTTCAGCAATTTTTTGAACTGCGGATCTGCATCCATATATACATAACCATCCATTACTGCTCCTCCGGGTGTTCCCGATAATACTGTTCTGCCGCTTTAAATACATAATCACGCCACACAGCCGCATCTCTGGCCATGCAGGGACGGATAATCTCTTCTTCCTGATCGCCCATTCCATTAATAACCTCTTTTCTCTGGACGGTCAGATATAAAGCAGGCTCATTGGGAGGGCATCCCAGAATCCAGTATGCATTGGGATGATCTTTGAGATACTTTCTCGTACAGTTTCCATGAAGAACGATTTTTTCATCCGGAGTATCCTTCGAAATCTCGTTCTTTCCGCCAATAACAATTGTCATTCCTTTATTTTTTTCATATTCATCCACAGCCTTCAGTTCTTCCATGTTAATTGCCAGAAGTGCCTGACAGCTCGAGCAGGCTCCTTTACACTTCACATCATATTCGGGCCAGCGGCTGCTCATATCGCCAATATAAGGAATCCACATTTTCTTGTAGCAGTCCTTTATGGAATCACCGACAACCTCAATATCATCCATAGAATAATTTCCAAGACCAGTCTCCTCAGCTACTTTGAAATAATCCACGCCGCTTGTGTCAATTCCCGTCACTTCACATGCCACACGGTCGATTGCTACAGGATCTTTAGAGCCGAGAATCATATTTGTCTCAATCGGCACAGGCATATGGGGGCTGTAACCGCTGGCTGCGCGCATGGCATCCATAATATTAATATCTGCACGGCAGGCACTCCAGACATCCATCATAGCCATGGTCAGATTCTGCTGATGCATCTGCATATGTACCTTATCCTGCACTACTCCTTTAATATTTTTCAATGCTCCCGAGAATACCATGCTGGCGTGGGCTTTCAGAATCGGCAGATTAATCAGATGATCTGCCTCAAGAAGGAATTTCGGCAACAGTACATGGTCGATATTGGAACGATAGTCTCTGACTGCAATATTTACCAGCTCCTTATCTCTCTTGATATCTTTTAACTCAACGCCTTCTTCTTCTGCCACAGCTGCAATTCCGCTGACTCTGAAACATTCCTCTGTATCGCATCCGATTGCTGCCGCTTCTGCAATAATAATCCGCTTCGGATTCGCTTTTTTTACTTCTCGTACCACAGCCCGGACAACTTCGGGATTTGTACATACTGACGTTTCCGGGGGCTCTGCATGGCCTGCATTGGGTTTTAACACAACCGTAGAATTTTTACGGATCACATTTTCAACTCCACCCATCAGATCAAAAACTCTTGTGACATTTTCCTGGATATCGGTTCCCTTTACGAGGGCGACCTGTGATTTTTTCGCCATATTGCTCCTCCTGTTTACTATGCTGCTTTTTCCTGCCAGTCAAGATTAAACTGTCTGTCTTTTGTGATTCCGATGAATATTACATTGATGACAGCAATTACTGCCAGCACCAGATAACTCCACCGCAGGCTTCCTGTCAGATTCAGACTGATTCCATCCACCAGGAAGGCACTTGCTGTTATAATTGACTGGATCGGGAAGATTACGCTGTTTACTGTTTCAAATCCATGGCGTCCGAATACAGATGATGGGAAGGATGTCATAAAATTCGCAGAACCGCCGATGGAAATACCAATCATGATCACTGCAAGGTACATACCCCATTTTGTATCTGTTACATTTGCCAGAATCGCCAGAGCATACCAGATACAAAAAATGATCATGACTTTTTTCGTTCCGAATTTGTCATCAAAAACTCCGATCAGCCAGGATCCAAAAATTCCGATTACGGCAATAACTGTCATCATAGATACTGCCTGTGTTGACGACATTCCCAGCTCTTGATTTCTTACCACCAGCTGGCTCATAACGCCTGTGGAACAACACTGCAGAATACCCGTAGCAATGGCAACCGTCCACATTGCTTTTGTTCCAAGCAGCTTTTTTACAGTCCATCGGCTGTCCTGTTCAGAATCCCGGGTGTTATATTCCGCCTCAAACACCTCATCCGACACGCCGTCCGGATTAATTCCTCTTTCCTGAGGGGTGTTCCGCATAAATACCCATCCGATCACTGCCAGAATGGCTACCAGTACAGAGGGGATTATCACACCTTTTTCAATTCCCATCCGGTTTACAATCATAGTCATCATGGGTACCCATGTGGCAGACGCAATATTCAGACCCATAGTTGTATAACCCATTACCACACCCTTCCGTTTGGGGAACCACTGGGCTACCAGAGCTCCTCCAACCACATAACCGGCTGACATAATAGATCCCATCAGACAGATATAGGCAATGGTATAAACTGCCAGATTCGGGCAGTTACCCATTACAATATATGCTGCGCCCGAAATCAGCAACGCAATTCCAGATACTTTCCGGGCTCCCATCTTTTTTGTGAACTGTCCCATTAATATGTAGAAAACCACGCCGATCATTCCGCCATAGGAATTCATCTGCAGAACAGTACCGGATGAAATTCCCAGATGCTCTGCTACCGCCGGCGCTGTCACATTATTTCCATCTGTACAGAATCCCACAAAAAACCAGAACATCGCCATACAGAATATGATCATTCCCCATCCGGCCTTTCCAAAATTAAATAAGGAAGCTTGCTTTTTATTCATCTGGTAACGCCATTTTCCTTTCATTTTCCTACTCCCTTTATAATCCACACACTTTCATAACTACTGACACTCTTCCCGGCAATCTGCAGTTTCATCAGCATTCCACTACTACAGCGGTACCCATTCCGCCTCCTGCACATAAGGTTGCCACTCCATAACGGTTCTTCCTGCGTTTCATCTCATACAGCAGAGACACTACCAGTCGGCAGCCGGTCGCCCCTACCGGATGCCCCAGCGAAATTCCGCCGCCATTCACGTTCAGCTTAGCATCGGCAATCCCCAGTTCCTTCTGGCAGGCCAGACACTGTGCCGCAAAAGCTTCATTTAGCTCAAACAGATCAATGTCTCCGATTGTCAGACCGGCCTTCCCCAAAGCCTGTCTGACAGCGCTGATTGGTCCGATCCCCATCAGTTCCGGCTCCACGCCTGTGGTTGCCACACTGACAATCCGGCCAAGCAACGGACATCCCAGCTCTTTTGCCTTTTCTTCTTCCATCAGAATCACTCCGGAAGCGGCATCATTCATCCCGGAAGCATTTCCGGCTGTCACCTTTCCATCCTCTTTAAAGGAAGGTTTCAGCTTCTGAAGTCCTTCCAGGGTAGCGTTCCGGCGGGGATATTCATCTGTATCGCAGGTAACATCCCCCTTTCTGGAAGAAACAGTTACAGGAATAATTTCCTCTTTAAATTTTCCGGCATCAATCGCCGCTACTGCCCGCTGTTGGGAACGAAGCGAATAAGCATCCATCTGCGCTCTTGTCACATCATACTTGTCGGCCACATTTTCGGCCGTGATCCCCATAGCCGGTCCGATTCCCAGATTAGTCAGAGAATCCCACATAGAATCTCTCAGTTCCATATGACCATATTTTTTCCCATAACGGGCATCAAACACCATGTGCGGCGCTGTACTCATACTGTCTGCGCCGCCTGCCATAATACAGTCTGCTTCTCCGGCTTTGATCTGATAATATCCCATCTGGATGGCCGACATGGATGAGGTACAGTTTCTATGAATCGTGATTCCCGGGACTGTCACCGGAAGTCCGGCTTTTACTGCCGCCACCCGGGCCAGATTATTTTCCTTATAAGTTCTCTGATAATTACATCCCCAGATCACATCATCAATAAGTTCTGCCGGAACATGCCCCCGCTTTGTCAGACTCTGCATAACCGGGATGGACAGATCCAGCGCTGTCAGAGTTTTAAACTGTCCGCCCATGGTCCCGATCGGAGTCCGGCAGGCAGCTACAATTACTACATTTCTCATAATCCTGTCCTCATTTTCTCTATAATCTTCCCAGAGTCCGGGCCACTCTGATCAAGCCCTCTGTAAGCTCTTTATTCGCTTTTTCTACCTGTTGGGGACTCCAGGTCATCAATCCCTTTCCTGTCTTAAATCCCAGATTTCCCTCCGCAATATTTTCGGTCAGAATCCTGGAAGGTTCTGTGGAATTTTCCAGATGCGGGAAGAGATATTTATGAATATCGTAAGTCAGATCCAGTCCCCCCATATCCATAACCTCCACAGGAGCACAGATTCCGAGACGCATTCCGAAACCATATTTAATTGCATCATCCACATCTGCAGGATCCGCAATATCCTGTTCTATAATGGACAGGGCCTCACGAAATAAGGCATGCTGCATACGGTTTGCCAGAAATCCAGGAACATCCTTTTTTACAATTACCGGGTGCTTGCCGGCTTCCTTCAGCAGGTCATATGTTACTTTTACTGTCTCATCAGACACATATCTTGTCCGGATGACCTCCACAAGTGGAATCAGATACGCCGGGTTCCAGAAATGGGTGCCAATAATGCGGTCTTTATGCACCGATTTCTCCGCGATTTCTGTAATACTGATTGCTGATGTATTAGTTGCCAGAACCGTTGTTTCGGGGAAAACCGCATCCATACGCGCGAAATACTCCTGTTTGATTTCCAGCTTTTCAATAATTCCCTCGAATACAATATCTGCAAAATCCGCTGTTTCCTCGATGGTATCCGCAAAACTGATATGGCCAAGTATCTCCGGAATCTGTTCCCGGGCAATGACATCATTGTCCGAAAGTTCTTCCAGATGTTCCCGTATCACTTCCCTGGAATCATACCGGGTCTTATCATCATATACATAGATTACTTTTACTTCATGTCCTCTGGTGGCAAAGAGCTGGGCGATGCCGAGCCCCATTTTACCGGCGCCTAGCACTGCCACCCTTTTTTTCTCACTCATCAGTGAAAGACTCCTTTTAATAAACACCGTATTTGTATACTCTGTCGGGTACGTCTTTATTGATTTTGTCTTCATCGATAAACGCTACGGCACGTACGATGGTTCCATCGCCCATGTACCATCTCAGCGGGAAAGCACAGAACATGAATCTCTGTCCTTTTACTTTTTCAATATCTCCACCAAGATTTTCTATACCCATGACATTATTTCCGAGAAGGATCTCATGTACCGGTTCCCACTCGGGATAATCCTCGATAGGATCATGGCCGAATTCTTTTCTGTACTCGTCTATAATACGGGGTACATAAGGCCCGGGACCATGTTGCGCCGCATATGTATAGAGAATATGATCCAGCGCCTGCAGATCAAATCCCACACCTTTCACCTTTTTGCTTACCAGGTACTTCGCGCCCTCGATGGACATACCGGGACTGTAAGCAAAATAATCATCATTTTCGCCCCAGCGCTTATTCATACCGGTACAGATCAGCACCCAGTCGCCTTCCTTAATTCCACCTTCCACTTTCGCTGCGGCATTGTCAATATCCTGAATGGTAATCAGTTCCCAGTGCTTTTTGGGAATATCGAGACATACTGCCTCACCATAGTAATTCTCCAGCGGAAGCTCATGTGTATAAGGTGCCTCCGGAATTACATGGGAAGGAGAATCCGCATGTGTACTGTTGTGCATGTGGAAATCGTTGAATGTCTGGAGCAGTCTGTAATGCATCGGCATATGCTGTACCCTGTCAATATGAAAATCTCCGTTTGATGGCCACAACGGATTGCCTCTCCCAAATGGATGTGATAAATCAACTAATACTTGTTTTCCCATAATTTTATTCTCCTTTACCTAAAATTCTTTAATCATTTTTATTGCAAAATCCGTGCCAATTTTTATTCGTTGAAAAATGGCTGTCTTGAGAATAAAACAGAAGATTTTTGTTGCAGAACTGGAACAGACATGAAATCCCTGTTGCAGAACAAAATCAGCTCTCCGAAACACAAAAAAAAGAACGGCAGCTGTTTTTATCTGCTCCGTTCTTGCTTTGTTCTGTTCATAATTATTTCATTATCCTTCTCGACATGGCCTTAATCAAGTCTGTCCCATCTCGGGTTATCTCAAAAATCCAGCGTCTGACCTGCCGGGACAATCCGATCACCGCCAGAGCCTGCTGCTGCCGGATGCGTGTATCCGCGTCCAGAATAATCTGCGATTTTACCTGTCCTTCCGTACCGGAGGAGGTTACCACCTTATAGTCTTCCTGTCCGTCATCCAGACTGCTCAGAACAAGCTTTTTAAACAGGGTTACCGGCAGAAAAGGAAGTTCACTGTAGTGTGCGATACCCGCACCGTTGTCATATCCCGCCGCTGCCAGAATATCCGCATAGACCCTGCAATGCTCCCGGTGATAATCTGTCAGCATGCGCAGCTCCCGTGTCATATAAAGATCTTTTTCTTTTTCCCTCATGGAAAAGGGATTCCTGCTCTCCATCATATCCGTCTGTCTCCCCCGGCCCGGAGTCTGTCATACTGAATCTTTCCGGAATCGTTTTTCGGTATCTCCGGCAGATAAAAAGCGGAAAAACTTTTTTTGTTCAGTTTCAGGTACTTTTCCAGATAACCTGCCGCCTGATCCACAGCCTGCCGGTCTGTCCCGTAGATTTCCAGATGATTGTCTGAACCGCTGCAGGCAAACTCCACTCCCTCATAGTGTCCGCGGAGTATCTCTTCACAGGCATCCAGTCCTACCCTCACTCCGAAAATTTTGATAAACCTCTTTTTTCTTCCCACAATATAGTAATAGCCATCCGCATCCCTCTTTGCAATATCGCCGGTATACAAAACACCGCCATTCTCATCCCCAAGACGCAGATCATTTTTATTTTCCGCATAGCCCAGGGATACATTTTCACCCGCATAAACCAGTTCTCCCGGAACATCCGGACAGCAGATCATTTCTCCATTTTCCTCCATCAAGGAAAACTTTCCTCCCGGGATCGGGATTCCGATACTTCCCGGCTTTTCCAGACAGTTTTCCGGCGGAAGATAACTCATCCGCGCGGTTGCCTCTGTCTGTCCGTACATGACAAAAAAGCGGATATCCTGTGCCTCCGCCCATGCGGCAACTTTTTTCTGCAGGGCAACAGGCAGTTTCCCGCCAGCCTGGGTAATACTCCGGAGAGACGGCAGTGGTCTGGTAAAAATCCTCATCCGCTCCAGTATTTCGTATGTGTAGGGAACGCCCCCAAAACTGGTCGCCTGCTTCTCTTTAAAAAAATCCCAGAAACCGGACTGTACATAACTTTCCTTTGTCATCAGAATACAGGCGCCGGCCAGCAGATGGCTGTTTATGACCGACAGTCCATAAGTATACTGCATGGGAAGCGTTGTGACCGGCCGCTCGTTCTCATCCAGCTTCAGATATTCCCGGATGGACTCTGCATTGGACTCAATATTTTTCCTGCTGAGACGGACCAGTTTCGGACTTCCCGTACTTCCGGAAGTTGCAAGCAGAAGCGCCAGGGAATCATGCATCGGACATGGCTGGAATCCTGTCTGCCAGAGACAGTATCCATATGCTTCATATACCTTCCCATATATATGCTCCTGCATTTTGTCCGCCCAGTCTGAAGGCGCCCACACATAAGAAGGTTCATATGTATGATAAAATGCAGCGTACTGTTCCATGTCCAGATCTGTCCCCAGAAGAAGAGGCACCACACCGCTCTCCAGCATCCCGAGATAGCCGGCCACCGCTCCCGGCACATTTTCACACATACAGAAAACCAGGCAGCGTCCATGGAAAACCTGTCCCATCTGTCCCATAAACGCCCTCAGCTCACCGTACGTTATTGCGGCGCTGTCTGCCGTACAGATCGCTTTCGCATCTCTTTTTCTTTTTTCAATGGAAAAAATCATCTCCGCTGTCCCATTCCTGTTCTGTCAGATGTCTACGCCAAGTTTTTTCAGAATTTCAATTCCTGCGGTATACTTTCCGAAAGAAGTAATATCCAGCGTATCAAACTGTACTCCGAATGTCTCCTCCATCTCAGCAACCATCTCCATGTGGGTCACAGAATCCCAGCCCGGGTAGCGGTTGTAAACCAGCACATCATCATTCAGATCATCGTCTTTCGCTCTCAGATTTATTTTCAGAAGCTTATGGTATTTTTCCAGATTAGTCATATTTTATTTCTCCTATCCTTCAAACAACTTTATCCTGCACGGATAATCCGGCAGGAAAAAGCTGTTTTTCAATATTCATTATTATCTTAATTTTACCAGTTTTGCAGCTGCTCCTTACATTTTACTTTTTACAATTAAATCTCTTTTCAAACTCTCTCTGTAAATCCTCCCGGAATTCCGGAGCAGCAATAGAAATTAACTGTTGCGCCCTTTCTCTCAGAGTGCGGCCATGCAGCCGGGCAATCCCATATTCCGTTACAATATAGTCCACATCACATCTGGATGTCGTAACTGCCGCGCCCTTTGAAAGGAATGGCACAATTTTTGATATGGCGCCCTTTGCAGCCGTGGCTGGCATTGTAATAATAGTCCGTCCTCCCTTTGACATATTCGCGCCGCGGACGAAATCAACCTGCCCGCCCACTCCCGAAATCTGCTTCAGACCAATAGCTTCAGAACACACCTGTCCCATCAGATCCACCTCAACACAGGAATTGATGGATACCACATTATCATTCTGACAGATCACACGCGGGTCATTTACATAATCTACCGGCATCATGCATACAGCTGGATTATCATTTACATAATCATAAAGTTTATCTGTTCCCATAAGGAATGAGGCAACACACTGTCCCTTATCAATCTGCTTACGCTCATTTGTGACAACACCGGCCTCAATCAGATCTACCACACCGTCAGAAAACATTTCCGAATGGATACCGAGATCTTTTTTATCCTTCAGAAACAGCAGAACTGCGTCCGGGATTGCTCCGATGCCAAGCTGAAGACAATCCCCGTCTTTTACCAGGGACGCTATATTTTCACCGATTCTTCTCTGAACTTCACCGATCTTTGGCGGCGGAAGCTGGATCAGCGGGGAATCCTCAGCAACAATATAATCCAGCTGGCTGATATGAATAAAATTATCCCCCATGGTCCGGGGCATATTTTTGTTAATCTGCGCAATCCTGATCCGTGCGTGTTCCGCCGCAGCTTTTGTATAATCACAGGACACGCCAAAAGAACAATAACCGTGAATATCCGGTTCACTCAGCTGAAGCAGCGCTATATCCACCGGCAGGGTTGTTGCAAAAAGTTCGGGAACCTCTGAAAAAAATACCGGCGTGAAATCTGCCCGCCCGGCCTCTGCTGCCGCTTTTGTACTGGCTCCCAGGAAGAATCCGTTGTGCCGGAAATGCTTTTCCATTCCCTCTGCGCAGTAACCAGCCTTCCCCATTGCCACCATATGTACTACTTCCACGTTTTCATAAGCATATTTTTCCGCATTCGCAACCATGGCGTCTGTAAGTACAACCGGCTCTGCGCACGCATGCGCGACAACAACCCGGTCGCCAGACCTGATATGTCCAACCGCTTCATCAGCTGTGCATATCCTGGCCGCGTATTCCTCTTTCCAGTTCATATCCAACTCTCCCTTTCCTCAGCATTTCCTGTGCCTGCGCAATCAGTTCATCACTGACGCCGGTCATCAGAACAACCTGCTTTAATTCCGGAAATGCTTCTTTCAACTCTGTATTTACCAGATTTTCCATTGTAAGTTCAGCTGACGGACACCCGCTGCATTGTCCGAGCATCCGGACATGCAGCACTCCGTCCTCCAGTTTTTCCACCTGGATGCCGCCTCCATGCAGAGACAAACCGGGGCGGACTCTGTCATTTAATGCCTTCTCTATCTGTTCTATTGTTATCTCTGCCATGGAAGTCATCCTCCTGTTTACTATTCCTCAATATGCGCTATCTTCTTTGCAAGTTCTTTCTTATATGCAAGGTTACCCTGGCGCTGGATCATGATACGCTGTGCCTGAGGTGAACCTGCGCCATGCATGGACTCTGTTCTGTAACCGACCGCCGCTGTACCGAGAGAAAGATTCTCAATCAGTCTTAAAATACGCAGGCGGTTTTCGGTTGAAACATCCTCAACGCCCCGGAGATATTTGTCAATATATCTGCCAAGTTTCTCATCCCGGAAATCTTTCTCTGAAGGAGCTGTAACCATCAGACCACCGGCGATATCCTCCGCCAGACGCACGATTTCATAGGGGAATCTGGTTATATTCTGTTTACATACATTGGCGAGAAGCAGATCTATCATATAGTTTCCCGACTCTGTAGGATATCCTTCTGAGGAACATGCTATACCGCAGCAGTATAATGTCTCATTCAGATGAATCATCTCAATCAGTTTATCTTTAATATGGGACGCTCTCTGTGCTCCGTTATATTCTGCCGCAACTGCGGCCGCACCAATCAGAACATCGCCCACACCAACTTTACATCCGCCGTAAGACTGACGATGATATCCGGCAAAACGCTCAACCAGCATGCCGGCAAACTCAGTCTCTCCATTCATAAAGATTCTGTCATTAGGAACAAATACATTATCAAAAATTACAAGAGCTTCCACGCCTCCGAATTCAGAATTTCCCACATCCAGCTCTGTACCTTCCAGTTTTCTTGTATCACAGGACTGACGTCCGATAATCATGAAGATACCCTCTGTATCAACAGGTACCGAAAAAGAGACTGCATAATCTTTATCATCAGGTCCCATGGAAATAGTCGGCATAACAATCACCTCATGGGAATTGCAGATACCCGTCTGATGCGCTTTTGCACCGCGTACCACAATGCCGTCTTCCCGGCGCTCTACAACTCTCAGATACAGATCGGGATCAGCCTGTGCATGAGGAGCTTTGGAACGGTCTCCCTTCGGGTCTGTCATGGCTCCGTCTACTGTCAGATCATTCTCCTGACAGTATATCATGAATTTTTTGAAATTCTCATGATAGTCTGTGCCATATTTCTTATCAATTTCATATGTAGTGGAAAATTCCGCATTAAAAGCATCCATACCTACACAGCGCTGGAAACATGCTGCGGTTTTCTGTCCGCAGAGTCTCTGCATCTTTACTTTATTTCTCAGATCATCTGTGCTCCTGTGTATGTTTGTAAAGCGGTTAATCCTGTTTCCTGTGTATGGAGAAATAACAGTCATCAGATCCTGATACTGCGGATCCTGTGCCAGATCATATGTCATACGCACAGAATTAAGTGACGGCCGCAAAATCGGATTATCCACCGGATTATCCACCTTTTCCCCGAACATATAAATTTCCATGTTTATTTTCCGGATACTTTCAATGTACTGCTCACCTGTCATAAGTGCCATAATAAAATCCTCCTGTCTCAATATTTTCCGGTTCAGACCAGATCTTTGCCTTTCGCTTTCTGTATTGCAATTATAAAACTTTTGATGTATTTTTGCAATTATGTTTTTTATTTTTTCTGTTTTACACAATTTTTTATTGACGCTTCTTTATATATCCGGGATTTTATTGTGATTTTTCATATATTTCACGGCTTATCATGTTTGCTTAGGTTTTTTGTTGCATTTTTACATCGTTTACTTATTCGTATGTATGCTGTATAATTTTTTTAAAGGAGGATTTTCCATGATTCTGGAAACATCAGACATAAAAAAAATTCTTCCCCACAGGAACCCCATTTTACTGATTGACCGGGCCAGAATTTCTGACGATGGATCTGCCCTGGCAGAAGTGTTTGTAGATCCGGACTGGGAAATTTTCAAAGGACACTTTCCCGGACACTCCATACTGCCCGGGATCTACATTACAGAAAGCATGGCCCAGGCGGCGGACCTTATCCTGCTGACCATACCCGGAAACGAAAAGAAATTTCCGCTTTTTCTGGGAATCTCCCAGATGCGTTTTCTTCGCCCTGTCAGTCCGGGGGACACACTGCATCTCTCCGCCAGGGTTGACTGCTCTCCCGGAAACGGCATGTACGACTGCAACGTATCCTCATCTGTAAACGGGAAAAGAATTGCCTGCGGGAAAATTTCTCTTGCGCTCAGGGATTAAAAAAGCATACAGGATCTGTTGTTCATACCCGTCCTGTATGCTTTCCCCGGTCTATACATTTTTCGTCCTGTCCATCAGACCCATTTTTTCATACCTCTGCCTTTTTCTCACAAAGGTAGAGCTGTCCATTCCAAGCTTTTGCGCCGCAGTCCGTATATTTCCATACCGGGCGAACGCCCGGGTCATATAACGCGCCTCCAGCTTTGCCACTTCATCCTTCAGGTTGATTTCCCCATCTCCCGGCACAGGCTCTGAAAAACTACCGCTTCCGGCTCCCTGGAATTCATTTCCTTTATGAAACATAATGTCTTCCGGCATAATTTCTTCCCCGGAACTCATAATTGCCGCCCTCTGCACAACAGTATGCACTTCACGGACATTACCAGGCCAGTCATAATGCAGAAGCTTTTTAAAGCTTTCCCTGGTAAAATACTTTTTCTCGCCGGATTTCCGCTGATACTGCCCCAGAAAATATTCACCCAGCGGGATAATGTCATCCCTGCGCTCGCGAAGGGGCGGAAGATGAAGCGGAAACAGCGAAAAAAACTCCAGAATATCCTCCTCCAGCAGATGCCGCTCTCTGATTTCCTCCAGTGTATATCTGCTTCCTGCAATAATACGGACATTCAGTTTATGCACCGTACCATCCCCCAGCAGGCAGCTCCCGTTTCTCAGAAGCGAAAAAAAACGTCCCCTCACAACCTGGGGCATCTCCGTAATTTCATCCAGATATAATGTCCCACCGTCTGCGCTTTCCAGAATCCCCATATGGTATCCGGCCTTATCTGCATCTTCATACCCAAAAAGATATCTGACAGGATCGCTTTTGGGAACTACCGAGAAATTAATCCTCATAAACAGAAAGGGCGAACGGCCGGAATGGTCGTGAATAAAACGGGCCATTTTCTCTTTTCCAGTCCCTGCTTCCCCGGAAACAAATACCGGACTGTCTATGACAGAAACCCTCTCCGCCAGATAAACTGTTTTTTCCGATGCTGTATCCTCCGCGACAATCTCCACATTTTCATCCAGTTCTCCGTGCAGGCGCTCCAGTTCACTGGCATACTGCCGGTTCTGACGTTCCAGTTTTGCAAGTTCCTTCCGGATTGAATAAAGTTCCGTGATTTCCCGTACACTCGTCACAATCATGATAATATGCGACTGTTTTACCGGATCATCATATACCGGCGCGCTTGTGATAATGGCACGTTTACCTGTCTTAAAACTCTGTTCCAGGGTAATGCTTTCCCCCGATTCCAGAACCATCAGCGTGCCGCTCACAGAAACAGCGCCGCTTTCCACAAGATCCCGCATATTTTTCCCCAGCATTTCCGTCTTCGTCAGTCCGCTGATCAGTTCATATGTATGATTTATATATATTGTATTTGCCTCGCCATCTGTTATGTAAACGCCTTCCTGTACGTTATCCAGAATCTCTTCCAGATAATCCCAATATTGAAATTTAGAGACAGTTACACGATTATCTCCGGTCATACCGCTCTCCCTTCCGTTGCATTTTTGCATTTTCTATTTCAGTATACCCAAAACCTTCCCATATTGCAATTATAACATCCGAAATTCCGTTCAGATACTTTTCGCAAAAAAAATCCCCCGCAAAAACTGCGGGGGCAGATGCGCATCACAATATTATTTCAGCAATCCGAAACGGATCATCTCCTGACGGAGCACTTCCCTGTGGGCATCCTCCATCTCACACAGAGGGGCGCGGAGCGGTCCCGCCTGCATTCCAAGCATATTCATGGCCGCCTTTACCGGAATAGGATTTACCTCAGAAAACAGGGCATCAATCAGCGGAACAGCACTTAACTGGATCTGTCTTGCTTTCTCCTGATCACCTTCCAGATATTCCATCACCATATCATGAGTCTGCCGGGGCGCTATGTTGGAAAGTACAGAAATCACACCAACACCTCCGATGGAAAGCAGTGGAAGTACCTGTCCATCCTCTCCGGAATACAACTCCAGATTGCCATCACAGAGATTCATCATCCGGGCTGCCTGCGCCATATTCCCGGTAGCATCCTTGACTCCCACAATATTATCTACATTCTTCACCAGCTCAGCCACTGTATCCGGCATCAGGTTACATCCTGTTCTGGACGGTACATTATACATAACAACCGGAGCCTTTACTTCATTTGCGATCGCTGTATAATGCGCCGCAAGCCCCTTCTGGGTGGCTTTGTTATAATAAGGGGTAACAACCAGCAAACCATCTGCCCCGGCTGCGTCAGCCTCTCTTGAAAGCTCAATGGCAGTCCGGGTACTGTTGCTTCCGGTTCCGGCAATTACAGGAATCCGGTGGTTTACAAACTTAATGGCTGCTTTGATCACATCTACGTGCTCCTGCTCAGTCAGCGTGGCGCTCTCTCCGGTAGTCCCTGTAATAACGATGCAGTCCGTACCATTTTCAATCTGATAGTTGATATTTGTCTCCAGCGCATCATAATTCACTTCATAATTTTCCTTCATGGGTGTTACAATCGCGACACCTGCTCCTCTGAAAATCGACATTTCAGCTCCTCCTTATTGAATATAAATGTAAATACTTCAACAGAAAAGGACCAACGAAAGTGCCGGTCCCTGAAATTACAAATATATCATATTTCAGTGATAGCGCTCCATCTTATCTGATGACAGTCACAGTATTATTCACACTGCGCCCAAGGAACAGCGGTCCGAATTCCGTCTGCCCTTTCGGCATGCTCTCCTTTCGGCTGCCCTCTCCTGCTCCGGTACATCAGACAGCCTACTTATAGATCATGCGACCTCTATCTCGTCTGTATCCTTTTCATCCGTGACCGAAATTGTATTTTTATCGGTACACTATGGTGAATATAGCACGATATACCCAAAATGTCAACCTCTCTTATAAATTTTCTGACACTTTCGGTAGTTGGTAGTTCGCGCCGCGTCACCCTTTTCGTCACGCCATATTTCCGGAATCCCCGTCAGATTGTCCAATATCCTTTTTCACGCTGATCTCAAAGACAGAATCCGCATACCCAAGCAATGTATTCCCCAGCACCCGCCCGGTAAGAATCACATCTGTCTCATCCGATCTGAGCTCCAGCAGCTTCAGCAGATCAGCCTCCGAAATAATCTGGTTATCTACCAGTCCCAGCACTTCATCCAGCACCAGGGTGGAACACTCTCCGGTCTGAAGAACCTTCCGGGCATAATTCATCCCATTCACCATATTCATCTGTTCTTCAAACTGTTCCTTTTCACTAAGCTCCCCATAGTCATGATCGGATTTCTGGAAACGGAACACACGGATTTCCGGCTCCAGACGGCTCAGAAAACGAATCTCCTCCTCATTTTTCTTTTTCAGAAATTCAATAATGATCACAGATCCTTCATTACACGCCTCATGTATGGCACTTCCAAGAGCTGCAGAAGTCTTCCCTCTTCCGTCTCCGTAGTATACCCGTACCTTACCTGTACTCATGGTTTTCTCCTTCCACTTACAGTTTTCTTTTTTATGTATATTTAAAAATCTATCTGCTAACATATCATATTGTTCCAAAAAAGACAACTATTTCTTCTGTCTCAAATTCTGGCGATTTCATCGGAAAACAATCCCCGGTTCCGGATCTATTCCTCTGGAATCAGATCCACTTTGCTGACAGAAACCTCATATGCCACCCGGCGCTCTGTCTGATCTTCTCCAATTTTTTTCACATATTCCCTGCTCTGAATCCTTCCATACATCTGTATATGGCTTCCCACTTCGAATCCTGCGGCAAACCGGGCATTTCTTCCCCAGCAGATACAGGGTATGTAATCAGATTTTCCATAAGAACGGTTCACTGCGAGCAGCACATCCGCAATCTCCCGTCCGAGGGGTGTTTTTCTGTAAATAGGTTCTTTACAGATATAACCATCCAGGAAAATCTGGTTTGTCTTTTCATTCTCATCAATTTCATCCAGAAACTCCAGCTCCCGGACAAACACGGAAAGTACCAGCCGGTTCTTCTTTTCCTCATGTCTGTTATAAGAACGGAACTGACCGGCGACATGTATCAGCTGTCCTGTATAATCCTGCTCCGTGTCAATCAGCCGCTCCGAAATCATCAGGGGAATGTAATCCGCATAATTACTCAGCCGGTTCACGGCAATCTCCACCATATAAAAACCTTCGCCAAAAACCTCATGGCTGTAGCGGAACTCTGAAACAATTTCTCCCATCATAGACACCTGGTTGTTTTCAAACAATTTATCCGTCATTGACGTATACTCCCTTCTTCACATGTACTTTTTCTCTGTGCTTTTAATTTATTCGCGCGAATTCTTTTTAGAACCATCACGGTACGCTTATCAGCGAATCATGTCTATTTTATCACGGGGGAAATGCGAATCATAACCAAAATTGTCGATAAAGCAGAATTTGGTTATACCGCAACTGACAGTACCTGTACAGTTACGACATTTTTATTATACAGACTGTTTCTGAATATTTCGTGAAGAAATTCTGACATTATCTTCTTATTTTGTTTCCCTTTTATGAATATTTTTATAAGCAATCATTTTTCTTATGTCCCGGCGCTCCGCGCATAACCGTCTGCAGACAGAAAAAGCCTTCAGAAAGTCTTCTTCTGCCTGCAGCCGGCCATGGCCGGACTGATAACCGCAACATAAATTCCGGCGCACATAATACTTGCCAAACAGAAAAAATATGATAGAATAAATAAGCTGCTTATAGTTTAAAATCAACGATCTGGAAGATCATAAAAAGATACCCCTGCAGGCAGAAATCTGCCCACAGCTGAAAGGAAGGATGCTCATGAAAACAACCAGAGAAGACATTCGTAATATCGCGATTATCGCCCATGTTGACCATGGCAAAACCACTCTTGTGGATGAGCTGCTGAAACAGTCCGGTGTGTTCCGCGAAAACCAGGAGGTTCAGGAACGTGTCATGGACTCCAATGACATCGAGCGTGAAAGAGGCATTACTATTCTTTCAAAGAATACAGCCGTCTTTTATAAGAATACAAAGATTAATATTATTGACACTCCCGGCCATGCCGATTTCGGCGGAGAAGTGGAACGTGTACTGAAAATGGTAAACGGAGTCGTTCTTGTCGTAGATGCTTTTGAAGGCGCCATGCCCCAGACAAAATTTGTTCTGATGAAGGCGCTTGAACTGAATCTCCCTGTTATTGTCTGCGTAAACAAAATTGACCGGCCGGAAGCCCGCCCCGATGAAGTGGTGGACGAGGTTCTCGAGCTGTTCATGGATCTGGATGCCTCCGATGAACAGCTGGACTGTCCCTTTGTATTCGCTTCCGCCAAAAACGGTTATGCCACACTGGATCCGAATGAGGAACCGAAAAATATGATGCCTCTTTTTGAGACGATCATCAATTATATCCCGGCTCCGGAAGGAGATCCCGATGCCAACACCCAGCTTCTTGTCAGCACCATTGATTACAATGAGTATGTAGGACGTATTGCAGTTGGGAAAGTGGATAACGGCTGTATTAAAGTAAATCAGGATGCAGTTATTGTAAATGCCCACGAGCCGGACAAGCTGAAGAAAGTCCGGATCAGTAAATTATACGAGTTTGACGGATTAAATAAAGCAGAAGTAAAAGAAGCCCGGATCGGTTCCATTGTCGCCATTTCCGGTATCGCGGATATCCACATCGGAGATACCATCTGCGCGCCGGAAGCTCCCGAGCCCATTCCTTTTCAGAAAATTTCCGAGCCCACTATCTCCATGAATTTTCTGGTCAACGACAGTCCCCTGGCCGGGCAGGAGGGAAAATATATCACTTCCCGCCATATCCGGGACCGGCTCTTCCGCGAACTTAACACAGACGTTTCTCTCCGTGTGGAAGAAACCGACAGCGCAGACTGCTTTAAAGTTTCCGGCCGCGGCGAGCTGCATCTGTCTGTACTGATTGAAAATATGCGCCGGGAAGGCTATGAATTTGCCGTATCCAAGGCAGAAGTTCTCTATCACACTGATGAAAACGGAAAACAGACGGAACCCATGGAGATTGCTTATGTGGATGTCCCGGATGAATTTTCCGGCGTCGTCATTGAAAAACTGAGCCAGAGAAAGGGCGAACTCCAGAATATGGGAAGCATCAGCGGCGGTTACACCCGTCTCACGTTCCGGATTCCTTCCCGGGGGCTGATCGGTTACAGAGGAGACTTTCTGACAGATACCAAAGGAAACGGTATTCTGAACACGATTTTTGATGGTTATGATCTGTATAAGGGGGATATCCAGTACCGTAAGCTTGGTTCCCTGATTGCTTTTGAGGCAGGCGAATCTGTCACCTATGGTCTGTTTGCCGCCCAGGAGCGGGGAGCCCTGTTTATCGGTCCCGGCGAGCGGGTTTATTCCGGGATGGTAGTTGGTCAGTGTTCCCGCGCTGAGGACATTGAACTGAACGTGTGCAAGAAGAAACATCTGACAAACACCCGTTCCTCCTCAGCGGACGAGGCGCTGACCCTGACGCCGCCCCGGCTCCTCAGCCTGGAACAGGCGCTGGATTTCATTGACACCGATGAACTTCTGGAGGTAACTCCCAAAAGCCTGCGGATCCGGAAGAAAATTCTGGATCCTACCATGCGAAAACGGGCGGCTATCCGGAAGAACCAGATGAAACAGAACGCTTAAAGAAAAATAACCTGCAGTATCAGATTTTTCATTCTCCGATACCGCAGGTTGTTTTTTAATCTACAGAGCTTTGATTCTCTTAAGCGCCTCCAGGGTATTCTCATACTCGCCGAAAGCAGTCAGCCGGAAGTAGCCTTCTCCGCTGGGTCCGAATCCGGATCCCGGAGTACCTACAACATTGGCATTCTCCAGCAGATAATCAAAGAATTCCCAGGAAGTCATCTTACCCGGCGTCTTTAACCAGATATAGGGAGCGTTCACGCCGCCGAATACCTCATATCCTGCCTCCTGCAGGCCGGTCTTGATGGCCGCGGCATTCTTCATATAATAAGCCACCTGCTCCTTCAGCTGGGCCTTTCCCGCCTCACTGTAAACAGCCTCGCCCGCACGCTGGACAATGTAAGGCGCTCCGTTAAACTTGGTGCCATGACGTCTCGCCCACATATCATGAAGAGAAACATCTCCGCACTTCAGATCCTCCGGCACTACCGTATAGCCGAGACGGATCCCGGTAAAGCCCGCGTTCTTGGAAAAACTCCTGATCTCAATCGCGCAGGTCCTTGCGCCTTCACACTCATAAATGGAATGCGCCACATCCCCCTCAGAAATATACGCCTCATAGGCGCCGTCATAAATAATCACAGCCCCCACTTTATTCGCATAATTTACCCACTCCTGCAGCTGATCCTTTGTAATTGTCGTTCCTGTAGGATTGTTGGGCAGACACAGATAAATCAGGTCCGGAGTCTCCTTCGGAAACTCTGGGACAAAATTATTCTCCCTTACGCAGGGCATATAAATCACATTGCTCCACATCCCGGCAGCCGGATCATATGTACCGGTTCTCCCCGCCATTACATTAGAATCCACATAAACGGGATAAACCGGATCACAAACCGCAATACGGTTGTCCTCACTGAAAATCTCCTGTATATTTCCGGAATCACTCTTCGCGCCATCGGATACAAAAATCTCATCCGCGCTGATATCGCAGCCTCTTGCCTTATAATCATTCTCAGCAATGGCATTGCGCAGAAACTCATATCCCAGATCCGGCGCATAACCATGGAAGGTCTCCGGTCTGCTCATCTCATCTACAGCTTTATGCAGGGCGTCAATAATCGCCGGCGCGATAGGCTGTGTCACATCACCGATCCCGAGACGGATCAGCTTCTTATCCGGATTTGCAGCAGAATATTCATTTACCTTTCTCGCAATGGTACTGAACAAATAGCTGCCCGGAAGCTTCTGATAATTGTCATTGATCTTAAACATAGAAATACTCCTTAATGATTCATATTATTCTGCATCTGCATACCTTTTTACTATCTCTTATAATATACATGGTCTGTGCCAGAAAATCAAGACAGGCTCCTTTTCCAACGCTTTAATCTGTCTGCTGACTGATATAAGGATTATCCTCCGCCCTGGTAAAATTCAGTACTCTGGCAGCTTCCTCCAGACATTCCATCTGTATCATTGTCAGCTTTCCTCCGTCTTTCCGGGAATTTAAAGATCCATCATACTAAGAATCATCTGGGCTGTCTCTGTAAAGCTGGTTCCATTATCCATACTTGTTTTCTGCAGATACCTGTGCGCCTCGCTCTCAGTCATATTATTCCGTTCCATCAGAATATTTTTGGCGCGGTCAATCATCTCCTGCTCCTCCCTGGAACGCTGTCTTGGCTGGTTCCGGCGTTTTCTCCGGATCTTTTCCACACTGCAGATAACCATCTCCATAGTAGAAATCAATTCGTGAACTTTAAGAGGCTGGGAGAGGCTGATCACATTGGAATTCCCGTTATCCGCCCACTGTTCCCGGGAAGTAATCGTTACCATCTGAAACTCCTCGGGAAGACAATTTCTCAATTCCCGGTACAGCATATCCGGCAGGCGGTACGTACAGAGAACAACTCCTGTCCCCAGATCATTTGCCTCCTGGATCACCTGGGCACCGTTTGTGCAGACGCCAACGACATGAAAACCGTTCCGTATCAATATATTTTTGATTTTTTTCCCAATATCGGGTTTGGGAAATGCAACGATAACTCCTGTCAATCCCACTGACCCACCTTTTCTAGAATTTCGTCAGATACTGCCCGACTTCCCATTCGCTGACTGTCCTGCAGTAGTTGTCCCACTCCCTTTTCTTTGCCTCAATATAAACAGAAAAAATATGTTCTCCCAGAATTTCCCTGACAAATTCATCCTCTTCCATGACCTTAACCGCCTCATGAAGAGTGCCTGGAAGTTCCCTGATTCCCAGGGATTTTCTTTCATCTTCTGTCATTTCATATATATTCTTCGCAACATCCGGAGGCGGAAGAATCTTGTTTCTGATACCGTCCATGCCCGCTGCCAGACAAAGAGCCAGTACCAGGTAAGGATTCGCCGCTGAATCCGGGCTGCGGAGCTCTACACGCATACCATTGTCCCGGACAGAAGGAATCCGGATCAGGGGACTTCTGTTTTTCACAGACCAGGCAATATGCACCGGCGCCTCAAACCCGGATACCAGACGCTTATAGGAATTGACCAGCGGATTCGTCACAGCCGACATGCCGTATACATGCTTCATCAGTCCGCCGATAAAATAATACGCTTCCTGACTCAGTTTGTACCGATCGGATGAATCCATAAACAGATTTTTCCCATCCTTGGACAACGACATATTAATATGCATTCCGGATCCGTTCAGATCTGACTTGGGCTTTGGCATAAACGTCGCGTACATTCCATGTCGTTTTGCAATTGTCTTCACCGTCAGCTTAAATGTCACAACATCGTCCGCCGCCTGCATGGCGGGTACATATCTGAAGTCAATTTCATGCTGTCCGGGCGCGAATTCATGATGAGACGCCTCGATTTCAAAACCCATATCCTCCAGCGTCAGCACCATATCGCGGCGGGCATTCTCCCCGAGATCATTAGGTCCCATCTCAAAATATCCCGCAATCTCGCTGGTTTCTGTAGTAGGGCAGCCGTTATCATCTGTATTGAACATAAAAAACTCGCACTCCGGACCGATTTCACATTCATATCCCATCTCATGAAACTGATCCACCACCTTCTTCAGAATATAACGGGGGTCTCCTTCAAAAGGCGTTCCGTCCGGGCGGTAGATATCACAGATAAAACGGGCTACTTTTCCCTGCTGGGGGCGCCAGGGAAAAATCGTAAAGGTATCCAGATCGGGATGGAGATACAGATCTGACTCCTCAATCCGCACAAATCCTTCAATGGAAGAACCGTCAAACATGCACTGATTATCCAGCGCCTTTTCCAGCTGGCTGCTGGTGACCGCTACATTTTTCAGATTCCCGAAGATATCCGTAAACTGAAGACGTATAAATTCAACATCCTCTTCCTCCACCATCTGCATAATATCCTGTTTTGTATATTTGCTCATAGTCTCCTCCTTTTTATATACGATTCGGGACTGCCATCCACAGCCGCCCGCAAAAAGCAAATTTCTGAAAATGCCGGCATCCCCCCTCACAGGCAATTTGCCCGCATTTTTCCACCTGTTTTTCGTAAAGATTATATCATATGAATTTTCTTTTTTCCATAACTAAATACCGGGATTTTCAGGCGTCTCTGTTCTCCGGAATCCCGCGGCGCTATTATCGGGAAACATCCCTGTTATATTTTGTTTTTACAATAAGAAAGCACCTCATCAAATTTCATGGTCCCTCCGAACAGATCCAGGGCGCTTCCCACAGTCACATTGAGATGATCCTTTCCGCATTCCTTCAACTGTGCCAGGTGTTCAAAGCTTCCCACACCGCCTGCATAGGTGACAGGAATCCTGTTCCAGCCGCCCAGAAGTTCCACCAGGGAACGTTCAATACCGGAAGCTTTCCCCTCTACATCAACCGCATGAATCAGAAACTCATCTGCATAAGAAGAAAGCTGATCCAGAAGTTCCAGAGTGATCCGCTCCTCCGTAAAATTCTGCCAGCGGTCAGTGACAATATAATAATCTCCATCCGCGTTATCTTCATCCGGAAACTTTTTCCTGCGGCAGCTCAGATCCAGCACCAGATGTTCTCTCCCTGTGACAGCAGAAAGTTTTTCCAGATTCTTGTAATTTACTCTTCCGTCTCTGAACACATAAGACGTCACAATCACATGACTGGCTCCCGCCTCCAGGAACTCCTCCGCGTTTTCCGGCGTGATACCGCCTCCCACCTGAAATGCTCCCGGCCAGCTTTTAAGCGCCAGAAAAGCCTGATCTTTTGTTTCCTTATAATAAGGAGAATCTTTTGCATTCAGAAGGATGATATGTCCTCCCCGGATTCCCCGGCTTCTGTAAAACCCCGCGTAAAAAGCCGCGTCCTGTCCGGAAACAAAATTCTCTTCTGCCGCATCATGATCATCCCGCAGAGATCCCCCAACAATCTGTTTTACCTTGCCATTGTGTATATCAATACACGGACGGAACTCCATCGTCTTTTCCTCCCTGTAATCTTATTATTCTACGGATATTCCCCATTGTTTATCTCCACTGGAAAAGTCCCGGGAAATATGTTGTTTCAAGAGTATCACACTTCTCCGAAAAATAAAAGCAGACCTTTGAGAAAAGTCGTTGACATTGCAGAATATTGTCATTATAATTTAGAAAAAACAATTTTACGTTTCTGTCGTTGCGAGACGGACATTTGCTTTTATGACAGGAAACATGTTCGCTGTTTTTCGTTTTTACCTATACTTTTATCATTCATCACACAAACGGGAGGAAAAAAATATGGCAAAAATCATTGGTGAAGGCATTACGTTCGATGACGTGTTACTGGTTCCGGCTTATTCCGAAGTAACACCCAACATGGTGGATCTGACAACAAGGCTGACTAACAGTATCACATTAAATATTCCTATGATGAGCGCCAGCATGGACACTGTTACTGAGCACAGGATGGCAATCGCCATGGCTCGTCAGGGCGGTATCGGTATTATACATAAGAATATGTCTGTTACTGCACAGGCGGAGGAAGTAGATAAAGTAAAACGTTCTGAAAACGGCGTTATCACCGATCCTTTTTCTCTCCGGGCGGATGCGACCCTTCAGGACGCCGATGATCTGATGGCCAAGTTCCGGATTTCCGGCGTGCCCATCACCAGAGAGGATGGAACCCTGGTAGGTATCATTACCAACCGTGATCTTAAATTTGAAACTGACTTCAGCAGAAAGATCAGCGAATGCATGACAAGCAAGGGACTGATCACCGCCAGAGAAGGTATTTCCCTGGATGAAGCCAAGGCCATCCTCGCAAAATCAAGAAAAGAAAAACTCCCCATTGTAGATGAGAACTTTAAATTAAAGGGTCTGATTACAATTAAGGATATTGAAAAACAGATCAAATACCCCTTATCCGCCAAGGATTCCCAGGGCCGTCTGCTCTGCGGCGCAGGCGTAGGCATTACACATAATATGATGGATCGTGTAGAGGCGCTGGTAAACGCGCATGTGGATGTAATTGTTGTGGATTCTGCCCACGGACATTCCCTCAATATTCTGAAGGCTGTACGCCAGATCAAGGATACTTATCCGGATCTTCAGATTATTGCCGGAAATGTAGCTACCGGTGAAGCTACAAAAGCCCTGATTGAGGCAGGCGCCGACGCAGTGAAGATAGGTATCGGTCCCGGTTCCATCTGCACCACCCGTGTAGTTGCCGGTATTGGCGTCCCCCAGATCACTGCCATTATGGACTGCTACGCAGTTTCAAAAGAATACAATATTCCTCTGATTGCCGACGGCGGTATTAAATACTCTGGTGATATGACCAAAGCCCTTGCTGCTGGCGCCAGCGTATGTATGATGGGTTCCATGTTCGCCGGCTGCGATGAGGCACCCGGTGATTTCGAGCTGTATCAGGGACGTAAGTACAAAGTATACCGCGGCATGGGCTCCCTGGCTGCCATGGAAAACGGAAGCAAAGACCGTTATTTCCAGGAAGACGCAAAGAAGCTGGTTCCCGAAGGTGTGGAAGGCCGTGTGGCATACAAAGGAAGTGTGGAAGATACTATCTTCCAGCTGGTTGGCGGTATCCGCTCCGGTATGGGATACTGCGGCGCTGCCACAATCGAAGATCTGACAGCAAACAGCCAGTTTGTAAAGATTACCGCTGCTTCTCTGAAGGAAAGCCATCCTCACGATATCCATATCACAAAGGAAGCTCCCAATTATTCTATTGAAGAATAAAATTATTTTATCTCACATAAAGTCCGGAAGGGACCGGTATGTCAGCCCGATATACCGGTCCCTTTTCCTTCGGCTTTTTCTGTTCCGGAAAAAATATGATTTTTACTGTACTGCGGAAGTATTATCTGTATTCCCTTCATTGTCCGTTCCATCTGTGCGGTCCGCTTCACTTTCCGTACCATCCGTATCCTCATTTTCGGTCTGGTCTGCGTCATCTCCGGTCACACCGTCCCGGATTGCTTCTCCTGTATCCTCTATCGCATCTCCTGTATCTTCTGCTGCGTCTTTCAGATCCTCACCTGCATCCTTCAGATCTGTATCTCCATCTGTATCTTCAGTTTCATTTTTATCTGCCTCTTCATTTGTCACACTATCCTGGGTATTATTATCCGTTCTGTTCCGTCCACAGGCAGAGAAAGTTACCAGACTCAGCGTCAGCATAAAAATAAAAGCTAGTTGTTTCCATTTTTTCATGGTATGAATCTCCTTTTCCTTCTAAAAAATATTATCTGCACGTTTAATATGAGCATTTTCTGCATCTTTTATACTGCAGATTATTTCCTCATCTGAGGCTGGAAAACCAATGATACCAGATATCCGAAAATCAGCGCCGCCGAAACTCCTGTCGCGCAAGCTGTAAATCCACCGGTAAACAGACCCAGGAATCCGCTTTCATCTATGGCTTCCTTCATTCCCTTCCAGAGCAGATTCCCAAATCCCAGGAGCGGGACATTCGCTCCGGCTCCCGCAAATTCCGCAAAGGGTTCATATATGCCGGCAGCCCCCAGGACGGCGCCGGAACAGACCAGCAGCACCATGACTCTTCCCGGAAGCATTTTCGTTTTATCAATTAAAATCTGGACAATCGCGCAGATCAGCCCTCCGACCCAGAACGCATGAAAATATTCCATTCCACATATCTCCT
>CAYLWI010000013.1:12868-35415 GCA_964387345.1 uncultured Eubacterium sp. | reverse complement strand
AGGTATCCTCTGGAGGGTTACTCCTCCAGATCTTTTTCAATCAGATTTACCGACACCAGAGTGGACACGCCCTTTTCCTGCATGGTAATTCCGTACAGCCGGTCCGCCGCCGTCATGGTTCCTCTCCGGTGTGTAATCACGATAAACTGTGTGTTTTTCGTCAGCTTATGTAAATATTTCGCGTAGCGGTCCACATTGGAATCGTCCAGGGCCGCCTCGATCTCGTCCAGCAGACAGAAAGGAGACGGTTTCAGATTCTGGATGGCAAACAACAGCGCGATGGCTGTCAGCGCCTTTTCCCCGCCGGAAAGCTGCATCATATTCTGCAGTTTCTTTCCCGGCGGCTGGGCAATGATGCGCACGCCGCATTCCAGGATATCTTTGTCTTCCTCCATGGCCAGCTCCAGGGTGCCCTTTCCTCCGCCGAACAGCTCCCGGAAAGCCCGGTCAAATTCCCTCTGGATATCGGCAAACTTTTCCGCAAACTGCTTTTTCATTCCCTCATCCAGATCCGTAATGATATTCTCCAGGGTCTTCTCGGCCTGCAGGAGATCCTCATGCTGCCCGTGAAGGAAATTGTAACGCTCCGATACATTTTTATACTCTTCAATGGCATTGACGTTCACATTTCCCAGCTTCCGGATCTCATCCTTCACACCGGCGATCTGCTTTTTCAGTTCTGCAGCCCCCGGCAGTTCTTCTGATTTCAGTTTTGAGGCTCCATGGCGGGTCAGCTCGTATTCCTGCCACATATAGTCGGTAAGACTCTCCCCCTCGTGTTCCAGCTTTTCCATCTGGTCATCCAGACGAAACAGCTCCTTATCCAGCCGGCCGAGATCCTGGGAGAGGGTCTCTCTTTTCTCGAAAAATCCCTTGTGATCCCGGGCCATCTGCTCTTTGGCTCTGCCGCGTTCTTCCAGCTCTTTTGCCAGAGCCTCCCTCTGTTCTCCCATGTCCGCGCAGGAAGCCGTCATCTCCGCAATCTGTTTCTCCCGGCTCCGGATCTCCTGCCCGCTGTTCGACGCATTTAAAAGCACCTCCTGCTGGGTGTTGTGAAGATCCAGGATTTCCTCTGCCACACGCTGGATATTTTCTCTGGAAAAGTCTGACTTCTGCTGCATCTGCGCAATGGCGATGTTCTTTTCCGAAACCTGGTCCTGTATCGCTTCCAGTTCGCTGTGGATCTGTTCCAGGGATTTCTCCAGCCGGCTGTTTTCCTCCCCGATCTCCTGCTCTCTCAGGCGGGAATCTGTCACCCGGTCCAGAATCTGCTGACGATTCTGGTCAATCTCTTTCTTCTGCTCTTCCAGCTGCCGGATCTCCTCCTGGAGCTTCCGGTAAGAATCTTCCTGCTGCTCTTTTTCTTCCCGCAGATGCTCCACTTCCACACGGAGAGTATTCTGTTCCAGGGAGGATTCCTGGAGAGCCTTCTGGATTTCATCAAAATCATCCTTCAGCAGCTCATCCGCGGTCCGCACATCCTCCAGACGCTCCCTGATCTGCTTTCCCTCCTCTTTTAACCGGGCGATCCGCTTTTCCAGGGCTTCAATCTCCCGGTTCCTTCCCAGAAGATTACTGTTATTCTTAAAAGTTCCTCCCGTCATGGAACCGCCCGGCTGCAGGGATTCTCCCTCCAGTGTCACAATCCTCAGGGAATAGTGAAACTTCTTTTCTATGGCAATGGCATGATCAATGGTATCTGCCACCAGCACCCGTCCCAGAAGGTAGCCTGCGATTCCCCGGTATTCGTCCGCTGTTTCTACCAGGGTATCTGCCATGCCGACGGCCCCCTCCTCATGAAGGGCTTTCCGGGCGGTTACATTCTCCGGAGCTTTCACGCTTGTCATGGGAAGAAAGGTGGCCCGGCCGAACCTGCGCTCCTTCAGATAGGCAATCATCTTCCTGGCTGTATCCTCATTGTCAGTGACAATATTCTGGATACTGCCTCCCAGGGCTGTCTCGACTGCGGTCTCATAACGCCTGTCCACCCTGATCAGGTCTGCGACGACGCCCCGGATTCCCGGCGTATCTGTCTTCCTCTCCATCACCCGGCGGATACTGTTTCCATATCCGTCGTAACGCTCCGCAATATTTTTCATAGATTCCAGCCGGGAACTTTCCCGGTGGAAATTCTGACGGGCCTCATCGTACCGGACCCGGAGTTCTTCCGACTGCTGCTTCCATTTCCGGCGCTTCTGGTCAATACTGATCTTTTTCTTTTCCAGCTCCAGAATCTTCCCGTTCATCTGCTCCAGGGCGTCTTCCCTGGCCTTCAGCTGTCCCTCGGCATCTGTCTCCGTACTCTTTCTGGTGAGAAGCTGCTGGTTCAGCCGGGCGATCCGGATATCCGTCTGCTCCATCATGGCGCGGCATCTCTGCTGTTCACCTTCTATAGAACCTCTGGCGTCCAGCAGGGAAAGAATTTCCTGCTTCCCTTCCCCGATCCTGCTCTCACAGTCCGCTGCTGACTGCCGCAGCTTTTCCGCCTGGTCCGCGATGCTTTCCAGCTCCTCCCGGGCCCGGGCGATCTGCCGGTCCGTCTCTTCCTTCTCATCGCTGTACTGCTGTCCCAGCTTCTGACGGCGGCTGATATCTGCCTCCAGTTCTCCCAGCCTGTCCTTCACATGGGTCTCGCTCTGCTCGATGGTGTGGATCTGTTCCCGGAGAACGTTGATCTGTCCCTCCAGCTTTTCCTTTTCTACGTTTATTCCGCTGATCCGTCCCTGCAGTTCTGTCAGACAGGCGTCGTTTTCACTGATCTTCGTTTCCAGTTCATCATATTGCCGGCGGGTCTTTTCATAAGCTTCCGTGATCTCCTTCTGCTGCCCCGCGGCAATCTCATGCTTTTCTTTCACTTCTCCGCTTTCCCTGTCGATACGGTCCATCTCCAGGAGAAAAAGATTCACATCATAAGATTTTAATTCATCCTTTTTTTTCAGATAAGTTTTCGCATGATCCGCCTGACGCTCCAGGGGACCGATCTGACGCTCCAGCTCGGACAGGATATCTGTAATCCGGACCAGATTCTGACGCTCATTCTCCAGCTTTTTCATGGTCATGACTTTGCGGCGCTTGAACTTTACAATCCCAGCGGCCTCGTCAAAAAGTTCCCGGCGTTCCTCCGGCTTTCCGCTCAGGATTTTGTCAATCTGCCCCTGGCCGATAATGGAATATCCCTCTTTACCGATGCCGGTGTCATAAAACAGCTCCTGGATATCCTTCAGACGGCAGGCGCTCCCATTTAGCAGATACTCGCTCTCACCGGACCGGTACACCCGGCGGGCCACCGTCACCTCGTTATAATCCAGCGGGAGAGAATGATCCCCGTTATCCAGTGTGATCGCCACATAGGCAAAGCTCAGGGGCTTCCGGTTCTCGGTTCCCGCAAAAATCACATCCTGCATACTGGAACTTCTGAGCTGCTTCACCTTCTGCTCCCCCAGCACCCACCGGACCGCGTCGGCCACATTGCTCTTTCCACTGCCGTTAGGTCCCACAATGCCGGTAATTCCATTGTGGAAATCAAGCAGGATCTTATTGGCAAAGGATTTAAAGCCCTGTATCTCAATTGACTTTAGGTACATAAACTCCTCCTGGTCTCTATCTGATTTTCTGCTGCTTTTTCAGACGGAGGATTGCCTGATAGGCCGCCTCCTGTTCCGCCGCTTTTTTGGTGTGCCCTTTTCCGCTGCCCTCGGCTCTTCCTCCGATGCAGGCCTCCACCACATAGCTTTTGTTGTGATCCGGTCCGCTCTCCTCTACCAGGCGGTAAAAAAGCTCCCCCAGGCTCTGTCCCTGTACCATCTCCTGCAGGATAGTCTTGCTATCATAAAAGAGCTTCATATGTTCAATATCATCCAGTACAAACCGGTGAATAAACTCTTTTGCATTAGCAAAACCACCATCCAGATATACTGCTCCCATCACGGCCTCAAAGGCGTCGGAAAGCACGGACTTCCGCTCGCGGCCGCCAGTCAGGTCCTCTCCCTTCCCCAGGAACAGATAATCCCCCAGATGGAGGGCGCGGGTACAGAAGGCCAGGGTCTGCTCACAGACAATGCTTGCCCGCAGCTTGGTCAGCTCCCCTTCCGGCCAGTCCGGATGAAGATGGTAGAGATATTCACTTGATACAATTTCCAGCACAGCGTCTCCCAGAAACTCCAGGCGCTCATTATCGGACAATTTCTTCATATGATGTTCATTGGCATAAGAGCTGTGGGTCAGCGCCTGCCGCAGCAGTCCCTCATTCCGGAACTGATATCCGGTTTTCTGCTGGAACTCTTTCAGTTTTTCCATAATTCAAAATTCCTTTCTCTGAAAAAAGACTGCCGCATACATGTGCAACAGCCTTTTATCTCTTTGTTACTGTTCTGCTTTTATAATGAAATCCTGTTCCGGATCTGCCGCTTCTTTACAGATCAGCCATTGTTCCGGATCTGGTTTACAGCGTCGCCGACAGTCTTGATCTTGTCTGCTTCGTCTGTAGGAATCTCAACGCCGAACTCTTCTTCTAACTGAGTAATGATCTCAAACAGATCAAGAGAATCTGCTTCCAGTTCTTCGAAAGTTGTCTCTTCTGTAATGTCATCCGGCTCAATATCCAGGACTTCAGCAATGATGCTCTGAATCTTTTCGAATTCCATGACACAATCCCCCTTCCCTATTTATTCTGATATCCTGAAATGGTAATCTCCGCGTCTCCGGAGAACTGCTTCCCCTCCGGCCGCCGGAGCCATCTCATCCCTGTTTTTCCTGCTTTGATGTACAGATGTTCTCCCGGATCTTATCATTAATCCTCTGCTGTCTGAAGGTCACGCACTGGAGCACAGAATTCCTCACATCACCGGCAGTGGCGCTCCCATGGGTCTTTACCACAAGACCCCTGCAGCCCAGAAGCGGCGCCCCGCCATACTGTGACGCGTCAAAAGACTTCAGAGTCTGCTTTAATGCAGGTTTGATCAGAAGCGCCCCGATTTTGGAACGGAAGGAAGACATCAGCCCCTCCTTCACCCTGGAGAGCAGCGTTGCCGCCACGCCCTCGTATAATTTAAGAACAATATTTCCGGAAAATGCCTCGCAGACAATCACATCTGCTCCGCCCCGGGGAATCTCCCTGGCTTCAATACTTCCAGTAAAGTTGATCCCTTTACACTCTTTCAGAAGAGGAAACGTCTCTTTCACCAGGGCATTCCCCTTTTCCTCTTCTGCCCCGATATTTAATATGGCCACTCGCGGGTTTTTCATACCGACAACATTTTCCATATAAATGGAGCCCATCTGGGCAAACTGGACCAGATGAGAAGGTCTCGCGTCCACGTTGGCCCCGCAGTCGATCAGAAGCGCCACGCCCTTCTCCGTGGGAATCAGCGGCGCCAGAGGCGGTCTCTCAATCCCCCGGATCCGTCCCACAATCGTCTGGCCGCCCACCAGGATCGCGCCGGAACTTCCGGCGGAGACAATGGCGTCCGCCTCCTGATGTTTCACCATATTCATTCCCACCACAAGAGATGACTGTTTTTTTGTGCGGATTGCATTTACCGGCGGCTCCGCAGTCTCAATCACCTCTTCGCAGTGTACCACCTCAATCTGTTCCTTCTTATATGTATACTTCGCCAGCTCGGCATCAATCTGCTCCTGCCGGCCGGTCAGTATCACCTGGATATTACTGTCAGAGTTCACGGCCTCCACCGCGCCCTTCACAATCTCGCCAGGCGCGTTATCGCCTCCCATGGCGTCCACCACTACGCGAACCGTTTCAGACATAGCTTATCCTCCGTTTCCGCATTATACCATAAAGAATATACTACATTGCATTCTATAAATCAACCATAGATTGCAAAGATTTACCATCAGATCTCTCAGAAATGAAATACCCGTCCCCTTTGAATCACCATTTCCAGATTCAGATCCCGGTCGAGAACCAGCAGATCGGCCCGGTATCCCCTGCTGATTTTTCCCAGATACCTGCCTGCGCCAGCCACTGACGCCGGAAGAGAGGTGGCATAACGCACCGCCCGCTCCAGGGGAACGCCGAATCGTACCATATTCCGGAGAGCGTCCATCAGGGTAATGGAGGAGCCTGCCAGGGTTCCGTCCCTTAAAACGGCTTTTCCGTTTCTCACACAGACCGGCTGTCCGCCCAGAGTATAATCCCCGTCGGGCATCCCGGCGCTGCGCATGGAATCAGAAATCAGCGTAATCCTGTCCCGGAACATGGCCTCTGTCATACGGATCACTGCGGGATGGATATGGAACCCGTCGCAGATCAGCTCCACCGACACGCCTGCGTCAAAGGCAGCCCCGATCATCCCGGGGCTGCGGTGATGGATTCCGTTCATTCCATTATACGTATGGGTGACATGACTGACTCCCGCTTCAAAGGCCCCGGCCGCCGTCTCATAGTCTGCGGCAGAATGACCTGCGGAAACGGTGCAGAGCTTTGCCGCTTCACGTATAAAGGAGAATCCCTCATCCTCCTCCGGAGCCACTGTTATTATACGCACCCGCCCGCCGGAAGCCTCGTCCAGCCGTTTCAGCATATCCAGATCCGGTTTTTTCAGATGCTCCGCCGCCTGGGCTCCCCTTTTCTCCAGGCTTAGAAACGGCCCCTCCAGATGCACTCCCAGACAGGAGGCATGAAGTTCCTCCAGATGATCCTGCCGGTCAGCAAATATCCGGATCTCCTTTATGGCCGCCGTCAGCTCCTGCTCCGGCAGTGTCATGGTGGCAGGGCACCAGGAAGTGATTCCCCTGGATGCATAAAACCGTGACATAATCTCCATCCCACCCGGTTCCCCGTCACTGGCATCCTTCCCCAGGGCACCGTGGGTATGGATGTCCACCAGACCGGGAATCACATACTTTCCTGTGACATCCAGTTCCGCTGCTCCTCCCCGGACGATGCTCCCGGAATACCCGGAATGCTCCGGAGATGTCTCCAATATCCCTACTTTATTAATTGTATCGCTGAACTCCAGATCCGCCCGGCAGAAAGCCCTGTCGTCCAGAAACACAGTACCATTCCGCAATATCATTTTTCTTCTTTTTTCCCGCTCTCTGTCACTGAAAAAAGGCTTCCGGATCTCTCCGGAAGCCTTCTGTCCTGAACATTAATCTACTGCGATAATCTCTTTCTTATTGTAGCTGCCGCAGTTCCTGCATACTCTGTGAGGAACCATAAGCTCTCCGCACTTGCTGCATTTTACTAAAGTCGGAGCGGTCATCTTCCAGTTCGCTCTTCTTCTATCTCTTCTTCCCTTGGAAGATTTATTCTTCGGGCAAATTGACATCTCGTTACACCTCCCATATATCTATCATATATGATCCTGTTTCGTAATCACACTTCGATTATTATAACCATATGGCAGGTATTTGTCAACAATAATTTTCAAAAACAGAATCCCATCCGCCGGATCTCCCGCTGCTAAACCAGAGCTACTGTTTCCCTTGCGATGGCGATTTCCTCGTTCGTGGGTATCACACAGACCTTTACTCTGGAGTCCGGGGTGGAAATGATATTGTCAAAGCCACGCTTGCTATTCGCCTCCTCATCCAGGGCAATTCCCAGATAACCCAGATATTCGCAGACTCTGGTCCGCACAATCGGGGAGTTCTCACCAACGCCGGCAGTAAAAGCAATGGCGTCAACGCCGTTCAAAGCTGCCGTATAAGCGCCGATATACTTTGCCACACGGTAAGAGAATACCTCGATGGCCGCCGCGGAACGCGCGTCTCCCTTTTCCATGGCGTCCTCAAGATCACGGAAATCACTGGACAGGCCGGAAATCCCCTGTACGCCGGACTTCTTATTCAATACTTCCATCACGCCGTCGATATCCAGATTCTCTTTCTTTGCGATATACTCCATGATGGCCGGATCAATATCTCCGGAACGGGTTCCCATGACAAGTCCCTCCAGCGGGGTAAGCCCCATGGATGTATCAATACATTTGCCGTCTTTCACTGCGGAAATGGAAGCGCCGTTTCCAAGGTGGGCAACAATCAGCTTAGAGTTATTCAGTTCCATACCAAGAAACTGAGCCATATGTCTGGAAACATAGCTGTGGCTTGTGCCATGGAATCCGTATCTTCTTACTTTATACTTCTCATAATATTCATAGGGAAGACCATACAGATAAGCCTTCTCGGGCATAGTCTGATGGAACGCGGTGTCAAATACGCCAACCATGGGTACGCCCGGCATCAGCTCCTTGCAGGCGTTAATACCGATCAGGTTCGCAGGGTTGTGAAGGGGCGCAAGCTCATTGCACTCCTCTACTGCCGCGAGCATTTCATCCGTGATTACTGCGGAGGACTCAAACTCCTCTCCTCCGTGTACAATACGGTGACCAACTGCGTTTACCTCACTCAGATCCCCGATAGCGCCGGTCTTATCATTTACCAGCGCGTGGAGTACTAACTGGATTGCCTCTTTATGGGTAGGCATCTGAGCCTCTGTAATCTCTTTGTCCAGACCTGCCTTCTGATAGGTAAGTCTGCCATCGATACCGATTCTCTCGCAAAGACCCTTTGCCATAACCTCTTCTGTGTCAGAATTGATCAACTGATATTTCAGCGATGAGCTTCCGCAGTTGATAACTAATACGTTCATTGTAATATTCTCCCTTCCATTTCTTATCCGCAGGCAAAAACACCTTACCTTTTTATTATAGACGAATTATTCAGATTAGCAAGTGACTTTATCCATTTTTTTCATGCGAATTGCGCATTTTTTTGTGCATCCTGATAAATTTTTCACAGTGTTATCTTTTCCGCCGCGGAAGAATATATTGTACAGGCAGATAAATGCCGGAAAGGACGGTTGCGGAATGAACCATGCTCTGTATAAAATAAAAAGGCCGGAAAGCAGCCGGTGGAATTTTCACCTTGCCCTGTTTCTGGCCCTGTTCTTTTTCAGTATTCTTTTCGCAAACCTCCGGTGCTCCGACGCTGTGTTCTGGCTGGGATACCAGACTGAAAACAGCCTGCGGCAGATCTCCCCCGGCGTCTTCTCCTGGAGCGCCTTCTTCCAGTACCTTTTACAAAACCGGCTGATCCTCTGGCTGATCCCCGCCGTGGCCGGATATTTCCGGAAAGGCAGTCTTCTTCTGCCTTTGTTCAGCGGGTGGCTGGGGTTCTCCTCCGGTTTTTTTGCCACAACCCTGGTCCGCCAGTTCGGCCTTTCCAGTCTGCTGATCATGGCCGGAATCCTGCTTCCGCAGATCCTCTTTTACGCCCTGGCATATATTCTTCTGATCCATAACAAAATCCACCGTTCGATCTCTTATCTTCCGAAAATCCTGATCGTCAGTGGAATTTATCTGGCGGGAGTATTCTGCGAGTACGCCGCAAATCCATGGATCCTGGAAAAGCTCTCCGGGCTCTTACAGAACCTGCTGTCATAATCTCATGCGCCGTGGAGTTTCCCATAGTAGGCCATAATCGCCGACACGGTTTTGGAATCCTGGATCTTTGAGGCGAAGACCATATCCTTCAGCTCCTCAATGGTATAAGTCTCTATCTCCACAAACTCATTCTCATCAAGCCGCTGTCCCCCCACCTTTTCCAGCCCCGTGGCCAGATAGATCCCAATCACCTCATTGCAGAAAGCAACCGTCGTCGCTACCGTAACCAGAAGCTCCATCTTTCCCGCGCGGTAACCGGTTTCCTCCTCCAGCTCCCTGGCCGCGCAGACACTTCCCGGCTCACTGACATCATTCCTGGCGCCTGCGGGGATCTCCAGTGTCTCCCGCTCCAGTGCATTGCGGTACTGGCGCACCATGAGAATTCTGCCATCCTCCATTACCGGAAGCACAGCCGCCGCTCCCTTCCGGTGGGCGATGTAATCCCAGTGGGCGATATTTCCCCGGGGCGACTCCATCACATCATCATAAAAATCCACAATCGCCCCCCGGTGCTTCAGAACACGGTCGATCCGTTTCATCTGTTCCACGATTCATCCCTCACTTTCCTTTCAACGATTATCCACTTTCTCCGGATACAGATCATGATCCGCCAGACGCCTCCAGGCCACTTCTTCCCATTTTGTTCCCGGCTTTCCGTAATTACAGTAGGGATCAATGGAAATCCCCCCTCTGGGAGTGAACTTTCCCCAGACCTCGATATATTTCGGGTCCATGAGACGGATCAGATCCTCCATGATGATATTCACACAATCCTCATGAAAATCCCCGTGATTCCGGAAACTGAACAGATACAGCTTCAGAGACTTGCTCTCCACCATCTTTCGTCCGGGAACATAGGAAATGGTTATGGTCGCAAAATCCGGCTGTCCCGTAATGGGGCAGAGAGATGTAAATTCCGGACAGTTGAACTTTACAAAATAGTCCCGGTCCGGATGCTTATTATCGAAACTTTCCAGCATCTCCGGCGCGTAATCCATGGGATACTCTGTTTTCCGGTTTCCAAGCAGGGTCACATCCTGCATTTCTTCTTTTTGTCTTCCCGACGACATCTTGTGTTCCTCCTTTTCTGACCCGTATTATTTCCCGGCCAGCGCGGGATCTTCCACTCCATTTGCGGCAAAGGCTCTCGCCCGGTCAATACAGGTGGCGCATTTCCCGCAGGGCTTCTCTCCGCCCTCATAGCAGCTCCAGGTCAGCTCATAAGGCACTTTCAGTTCCAGTCCTTTTCTGATCACGTCCGCCTTGGTCCAGGTGACAAAGGGCGCTTCGATCTTCAGCTGTTTCCCGCTTCCCAGCCAGACGGCCTGTCCCATGGCCTGGTTAAAGGCGTCGGAACAGTCGGGATAGGCATTCCCGGCGGCGTCATCGCTGTGGGCTCCATAATAAATCACCTGGCAGTCCCTGGACAGGGCGATACTTGCCGCACAGGACAGAAACAGTCCGTTCCGGAAGGGGACATAAGTGGAAACCGGCTTTCCACCGGTTTTTTTCAACTGCTCACTGTACTCCTCCTCCGGGATTTCCTGATCCGAATGAACGAGAAGAGAACAATTGCTGTAGGCAAAAATCTTCTCCAGATCCAGCCGGATATGCTCCACTCCATAGTAAGCCGCAATCCTGTCAGCCGCCTCAATTTCTTTGTTATGCTTCTGACCATAAAAAATGGACAGCGCCGTCACATTCTCCATTCCGTATTTCTCTGCTGCCAGTCCCAGGCAGGTGGTGGAATCCACGCCGCCGCTGGCTAAAACCATTGCTCTCATAATTTCCTCCTTCCCGACGCACTTGCCGCGTCATTAAAGCAGATCCGGAAGCCTGCTTCCAGACTTTCCTCCTTTCCGCCTACTTCAGCGCCAGATTCAGGCGTGTCTGCAGCATCATATCTGTCTGGAACTGTCCCCGGAGGGTGGATGTATAAGTTCTGGCGTCTGTCTTTTTGATTCCCCGGGCGGTCATACAGCTATGGCATCCCTCGATCAGAACCGCCACATCCTCTGTCCCTGCCACTTCCTGGATAATCTCCGCAATATCTGTTCCGATCCGCTCCTGGAGCTGCAGCCTCCTGGAAACCATGTCCGCGATCCGGGCAATTTTGCTGAGACCAATGACCTTTCCATGGGGTACATAAGCCACAGTCACCTTCATATCATACATCAGCGCCATATGATGTTCACAATAACTGAAAATATCAATATCCTTTACAATGACAAAATCACTGTTTGTCTGGGAAAAGGTCAGATCCTCCTCAAAAGTCTTGTCAAACATCCGGGCAATTTCATGGTTGGTATAATTCATTCCCTCAAAGACTTCCTCATACATCCGGGCCACCCGGTCCGGGGTGTCCTTAAGTCCTTCTCTGCCGGGATCGTCTCCCAGGGCCTCCAGCAATCCCCGGACATGAAATTTTACTGCCTCTTTGTCAATCGCCATTTTTCCTCCTTTCCGGAATCTCCCATACTCACCCTCAGACTCCCCGCATTTCGCTGTCCCAGATCACCTTATGGATCTGCAGCTGCAGCGTCACATCATTCATATTGTTGCTCTTCATGAAGTTCACAATGTCCTCCGGATGAATCTCTTCATAGACAGGACTCAGAAACACATGACATTTTCCAGTCAGTCCGTATTCCCGGATCAGCTCCCGGGCCCGTATCAGATCTCCATAATCCTTCACCACAAACTTCACCGTGTCCTTTGCTGTCAGACAGGAAAAATTCTCCGGCAGCATATATTCTTCCATTCCGCTTCCCGGAAGCTTGTAATCCATATTAAAAGAAGGCGCATTTTCAATCCTCGCAAAAGGTCTCAGATCAATGCTTCCGTTCGTTTCGATCTCCACCCGGAGGTCTTTTTCCTTCGCCAGCGCTTCCAGAAGCTCCGTAATATTCTCCTGCAGAAGCGGTTCCCCGCCGGTAATGGTCACATTCCTGATATTCATCTGATGGACAACATCCAGAATTTCTTCTGTGGAAGTCCAGTGGGACCTGCAGTCCTCCTCATTGGCCCATTTTGTATCGCAGTATCCACAGTCCAGATTACAGCCCTGCATCCGGATAAACAGCGCGAGCTGCCCGGACCGGGGTCCTTCTCCGTTGATACTGCTGAATATTTCCACAACATTGTAATTTGACATTTCTCTCTCCTGCTTCCCCTTATCATTTTATTCACAGTAAATGGCGCAGTTATTGGGGGTTTCATAGACCTCCACTGCTTTCATCTGATATCCCTTTTCCTTCAGCAGTCCATAAAAATGCCTGGCAAAGTTTTCTGCCGTGGGACGGAAGGAAACCTCAATCAGATGGAACTGTTCTTCCCGCAATGCTTTCAGTGTACTCTCTCTCAGGGAATCCCTCTCATAAATAAAGGCGTGATCATAAGCGTCCGCCAGTTCCTTTAAATCTTCTTTGATATCGCCAAAATCGGTAACCATCCCCCGGAGCTGTCCCTCTTCCCGGAGTTTCCCGGAGCAGACCTCCGCAATCACTCTCCACCGGTGTCCGTGAAGATTGCTGCATTTGCCTTCATATCCGGCCAGAAAATGCGCAGAGTCAAAGCTCTGCTCTGTTCTTATTACATACATAAAACATCCTCTTTCTTAAATCAGTATATACACAATCCGCCAGGATACCGCCGTTATTCTCCCGGAATCAGAAAATGGTCCCGGGCAGAAAAAAAGCCACAGCAAAACCGTGGCCTGATCTTTCTTCACAAATATCATCTTCCCCAAAGGGAAAAGAAAGTAGTCCTGGTTTTATTTATAGACAGGATGGTACAAACGAACTGTCTGTTATTCTGTTATTACCCTTCCTTTTCTTCCCGGATCAGATCCAGCACGGCGGTCAGCTCGCTTCCCACCGGCGGAGCGGTCATCAGTTCCTGGTGCCTTCCTTCGGGAGTAATATTACAGAGCACATCACTCTCGCCGGCCTGCCCCTTCTCAATCATATAATAATAGGCTTCCTCCGTTTTCGGATTCCATACAATGTAAGAAGACAGGGCAATACGGGGCGCCACATTCTTTCCGGGAAGCTCCATGCAGATGGCCGTGGTCTCCTCGTCAATATACAGAGGCATCACACTGAAATCCTGCGCTGTATAAGGGCTCGGAATCTTATCGCCATAGGGTCTTCCATACAGTTCACGCAGGAACTCTTCCCCCTCCTCTTCCAGACGGCGGATAAAATCCCCCTTCTGTTCAAACAGAAGCTTCGGAATCTGACTTTTTTCCACAGAGTTCCTTGCCAGGATAAAAAACTCCTGTCTGGAAACCTTTTTCACCTGTCCATTCCGCAAATCTGCCGGAATCTTTGAAAAATCAGTCAGAAACGCCTGCCGCCGGAACACAAAACCTCCTGTCTGGGGATTCAGAAGCACTCCATTCAGATTCATCTTCTCATTCAGCGCGTTTTTAATCACCTGCTCTGCCGGCACCCGGATCATATAGGGAAACTTATCTGTCTCAAGGATCTTTTCCTTTGAGGTGAAAGCAGGGGCGAACTTATTTCCTTTGGAATCAGACATGGTAATGGGGAACAGGGGAAAGCTCTCCCCCGGCCCCAGAGGCTCTCCCCGGAGCATCTTCTTCAGAATCCCGATATCTACTTTTTTCGGGAAAGCCACCGGTACAATCACCTGCGACTTCCGGAAAATCTGCATAAGCTCCCCGAGCTTCCTCACATCGTTATTGGATGCTGTGTAATCTTCAATGGCCTTTTCCAGCGTTCCGTTGTCTATATTATAAGCGGGCCGTTCCAAAATTTTCTTATCCATCTGTTTTCCTCTGAACTTTTAATACTGGGATTCCATAATCCCGCAGATCATGGGGATCTGCACATTAAACTGTTTACTATTCTCCCGGATGCGGATCAGATAATTCTGACTGTCCACATACAGGATTCTGGCCTTAAAAAAACCAGGCGTGGCCTCAAACAGCCGGGTCTGATGCATATGGATATCGCACCGTTCCCCCACAAAATAGCAGAAGGGATTCACATCCTCATCCCATTCCTCCACCACAAGCTCCGGTTCCTTTTTCAGCATCCGCTCTGTCATCCTCACTTCCGTGATGTCCTTTACAAAAGCCTTTGCCGCAAGACCGCGTCTGCCACGAAACTGGAACAGAATAAAATCTCTGCCGGACGATATAATACCCACGCGGGCATATCCCACATCCTGGCCAGTCATATTAATCGTGCAGTACTTTCCGTGAAAAGGGGTCACATCAAGATATTTCCCCTGTTCACGGACAATCTTATTTGCAGCCATATCTCTGCCGCCTTTCAATTCAAAAACTTACAGGCTGCTCCAGACAGCCTCTCCTATAACTTCAGGTTCTTCAGCAGATCCCCCATGGAGGTTCCAATAGACTCTGCTTTCGGTATCACAACCTTTTCTTCCTCTTCTTTCTTTTTATCCTCCATCAGGGCTTTCATACTCAGCTTCAGCTTTCCATCCTGCCTGCCGATGACCTTGACCCGGACCTCCTGGCCCTCCTGGAGAACCACAGAAGGATGCTTGATCCTCTCTGTAGAAATCTGGGAAACATGAACCAGTCCGGATACGCCGTCGCCCAGATCGACAAAAGCCCCATAAGGCTGGATACTGTCCACCTTCCCGGTGAATACGCTTCCTACCTGGATGGAAGAAATCTTCAGTTTCTTCGCCTCGTCTCTTTCTTCTCTCAGAATCTCCCGGGCAGAAAGAACCAGTTTGTCTTTTTCCGGGTCTGCCGTAATAATGCGGACGCGGATCTGCTTTCCCAGCCACTCATTGAGATCCTCCACCCGTTCCAGACTCAGTCTGGATACCGGAACAAATCCCCGGATCCCCTCTACCAGGGCGATCACTCCTTTGTTCACAACGCCTGTAATCTCAACCGTCAGATCTGCTCCCGACTCATATAATTCCCGGATCTTCTTCCATGCCAGCAGAGTATCGGTGTCATGCTCGCCGTCGCCCATCATCTTGTAAGATTCCTCCAGCTCCTGTTTCATATCCTGCATTGTTACAGCAGCTTCCTTCTGCTCTTCCTGCGCTGCCGTCTCCCGGATCTCCTCAGGCTTCTGAGTCTCCTGCGCCTCTGCCGTCTCCTGAACCTTCATTGCCTCTTGTGTCTCCATATCCTGCAATTCCTTCCTTTCTGTGTTCACGGGACAGTGTCCCATAGAATCAATTTGAATTTATTTATCAGTAATCTGCCGTATTGACCAGCAGTTTCACATGCCTGAAATATGTAAAAATCGCCTTGCCTTTGATCTCGCTTCTCTCCACAAAATGATACTTCTCAGCCTCCTCTTCTGTGGATGCAAGCCCCGACTCCAGGGCGTATTCCGGCCACACGCGGCCATCCGCCGAATCATTCCTGTTATCTCCCATCACAAAATAACAGTCCTCCGGCACTTCCAGATGGTAGCCGTCATTCTCCCACCACCAGTCTTCCGGCAGATAATCTTCCGCCAGGGGAGTATCGCTGCCATTTATATAAATCTTTCCATCTATAATATCCACGGTCTCCCCCGGAAGACCGATCACGCGCTTGATATAAGTCTGGCTTTCATCCAGCGGATAGGAAAACAGGATAATATCCCCCCGTTCCGGATCGTCAAACCAGTAAGAAAACCGGAATCCGATCAGCCTGTCCTTCGTCATGATGGTAGTCTCCATGGATCCCGAAGGAATCACTGCGTTAATAATGACAAATCTCAGCGCCACAAACACCACCGCAATCACAATCACAAACATGCGGATCCAGCTGAAAACCTCTTTCCGGACCGCCTTTTTCTTTTCCTCTTCCCGTTTTCTCCTCAGAGTCCGGGGTTCCTTTTTATTTCTTCTTTCCATTAATGATGCGCTCCTCTGTCCCTATAAATCAATTGCCAGTTCCACCGGACAGTGGTCGGATCCCATAACTTCTGTATGGATGTCCGCAGATATAAGAGCATCTTTCAGACTCTCTGATACAATAAAATAATCGATACGCCATCCTGCATTCTTCTCTCTTGCCTTAAAACGGTAAGACCACCAGGAATAGACTCCTGTCGCATCGGGATGAAAATACCGGAACGTATCTATCATACCACTTTCCAGGACATTTGTCATCTTCTGGCGTTCCTCATCCGTAAAACCTGCATTTCTGCGGTTGGTTTTCGGATTCTTCAGGTCAGCCTCCTGGTGCGCCACATTCAGATCACCGGCGTAAATCACCGGTTTTTTCCTTTCCAGCGACTTAATATATGCCAGAAAATCATCCTCCCATTTCATCCTGTAATCCAGTCTGGCCAGTTCATTCTGGGAATTCGGAACATAGACTGTCACAAAATAGAACTTTTCATACTCCAGGGTAATTACCCTTCCCTCCTGATCGTGTTCTTCCATACCGATCCCATAAGAAACCGCGAGAGGCTTCTCCTTTGTAAAAACCGCCGTCCCGGAATATCCCTTTTTTACAGCATAATTCCAGTACTGTTCATAACCTTCCAGATCCAGTCTGATCTGCCCCTCCTGCAGCTTTGTCTCCTGTATGCAGAAAATATCGGCGTCTGCTTCTTTAAAATAATCCAGAAACCCCTTCTGGACACAGGCCCGGAGGCCATTTACATTCCACGATATCAGCTTCATATTGATTGTTTCCCGTTCCTTTCAGGCGACCCTGTATTTAGAAACCCCGTAAACTCTCCAGAGAGAATCTACGGGGATCTGTCCTTCACACGAACTGTCTATTATGGTAACCGCAATTTACTTTGCGTAATCTGTAACACGGCTTTCACGAATCACATTTACCTTGATCTGACCAGGATATTCCAGTTCAGTCTCAATCTGCTTGGAAATATCTCTCGCCATCAGTATCATATCAGCATCGCTTACCTGTTCAGGAACTACCATAATACGAACCTCTCTGCCCGCCTGAACTGCAAAAGATTTCTCTACTCCCTTGAAACTGTTCGTTATGTCTTCCAGTTTCTTTAATCTGTTTGAATATGTTTCCAGTGTTTCCCGTCTTGCTCCCGGACGCGCTGCTGAAATCGTATCGGCAGCCTGTACCAGGCAGGCAATCAGAGTCTGGGGCTCCACATCCCCATGGTGGGCTTCCACTGCATTAATCACAGTAGCGGACTCTTTATACTTTCTGCAGAGCGCTACTCCCAGCTGGATATGGGATCCTTCCATCTCATGATCCACAGCCTTTCCAATATCATGCAGCAGTCCCGCGCGCTTCGCCGTCCGCACATCCACACCAATCTCCGCAGCCAGAAGACCTGCAATCTGCGCAACCTCGATAGAATGTTTCAGTGCATTCTGACCATAGCTGGTACGGAACTTCATACGTCCCAGCAGACGGACCAGTTCGGGATGGATTCCATGAACGCCGACCTCCAGAGTGGCAGCCTCGCCCTCTTCGCGGATCGTGCTTTCCACTTCCTTCTGGGCCTTCTCCACCATCTCCTCGATTCTGGCCGGATGGATACGTCCATCCACAATCAGCTTTTCAAGTGCGATACGGGCAACCTCCCGGCGGATGGGATCAAACCCCGAAAGAATAACCGCTTCCGGCGTGTCGTCTATAATCAGATCAACCCCCGTCATCGTCTCCAGAGTACGGATATTCCGCCCCTCACGTCCGATGATCCGTCCTTTCATTTCATCATTGGGAAGCTGTACAACAGAAATCGTTGTCTCGGCCACATGGTCTACCGCGCATTTCTGGATGGCACTGACCACATACTCTCTGGCCTTCTTTGAAGCTTCCTCTCTGGCCCTGGTCTCCATTTCCTTGACCATTCTGGCCGTATCATGCTTGACATCTTCTTCAACAGATTTTAAGAGATATTCTTTTGCCTGTTCAGAGGTGAGTCCTGAAATTCTTTCCAGTTCCTGTATGCGCTCTTCATTTAACTTCGCAACTTCTGCTCTCTGCCGCTTGATATCCTCTTCCCTGGCTGCAAAACTCTGTTCACGGCGTTCGATTGCTTCCAGCTTCTTATCCAGATTCGCCTCTTTCTGTTCGACGCGTCTCTCATTCCGCTGGATCTCAGCTCTCCGGTCCTTGATCTCTCTGTCAAGTTCATTTTTCGTCCTGATCGACTCTTCCTTGACTTCAAGCAGGGCCTCCCGCTTTTTGGTCTCAGCAGTTTTCACAGCCTCATCAATAATGGCCCTTGCGCGATCTTCGGCGCTTCCGATTTTCTCATCGGTGTTTTTCCTGAACCGCTTCTGGGATACCATATAAGTGACGATAACAGCGACCACAGCAGTAATTACTACAGCTATGATAACCTGCACCACAGGAGCCACCTCCTTATTTAGTTTTATTGTACATATAACAAATGAACTGATGCGGCTGTGGGAAACAGCCACTCAATAAAATCGATTATGTCATAAACTACAACTACTAAATTTTATACTTTTTTGCAAGTTATGTCAAGTCCATCTGCCGTTTTATATTTGAAATTAAAAAACCCTTCCGGAGAAGGCACTGACAGATCCGGTACTTTTCCTTCTGGTTCATCCGCTCCGGATCATAATGCTTCTTTTCCAGGAGCTTCCTGATCAGCTCCTCTTCCTGATCCTCATACACTTCTTCCATGGCGCGCTCTGTCACTCCGGACGGCACTCCCCGCTGTTCAAGGGTCATTTTCAGCCACATCCTGCTCTTCTCCGACTGGTGACAGCGGATATAAGAACAGGCGTAGCGGAAATCATCGATATAGTGATACGACTTCACATAATCCAACGCCGCGCCGATCAGCTCCTCCGGATAATGATTTTCCGCCAGCTTCCGGCGGAGCTGGAACTCTGTCCGGTCCATCCGCTCCAGCAGATACATGGCGCGGCGGATCACACGCTTTTCCAGAATCTCATCGCAGAGCCTCTCCCACTTTTCCCGGGGAAGCTCCGCTCCCTCTTCAATCCCCCAGACTGACGCCTCTCCCGCATAAAGAGGAAAACAGTCCACACAATCAGTATAGACCAGTATCCTCCCCTTCTTTTCCTTTTTAATCTCCAGTATCTGCATCAGACCACACTACTCATCCTCAAGATTAATGATATTCATTCCCATTTCAGCCTCGGCCCTTGCCTTCTCTTCGGCCTTCTCCAGGGCGCGCTTCCCGTCCAGATCAAAGTAATCCCGGACCTTCTGCTCGATCTCCGCGCAGATCTCCGGATTCTCTGCCAGGAAATTCCTGGCGTTCTCCCGGCCCTGTCCGATCTTATCGCCGTTATAGGCATACCACGCCCCCGACTTGTTCACAATCCCCGTATCGGCAGCCAGATCCAGGATGTCTCCCTCCCGGGAAATCCCTTTTCCGAACATAATATCAAACTCCGCAGTCTTAAACGGCGGCGCGATCTTATTCTTCACAACCTTGACCCTGGTATGGTTGCCGGTCACTTCGCCTCCCTGCTTCACAGCCTCGGTACGGCGCACATCCATGCGGATAGACGCATAGAACTTCAGCGCGCGTCCTCCGGTCGTGGTCTCGGGATTGCCGAACATCACTCCCACCTTCTCCCGGAGCTGGTTGATAAAAATCACGATACAGTTGGATCTGCTGATGGCCGCTGTCAGCTTCCGGAGAGCCTGGGACATAAGACGGGCCTGGAGACCCACATGGGAATCCCCCATATCCCCCTCAATCTCCGCCTTGGGAACCAGAGCCGCCACAGAGTCCACAATCACGATATCGACCGCGCCGGAACGCACCATCGTCTCCGTAATCTCCAGAGCCTGTTCCCCGTTATCCGGCTGGGAAATGTAAAGATTATCAATATCCACACCGATGTTGCGGGCGTAAGCCGGATCAAGGGCATGCTCCGCATCAATAAAACTGGCAATACCGCCCCGCTTCTGGACCTCCGCAACCATGTGGAGGGCAACTGTCGTCTTACCGCTGGACTCCGGTCCGTATATCTCCACGATACGCCCCTTGGGAATACCGCCGAGCCCCAGCGCAATATCCAGGCTCAGACAGCCGGTGGGGATCGTCTCCACCTTCATATGGATATCAGGGTCTCCCAGCTTCATAACGGATCCCTTTCCATACTGCTTCTCGATCTGTGAAATGGCCGCGTCAAGCGCTTTTAATTTATCTTCTTTTGGATCTTTTCCTGTTTTTGCCATAATCTGACTCCTTGCGCGAACTTATGTTCGTTTTTTGGTAATATATTAATATAGTTCTAATGAAAAGTCAATCCTGATTTTATTTCTCCGGATTCAAAGGCATCCCTCCCTGTTTCTGTAGGCTTCTGGAATAAACAGGAGAATTGCGATACGCTGTTCCGGACCTTACGGAACAATTCTGCCGAAATATAGGAATAGAAAAGATAACAGACATCCGGACTTCCTGTTCAAACAGACTATAGCACAGGATTCCCCCCGGCGCAAGGGTCAGCGTTCATAAACTAAAAAAAGAATCCCGCAAACGGGATTCTCCGCCGCGATTCCCGCAGGCATTTTTATTTTTTATCATACAGGCCGCAGAACCGTCAGTTTCGTCCGAACTCCGACAGGACAAGGCCCTCATTTCTTTCCAGAGTCATCCCCACACTCCAGGAATTCACAAACAGCAGCAGGGGATTTCCTTTCAGATCCCGGATCTTCTTCATATCGGAGGTACCGGTCAGATGATCCAGATCAATATCTTTGTTCTCAATCCAACGGATATGCTCATAGGGAAGATTCTCCAGGCGGATGTCCACATTATATTCATTTTCCAGCCGGAACTTCAGCACATCAAACTGCAGGACGCCCACCACGCCCACGATAATCTCCTCCATACCGGTCTTGTACTCCTGGAAGATCTGGATGGCGCCTTCCTGGGCAATCTGGGTGATACCTTTGACGAACTGTTTCCGCTTCATGGTATCTGCCTGGCGGACCCGGGCAAAATGTTCCGGCGCAAAAGTCGGGATTCCCTCAAAAGCAAACTTCTCTTTCGCCGTCGTCAGTGTATCACCGATAGAGAATATTCCCGGATCGAAAACGCCGATGATATCGCCGGCATAAGCCTCCTCAATGACTTTTCTCTCCTGGGCCATGAGCTGCTGGGGCTGGGAAAGCCTGCTCTTCTTGTTCCCCTGCACATGAAACACTTCCATGCCGGCGTCAAACTTCCCGGAACAGATTCTCATAAACGCGATACGGTCCCGGTGGGCTTTGTTCATATTAGCCTGGATTTTAAATACAAAGGCGCTGAAATCTTCCGAAAAGGGGCTGATCCAGCCGTGATCCGAGTTCCTCGGAAGAGGAGAGGATGTCATCTGCAGGAAATGCTTCAGGAAGGTCTCCACACCGAAATTGGTCAGGGCCGAACCGAAAAACATCGGGGACAGTTCTCCCTTAGATACCAGATCCAGATCGAATTCTGCGCTGGCCCCGTCCAGAAGCTCAATCTCTTCCATGAGCTGTTCCCGGAATTCTTCCCCGATCTCCTCTGTCAGCGCCGGATCATCCAGATCATATTCCCGCTCCTGCCCCTCTTTCGTTCCCTTGAGGGTATCAGAAAAAGTCATGACCTTTTTTGTATTTCTGTCATAAACGCCTTTGAAATTTTTTCCGGAACCGATGGGCCAGTTTACAGGACACACGGAAATTCCCAGCTCTTTCTCTATTTCATCCGCAAGATCAAAGGGATCCCTGGCATCCCTGTCCATTTTGTTGATAAATGTAAAAATCGGTATATGACGCATGACGCAGACTTTAAACAGCTTCCGGGTCTGGGCCTCCACGCCCCTGGAACCGTCAATTACCATCACAGCGGAATCCGCCGCCATCAGCGTACGGTAAGTATCCTCCGAGAAATCCTGATGTCCGGGCGTGTCCAGAATATTGATGCAGTATCCGTCATATTCAAACTGCAGCACAGACGAAGTGACAGAAATACCTCTCTGCTTTTCAATTTCCATCCAGTCCGACACAGCATGACGGGCAGTGGCCTTCCCTTTTACAGATCCTGCCAGATTAATCTGTCCTCCATAGAGAAGAAACTTTTCTGTCAGGGTAGTTTTACCGGCATCCGGATGGGAAATAATCGCAAATGTTCTTCTTTTCTCTATTTCTTTTCGTATATCAGCCAAACCGTTTCCTCCTTCTTTGGGCCGCTTTCTGCCCATTCAGGTATCCTC